>NZ_JBEOUW010000005.1:79198-299872 GCF_040303045.1 Kitasatospora sp. NPDC096140
GGGCCGGGGCCGTACCCTCCCCCCCCCCCCCCCCACCCACTGAGGCGGACGCCCCCGCCGTTCCCGCCACCGGCGGGCCCTTCCGCGTGTGCTCAGAGGCCCAGCACCGTCCGCAGCACCGTGCCCAGCTCGGCCTCCGGGTCCAGCGCCGGGCCGGGCGAGCGCCAGGCGACGAAGCCGTCCGGGCGGACCAGCACCGCGCCCTGCGGGCCGATGCCGTGCAGGGCGGCGAAGTCCGAGCCCGGCTCCGGGGCCAGGTCGTCCTCGGCGCCGTCACCGATCCGGTAGGCGTCCAGCGGAACGGCCAGCCGGTCCGCGACCCGCCGGGCGCCCGCCTGCCAGGCGCCGCCCTCGGGGCCGGTGAGCAGCACCATCGCCTGCTCGTACAGGTCCAGCGTGGAGAGTCTGACCCCCGCCCTCAGCAGCCACTGGTGCGGGGCCCGGCTGCCCGGCTCGCCCGCCACCTCGAACTGCTCGGGGACGACGGCGCCCGCCCGGTCCGTGCCGACCACCGCGCCGACCGGGTAGCGGTAGCCGAGCGCCACCGCCAGCACCCCGGCCTGCCGCCCGACGCCCGGCACCACCGCGTAGCCCGGGTGGCTGTGCTCGGCGGAGCGGGCCGAGGCGCGCTCGCCGGTCACCTGGGCGACCGGCCGCCGCTCCTGCCCGTACGTCTCCAGCAGCCGCGGCCCGGCCCAGCCGCACAGCACGGCGGCGAGCTTCCAGGCCAGGTTGTGGGCGTCCTGGATGCCGGTGTTGGAGCCGAAGGCGCCGGTCGGGGACATCTCGTGCGCGGAGTCCCCGGCCAGGAAGACCCGCCCGGAGCCGTACCGCTCGGCCACCCGCTCGGCGGCGTGCCAGGGCGCCCGGCCGGTCACCTCGACGTCCAGCTCCGGCATGCCGACGGCGGTGCGGATGTGCCGCTCGCAGCGCTCGTCGGTGAAGGCCTCCAGCGGCTCGCCGTGCTCGGGGTGCCACGGGGCGTGGAAGACCCACTCCTCCTGGTTGTCCACCGGCAGCAGTGCGCCGTCCGCCTCCGGGTTGGTCAGGTAGCAGGCGATGAAGTGCCGGTCGCCGACCACCTCGGCCAGCCGCTTGGCGCGGAAGGTGATGCTCACGTTGTGGAAGAGCTCGCCCTTGCCGCTCTGGCCGATGCCCAGCCGCTCGCGGACCGGGCTGCGCGGGCCGTCCGCCGCGATCAGGAAGTCCGAGCGCACCACCCGCTCCTCGCCGTTCTCCCTGCTGCGCAGCACCGACGTCACGCCGTCGGCGTCCTGCTCGAAGGAGATCAGCTCGGTGCTGAACCGGACGTCCCCGCCCAGGTCGCGGGCCGCCCTCAGCAGCACCGGCTCCAGGTCGTTCTGGCTGCACAGGCACCACGAGCTGGGGCTGAACCGGGCCAGCCGGCCGCCGGGGTCGATCTCGCGGAACAGCCACTCCTGCTCGGCGCCGGTCAGCGAGGGCGCCTGCAGGATGCCGTGGTTGGGCGCGAGGATCGAGGCCGCCTCGCGGATCGCCGGCTCGATCCCGGCCACCCGGTACAGCTCCATGGTGCGGACGTTGTTGCCTCGGCCGCGCGGGTGATGCGAGGTGTCGGCGTGCTTCTCGACCAGCAGGTGTCTGACCCCGAGTCGGCCCAGGAAGAGCGAGGCCGACAGCCCGACCAGCGAGCCGCCCACGATCAGGACCGGCACCCGGTCGTCGATCTTCGGATTCATCAATTGCTCCGCCCTGTAACGGGATTCCGCGGCCCGGCTACTGGGCTCGGCGCCGCCCTCGACGGGCCCGCTCAGCCGGGGGCCCCGCTCTTCCATCCCCCGCCCGAGGCCGGCTGTGCCGCCCCTTCGCCCGGATGGCCCGCAAATCTCGCGCCGCGCCCGGTGCGCCGCCCACGATCGACCTCAGGCCTGGAGCCGACCGCTCGGGCCCGACCGCCGTCGCACCGCCCTTCCCAGGCCGGGAAGCACCCGCCGGGCGCGGCCGACACGGCCGACACGGCCCGCAGCGTGCGACCCAGAGCAGAAAGTGGATCATGACAACTCTGTCCGAACCCCAGCCGAAGCAGCAGGACGAGTCCGACTCCCGGTTGCGGGTGGTGCTGATGCTGGAGATCCAGGACGGCGCCCAGCAGCGCTTCCTCGACGTCTACGAGCAGCTGCGCCACCAGGTGGCCTCGGTCCCCGGCCACGTCAGCGACCAGCTGTGCCAGTCGATCAACGACCCGCGCCAGTGGCTGATCACCAGCGAGTGGCGGGACCAGGAGACCTTCCTGGAGTGGGTGGACAGCCCGGCCCACCGCGAGATGGTCAAGCCGATGCACGGCTGCGTCAGCGACAACTTCCGCTCGCTGCGCTACGCCGTCCTGCGCGAGACCTCGGCGGCCGGCTCGACCGGCACCCGCGCCCCGATGGAGGTGCCGCCCGGCCTGCCGCGCACCGCACCGGCCGGCCACGTCGGCCCGCCGAAGGCCGAACCGGGCCCGGACGGCGTGGTCCGCCACGCGCTGACCTTCACCGTCAAGCCCGGCAGCGAGCCCGAGGTGGCCAGGATCCTGTCCGGCTACGCCTCCCCCCGGGCCGAGGTGGACGAGCACACCCGGCTGCAGCGGACCTCGCTGTTCATGCACGGCAACCGGGTGGTACGGGCCGTCGAGGTGGTCGGCAACCTGGGCGACGCCCTGCGGCACGTGGCGATGCAGCCCGAGGTGCGGGCCGTCGAGGAGGCGATCAACCCGTACCTGGAGGAGACCCGCCAGCTGGGCGACCCGCAGGCCGCCCGCGCCTTCTTCGCCAGGGCCGCGCTGCCCGCCAAGCACCAGGCGATCGCCGGCTCCCCCGCCTCCGGCCGAATGCACCGGCACGCCGTGCTCTACCCCGTCCGCCCGGGCAACGGACAGGCCGTGGCCGAGCTGCTGGCCCGGCACGACAACCTGGCCACCGCCGACCCGACCGGGCCGGTCGCGGCGGGCACCGTCTTCCAGCGCGAGGACGTGGTGGTGCGCCTGGTCGACCTGCGGGTGCCGGCCGAAGCCGACCCCGCCGCCGCCCTCGGCGTGGCCGACGACCTGGAGGCGGCCGCGCTGGCCCGGCTGCTCGACCTCGGCCCGCAGGGCGACCTGCGCACCGTCACCGGGCTCGGCGCCTTCCTCGCCGCCCGCGCCATGAACCCCGTCACCGACCGCAGCTCCGCCGACCCCCACGCCAACTGACGCTCCGTCACCCCACGTCAACTCCACGTCGATTCCACGGAGGAAGACCATCATGACCACGCAGTACCCACGGATCGTCAACGTCGACGAGGCTCCGGAGAACCGCCGCCACGGCGCCGAGCTCCGCACCATGCTCACCCCGACCACGTGCGGGGCGACCAGTGGCTTCATGGGCCTGGCGATCGTCCGGCCCGGCGAGCGGATCGGCGAGCACTACCACCCGTACTCCGAGGAGTTCGTGTTCGTCGTCTGCGGCGAGCTGGAGGTCGACCTGGACGGGGAGACCCGGCCGCTCAAGGCCGACCAGGGCCTCATGATCCCGATCAACATGCGCCACCGCTTCCGCAACGTCGGCGACACCGAGGCCCGGATGGTCTTCCACCTCGGCCCGCTCGCCCCGCGCCCCGACCTCGGCCACGTGACCACCGAGGAGTCCGCCGCCTCCGGCCCGCCGGAACACGCCAAGGTGGCCTCGTGACCCGGCGCGTCGCCGTCACGGGGATCGGTGTGGTCGCGCCCGGCGGGGTCGGCGTCCCGGCGTTCTGGGAGCTCCTCACGGCCGGCCGCACCGCGACCCGGGGCATCACGCTCTTCGACCCCACCGGGTTCCGCTCCCGGATCGCCGCCGAGGTCGACTTCGACCCGGCGGCCCACGGGCTGGGCCCGGAGGACGTCCAGCGGGCCGACCGCTACGTCCAGTTCGCGATGGTCGCGGCCGACGAGGCGATCGCCGACGCCGGCCTGGACCTCGCCGCCGAGAACCCCTGGCGGATCGCCGTCTCGCTCGGCACCGCCGTCGGCGGCACCACCCGGCTGGAACACGACTACGCCCTGGTCAGCTCCGCCGGCGCACGCTGGGACGTGGACCACCGACAGGCGGAGCCGCAGCTGCACCGGGCCTTCGCGCCCAGCACGCTCGCCTCCGCGGTGGCCGAGCGGACCGGCGCCCGCGGCCCGGTGCAGACCGTCTCCACGGGCTGCACCTCCGGCCTGGACGCGATCGGCTACGGCTTCCAGGCGGTCGAGGAGGGCCGCGCCGACATCTGCGTCGCCGGCGCCTCCGACTCCCCGATCTCGCCGATCACCGTCGCCTGCTTCGACGCCATCAAGGCCACCAGCGAGCGCAACGACGACCCGCAGCACGCCTCCCGTCCCTTCGACGCCGAGCGCGACGGCTTCGTCCTCGGCGAGGGCGGCGCCGTCCTGGTGCTGGAGGAACTGGAGCACGCCCGGCGCCGCGGCGCCCGGATCTACGGCGAGGTCGGCGGCTTCGCCACCTTCGGCAACGCCTACCACATGACCGGCCTCACCAAGGAGGGGCTGGAGATGTCCCGGGCGATCGACCACGCGCTCGCCCACGCCCGGGTCGACCGCACCGACGTCGACTACGTCAACGCGCACGGCTCGGGCACCAAGCAGAACGACCGGCACGAGACCGCCGCGGTCAAGCGCTCGCTGGGCGGGCACGCCTTCGGGACCCCGATGAGCTCGATCAAGTCGATGGTCGGCCACTCGCTCGGCGCGATCGGCGCGATCGAGGTCGTCGCCTGCACCCTGGCGCTCGCCCACGGCGTCGTGCCGCCGACCGCCAACTACGAGACTCCGGACCCGGAGTGCGACCTCGACTACGTGCCGCGCACCGCGCGCGAGCTGCCGCTGAGCCACATCCTCTCGGTCGGCAGCGGATTCGGCGGATTCCAGTCCGCCGTCGTGCTCAACAGAACGGGGTGAGTTCCATGACGTCACGTCAGCAGGGCCGCCGGGCGGTGGTCACCGGCCTCGGCGTGGTGGCGCCGAACGGCGTCGGGGCCGACGCCTTCTGGAAGGCCACCAGGCAGGGCGTGAGCGTCCTCGACCGGATATCCCGCGAGGGCTGCACCGAGCTGCCGCTCAGGATCGCGGGCCAGGTACGGGACTTCGAGCCGCAGTCGGCGATCGACAACCGCTACCTGGTGCAGACCGACCGCTTCACGCACTACGCGATGGCCGCCGCCGACCTGGCGGTGGCGGACGCCGGCTTCCGGCCAGACCCCGAACAGCCCTTCGCGGTCGGCGTGGTGACCGCGGCCGGCTCCGGCGGCGGCGAGTTCGGCCAGCGTGAACTCCAGCAACTCTGGGGCCAGGGACCGAGGTTCGTCGGACCGTACCAGTCCATCGCCTGGTTCTACGCGGCCAGCACCGGCCAGATCTCGATCCGCGGCGGCTACAAGGGCCCCTGCGGAGTCGTCGCCAGCGACGAGGCCGGCGGCCTGGACGCCCTCGCGCACGCGGCCCGCTCGATCGAGCGCGGCACCGACGCGGTGGTGGTCGGCGCCGCCGAGGCCCCCCTGGCCCCCTACTCGATGGTCTGCCAGCTCGGCTACCCCGAGCTCAGCCTGGCCGAACGGGCCGAGGAGGCCTACCTGCCGTTCACCGCGCGGGCCTGCGGCTTCGCCCCCGCCGAGGGCGGCGCGATGCTGATGCTGGAGGACGAGCGGACGGCCCGGCGCCGCGGCGCCAACGTCCGGGCGCACCTGGCCGGGCACGGCGCCACCTTCACCGGGGCCTCCCGCTGGGAGGAGTCCCGCGAGGGGCTGGCCGCCGCGATCCGGATCGCGCTGGACGAGGCCCGGATCGCACCCGAGGAGATCGACGTGGTCTTCGCGGACGCCCTCGGCGTCCCGGCCGCCGACCGGGCGGAGGCGCTGGCGCTGGCCGACGCGCTCGGCCCGGCCGCCGAGCGCGTCCCGGTCACCGCGCCCAAGACCGGCACCGGACGGGCCTACTGCGGCGCCCCGCTGCTGGACGTGGCCGCCGCCGTGCTGGCCATGGAGGACGGCGTGCTGCCGCCCACCCCCAACGTCACCGAGGTCTGCCACGACCTCGCCCTGGTGACCGGCCGCGCCCGCCCGGCCGAGCTGCGCACCGCCCTGGTGCTCAGCCGCGGGCTGATGGGCTCCAACTCCGCGCTGGTGCTCCGGCGCGGCGAGCGGGCCTGAACCTCCCGAACCACTCCGTCACACCTTCGAAGGGACACACCCCCGTGAGCAACACCCTCAGCTATCCGGAGCTCGCCGCCCTGCTGCAGGCCCGGGCCGGCGTCATCGTGGAGCCGGGCGATCTGGAGCAGCCGGGTGCGCAGTTCGACGCGTTCGGCGTCGACTCGCTCGGACTGCTCGGCGTCGTCGGCGAGTTGGAGAACCGGCACGGCCTCAAGGTCACCTCCGGCGCCGAGTCCGCCAAGACCCCGGCCGAGTTCATCGAGCTGGTCAACTCCTCCCTCTCCGCGAAGGCTGGTGCCTGAGATGCCCGGACACACCGACAACGAGATCGTCATCGCCGCGCCGCTCGACCTGGTCTGGGAGATCACCAACGACCTGGAGAACTGGCCGGACCTGTTCAGCGAGTACGCCTCGGTCGAGGTCCTGGAGCGCGACGGCGACCGCGTGCAGTTCCGGCTCACCATGCACCCGGACGAGAACGGCCAGGTGTGGAGCTGGGTCTCCGAGCGCACCACCGACAAGTCCTCGCTCGCGGTGCGCGCCCGCCGGGTCGAGCCCGGCCCGTTCGAGTTCATGGACATCCGCTGGGAGTACGCGGAGGTCCCGGCCGGCACCAGGATGCGCTGGATCCAGGACTTCGCGATGAAGCCCACCGCGCCGGTCGACGACAACGGCATGGTCAACCACATCAACAAGAACTCCCGGATCCAGATGCAGCTGATCCGCGAGAAGGTCGAGAAGCGGGCGGCGGAGCTGTGAGCGGCGCGCACCGGGCGCTGATCGTCGCCCGGATGAAGCCCGAGGCGGCGCCGGACATCGCCGAGGTGTTCGCCGAGTCCGACCAGGGCGAACTGCCGCACCTGATCGGCGTCACCGGCCGCAGCCTCTTCCAGTTCGGCGACGTCTACCTCCACCTGATCGAGGCCGACCGTCCGCCGGGCCCGGCGGTCGCCAAGGTCATCGGGCACCCGGAGTTCCGGTCCGTCAGCGACCGCCTGACCGCCTTCGTCCAGGCCTACGACCCGGCCACCTGGCGCGAGCCGAAGGACGCGATGGCGCGCGAGTTCTACCGCTGGGAGCGCTGAACCCGGCGTTCCCGATGGGCCCGCCCCCGGCCGTGTGCCGGGGGCGGGCCCATTGCGCTTCCCGGCGGTCCGGGAACCCACTCCCACCCCCGGTCCCTCGGCCCCGACATCCGGCCCCGACACCCTCCCCTCGACACCCGGCCCCCGGTCCCGGCGCGGATTCACCCGGATCGCCCGGCCAGCCGGGTGAACACACCCGGGACTCCACCCGAAGGGCGCACAGTCCGCACCGGCGCTGCCACGCTCCGGTGGCAGGCGGCCGCACCGTGGTTGACGGTGGATCAGGCGCACCCCCCGCGAGCCCCCTTGCCCGGCACCGTGTCGGCAGTCGCGGTCCGCGCGCCGGAAGGATCATCCTCATGCGTTCTGCACGCACGCTGCTCGCCGCGGCGGCCGTCGCCGCCGTCCTCACCGCCGGTGCTCCCATGGCCTATGCCGACGGCTCCGCCGACCAGGGCAAGAACCTCACCTGGCAGGAGAAGCAGGAGAAGCCCGACAAGGGCTCCGCCGACAGTACGAAGGGCAATGACAGCTCGATGGGCTCGGCCGCCACCCAGGACCACAAGGGCACCGATTCCAAGGGCACCGACTCCAAGGGCACCGACTCCAAGGGCACCGAGGAGCACAAGGGCTCCGACTCCAAGGGCACCGACTCCAAGGGCTCGGAGTCCAAGGGCGGCGAGTCCAAGGGGAGCGAGTCCAAGGGGAGCGAGGAGCACAAGGGCTCCGAGGCCAAGGACGAGGACCACAAGACCCCGCACGGCGGCGTGCACACCGGTGGCGGCGGTATGTCGCTGTCCGGCGGCGGGCTCGCCTCCGGCGCGGTGCTGCTGCTCGGCGGCCTCGGGGCCGGTGCCTACGCCCTGCGCCGCGGCCGCCGCGCCTCCGGCGCGGTCGCCTGACGCCCGACGCGCTGCTTCCGTCGCCTCCGGGCGCCCCACCCCGGCCGGGGCGGGGCGCACCGGGGGCGGCGGGCCGTTCGGAACCGGTTGAGCGGAGGACAGGAATGACGGGTGGTCCCGCCTCTGGAATGCCCCGGCTGCTGCGCGCCGGGATGGGCGCGGCAGCGGTCGGTCTGCTGCTGATCTACAACTCGGTGGACACCGGGCCGAGCACCGACACGGCGGCCACCCAGGCCGCTCCCCCGGCGGCCACCGCCTCGGCCGTACCGGGGCCGCCGGCCGCCGCCTCCCCGCCGCCCGCGGCGGCGGCCGCGCCGGGGGTGCCCCCGCTCAAGGCCTCCAAGCCGACCCGGCTGCGGATCCCGCAGATCGCCGTGGACGCGCCGTTCACCGAGCTGACCCTCAACGCGGCCGGCCAGCTCAACGCGCCGCCGCCGGACGACAAGAACCTGGTCGGCTGGTACCGCGGCGGCGTGACCCCCGGCGAACGCGGCAGCGCGGTCGTCGCCGGGCACGTGGACACCACCAAGGGCCCGGCGGTGTTCCTGCTGCTGAGCCTGCTGCTGCCCGGCAACAAGGTCGAGGTGAGCCGCGCCGACGGCACGGTCGCCGTCTTCACCGTGGACTCGGTGGAGACCTTCGCCAAGGACGCCTTCCCCGACCAGAAGGTGTACGGCAAGACGCCCGACGCCCAGCTCCGGCTGATCACCTGCGGCGGCACGTACGACAAGAAGAAGCGGGACTACCTGGACAACGTGGTGGTCTTCGCGCACCTGGAGTCCTCGCACAAGGCCTGACGCGGCGCGGGGCCTGATGCCGCGCGCACCGGACGACCGCCGGCCCCCCCCGGAGCGCGGCCCGCGGGGGCCGCGGGGGGGCGGGGGGGGGCGTGGGTGTTTGGGCGGGGGGTCGCCCCCCCGCCCGCCCCCGGGGGCGGCGCCCCCCCCCCCCCCCCCCCGGGAGGGTGGGAGGGAAGGAGCGCGGGGGCAGGGATCGCCTGCCCGTGAGGGCGCACGCGCACACGGGCCGCGCGCCCTGGCTACAGGGGCGGCACACCGTATGGCTCTTCCACGGTACGACCCCGTCCCGGCCGTGTCTGCACGAATACTTGGATTTCCTACTATCTGAGACGGCAGTCACCCGGCGGAACGCAACAGGGCCCGGACCGCCGTCCTACGGCGGTCCGGGCCCTGCGCGGGCGGGGGACCCGTCAGCCCAGGTCGACCGAGCGCGCGAAGCGGGCGCCGATCTCGGCGGCGATCACGGTCAGCACGTCCTGCGGGATCTCGCTGTCCACGGTGATGGAGGCCAGCGCGCCGCCGCCGTCGCGGGCGACCTGCATGCCGGCGATGTTGATGCCCGCGTCGCCGAGGTGGCGGCCGAGCACGCCGACCACGCCGGGGCGGTCCTCGTACTTGAAGAAGGCCATGTGGTCGGTGAGCGCCACGTCCACGTCGAAGGCGTCCACGCCGACGATCTTCTGGGTCTGCTTGGGGCCGGCCAGCGTGCCGGAGATGGCGATCTCCTCGCCGTTCGCGAGCGTGCCGCGCACGGTGATCACGTTGCGGTGCTCGGGGCTCTCGCTGGAGGTGGTCAGGCGGACCTCGACGCCGCGCTCCTGGGCGAACAGCGGGGCGTTGACGTAGGACACCGTCTCGGCCACCACGTCCTCGAACACGCCCTTCAGCGCGGACAGTTCGAGCACCTTGACGTCGTGCTGGGTGATCTCGCCGCGGACCTCGACGTCGAGCCGGACGGCCACCTCGCCGGCCAGCGCGGTGAAGATCCGGCCGAGCTTCTCGGCCAGCGGCAGGCCCGGACGGACGTCCTCGGCGATCACGCCGCCCTGGACGTTCACGGCGTCCGGTACGAGCTCGCCGGCCAGCGCGAGGCGCACCGACTTGGCGACCGCGATGCCGGCCTTCTCCTGCGCCTCGTCGGTGGAGGCGCCCAGGTGCGGGGTGGCGACCACGTTGTCGAAGGCGAACAGCGGGGAGTCGGTGCACGGCTCCTTGGCGTACACGTCCAGGCCCGCGCCGGCCACCCGGCCCTCGCGCAGCGCGGCGGCGAGCGCCTCCTCGTCCACGATGCCGCCGCGGGCGGCGTTGACGATGCGCACGGTCGGCTTGACCTTGTGCAGCGCCTCGTCGCCGATCAGGCCGATGGTCTCGGGGGTCTTGGGGAGGTGGACGGTGATGAAGTCCGAGACCTCCAGCAGCTCCTCCAGGGTGACCAACTTGACGCCCATCTGCGCGGCGCGGGCGGCCTGGATGTAGGGGTCGTACGCGACGATCTTCATCCCGAACGCGGACATCCGCTGGGCGACCAGGACGCCGATCCGGCCGAGGCCGACGACACCGAGGGTCTTCTCGCTCAGCTCGACGCCGGTGTACTTGTTGCGCTTCCACTCGCCCTGCTTGAGCGCGGCGTTGGCCGGCGCGATGTTGCGGGCGACGGAGATCAGCAGGCCGCAGGCGAGCTCGGCGGCGGTGACGATGTTGGAGGTCGGCGCGTTGACGACCATCACGCCGGCCTTGGTGGCGGCGGCGACGTCCACGTTGTCCAGGCCGACGCCGGCGCGGGCGACCACCTTGAGCTTGCGGGCGGCGGCCAGCGCCTCGGCGTCGACCTTGGTGGCGGAGCGGATCAGGATCGCGTCGACGTCGGCGATCGCGGTGAGCAGCTCGGTGCGGTCGGCACCGTTGCAGTGGCGGATCTCGAAGTCGGGGCCGAGGGCGTCGACGGTGGCGGGCGACAGCTCTTCGGCGATCAGAACGACGGCGGTCTTGGATGTCACAGTGCTCACGACAGTGTGTCCTTAACTCTGCGGTTCCCCCGGCACGAAGGTGGCGTGGAAGGGCGGGGGAAGGTGGCATGCCGCGTAGGTAGACGCACGACGCTGTGGGCCTGACGCGCACTCGGAAGTGTATCGACGGGCTGGGTGCCAGGCTGCTCCCGTCCGGCGAAATCACCCGGACGAGAGCAGCCTACTTGTACAAGGGCGTTACAAAAGGGGGGGCGGGGAAGGCTCAGGCCTTCTCGTTGACCCAGCTCATCAGCGAGCGCAGCTTCTTGCCGGTGGTCTCCAGCAGGTGGTCCTCGTCGGCCTTCTTGTACTCGTTGTACTTGGGCAGGCCCGCCTTGTACTCGGCGATCCAGTTGTTGGCGAAGGTGCCGTCCTGGATCTCGGCGAGGACCTTCTTCATCTCGGCCTTGGTGGCGTCGGTGATGATCCGCGGGCCGGTGACGTAGTCGCCCCACTCGGCGGTCTCGGAGACCGACCAGCGCATCTTCTCCAGGCCGCCCTCGTACATCAGGTCGACGATGAGCTTCAGCTCGTGCAGGCACTCGAAGTAGGCGATCTCCGGCTGGTAGCCGGCCTCGACCAGGGTCTCGAACCCGGCCTTCACCAGGGCGGCGGTACCACCGCAGAGGACGGCCTGCTCACCGAACAGGTCGGTCTCGGTCTCCTCGGTGAAGGTGGTCTTGATGACGCCGGCCTTGGTGGCGCCCAGACCCTTGGCGTACGACAGCGCCAGGGCGAAGGCGTTGCCCGAGGCGTCCTGCTCGACGGCGACGATCGCCGGGACGCCGCGGCCCTCCTCGTACTGGCGGCGGACCAGGTGGCCCGGGCCCTTCGGGGCGACCATGCAGACGTCGACGTCCGCCGGGGGCTTGATGAAGCCGTAGCGGATGTTCAGGCCGTGGCCGAAGAACAGGGCGTCGCCGGCCTTGAGGTGCGGGGCGATGTCGGCCGCGTAGACGTCGGCCTGGATCGGGTCCGGGACCAGGATCATGATGACGTCGGCCTCGGCCGCGGCCTCGGCCGGGGTGACGACGCGCAGGCCGGCCTCCTCCGCCTTGGCACGGGACGTGGACTCGGGCTTCAGGCCGACCCGGACGTCCGCGCCCGAGTCGCGCAGGGACAGCGCGTGGGCGTGGCCCTGGCTGCCGTAGCCGATGACCGCGACCTTGCGGCCCTGGATGATGGACAGGTCGGCGTCGTCTTCGTAGAACAGCTCGGCCACGGGGGCACATCTCCTTGCATCATGGTGCCGGGTTCGCGGTGTTCACCGTATGCGGTCCCGGCGGGTGTGGGGTCTTTGCTTCAGGGTTTGAGACGGTTTGGCGAGTCGGGCGGGGTCGCCGCCTGGCGCTGTTTACGCGCTGCGGTCCAGGGCGCGCAGCGACCGGTCGGTGATCGAACGGGCGCCGCGGCCGATGGCGACCAGGCCTGACTGGACCAACTCCTTGATGCCGTAAGGCTCCAGCATCCGGAGCATGGCCTCCAGCTTGTCCGAACTGCCGGTGGCCTCGATGGTCACCGCTTCGGGCGACACGTCGACGGTCTTGGCACGGAAGAGCTGGACGATCTCGACGATCTGCGACCGGGTCTCGTTGTCGGCGCGGACCTTCACCAGGACCAGTTCCCGCTGGATCGCAGCGGCCTGGTCGAGTTCGACGATCTTTATCACGTTCACGAGCTTGTTGAGCTGCTTGGTGACCTGTTCCAGCGGGAGGTCCTCGACGTTGACCACGATCGTCATCCGGGACACGTCCGGGTGCTCGGTCGGGCCGACGGCGAGGGAGTCGATGTTGAAGCCCCGACGGGAGAACAGCGAGGCGATGCGGGCGAGCACGCCGGGCTTGTTCTCGACCAGGACGGAGAGGGTGTGCTTGGACATGTGGTTCCTCAGTCGCACAAGAGGGGTCCGGCGTGGCCGGTCCCGAGAAGGGTGGCGGCGGGCGACGGGCGGGCGGGCCCGGTCAGTCGGAGTCGTCGCCGAAGTCGGGACGAACGCCCTTGGCGAACTGGATCTCGTCGTTGCTGGTCCCGGCCGCGACCATCGGCCAGACCATGGCGTCCTGGTGGACGATGAAGTCGATGACGACCGGGCGGTCGTTGATCTCCATCGCCTGCTTGATGACGGCGTCGAGGTCCTCGGGGCGCTCGCAGCGCAGGCCCACGCAGCCCATCGCCTCGGACAGCAGGACGAAGTCGGGGATCCGGGTGCCCTGGGCCGGCGGCTCGATGCCGTCGTGGCCCGGGCCGGCGTGCAGCACGGTGTTGGAGTAGCGCTGGTTGTAGAACAGCGTCTGCCACTGCCGGACCATGCCCAGCGAGCCGTTGTTGATGACCGCGACCTTGATCGGGATGCCGTTCAGGGCGCAGGTGACCAGTTCCTGGTTGGTCATCTGGAAGCAGCCGTCACCGTCGATGGCCCAGACCGGGGTCTGCGGGCTGCCGGCCTTGGCGCCCATCGCCGCCGGGACGGCGTAGCCCATGGTCCCGGCGCCGCCGGAGTTGAGCCAGGTGCCGGGCTTCTCGAACCGGATGAACTGCGAGCTCCACATCTGGTGCTGGCCCACGCCCGCGGCGTAGATCGCCTCCGGGCCGACCAGCTGCCCGATCCGCTCGATGACCTGCTGCGGCGAGAGCTGGCCGTTGGGGGCCGGCTCGTAGCCGATCGGGTAGGTCTTCTTCCACTCGTCGAGCTTCTCCCACCACTCGGCGTAGTCGCCCTTGTGGCCGGCGTCGAACTCGGCCTGGACGGCGACGATCAGGTCGGCGAGCACCTCGCGGGCGTCGCCGACGATCGGCACGTCCGCCGGGCGGTTCTTGCCGATCTCGGCCGGGTCGATGTCGGCGTGGACGACCTTGGCGTACGGGGCGAAGCTGTCCAGCTTGCCGGTGACGCGGTCGTCGAAGCGGGCGCCGAGGGTGAAGAGCAGGTCGGACTTCTGCAGGGCGGTGACGGCCGGGACGGAGCCGTGCATGCCCGGCATGCCCAGGTGCAGCGGGTGGCTGTCCGGGAAGGCGCCGAGGGCCATCAGGGTGGTGACCACCGGGGCGCCGGTCAGCTCGGCCAGGATCCGCAGCTCGGCGGTGGCCTGCGCCTTGATCACGCCGCCGCCGACGTACAGCACCGGGCGCTTCGCGCTGACCAGCATCTTCGCGGCCTCGCGGATCTGCTTGGCGTGCGGCTTGGTGACCGGGCGGTAGCCGGGCAGGGCCGCCTCGACCGGCCAGCGGAAGGTGGTGGTCGCCTGCAGCGCGTCCTTGGCGATGTCGACCAGGACCGGGCCGGGGCGGCCGGTCGCGGCGATGTGGAAGGCCTCGGCGATCACCCGGGGGATCTCGGCCGGGTCGGTGACCAGGTAGTTGTGCTTGGTGATCGGCATCGTGATGCCGCAGATGTCCGCCTCCTGGAAGGCGTCGGTGCCGATCGCCTTGGAGGAGACCTGCCCGGTGATCGCGACGATCGGCACGGAGTCCATGTAGGCGTCGGCGATCGGGGTGACCAGGTTGGTCGCGCCCGGGCCGGAGGTGGCCATGCAGACCCCGACCTTGCCGGTGGCCTGGGCGTACCCGGTGGCGGCGTGGCCGGCGCCCTGCTCGTGCCGGACCAGGATGTGGCGCACCTTGGCGGAGTCCATCAGCGGGTCGTACGCGGGAAGGATGGCCCCGCCCGGAATGCCGAAGACGGTGTCCGCGCCCACGGCCTCCAGGGAGCGGATGAGCGACTGGGCGCCGGTCATGGTCTCGACGACGTGCTGGGGAGCGGGAGCGTTGGCGGCCGGGTTGTCCCCGCGGCGGGGGGATGCGGCGTGCTCAGTCATCTGCCTGTCTCTTCTCGGGTTTTGCCGACCCGGCTGCGGGCCCCGGTGCTGCGAGGGTGGGGTCCCGGTCCGGGTCGATCGCCGGCTCTGCCTCAATCGTCCCGCTCAATCCGACAACTCGGAGGATCTCGGGCGGTCGAGGCCAGGGGTCTTGCGGGGTGGAACAGCGTCAGTGCAACAAAAAACCCCTCGTGCCCAAGGGCATGCGAGGGGTGGCGCGTCGGTCTGTCACGAGCAGGGCGTGCGAGCCCTGTCAGCCGACGCGCCCGCCAAGTACGAGAATTCGGGTGCGCATGGCAACGACCATCCTCCCGTCCGGGGTGGCGTGTCAAGCAGGTGGGATGACCGTCTCGCCATGCGGACCACCGGCCGGACCGGTAACGGCACGGTGTTCGGGCAGGTCAGAGCCGCCGTGGTGACGTACGCCACGTCCCGGTGCGGCGTCCGGCCGGCCACTCGTCCGGGTGTCGGCGGCCGGGTGGCCGCGGCGGGCGGAGAGCGGGCCCGGCTGCTTCGGCAGCGGGTAGCCGCGGCGGGCCAGCGCGCGGCGCAACCGGGGTTCGTCCAGCGGCGGCGCGAAGGCCGAGCCCTGGGCCTGCCCGCAGCCCAGTTCCTGCAGCACGGCGACCTGGCGGGGCAGGTCCACGCCCTCCGCGGCGGTGGCCATCCCGAGGTCGCGGCCAAGCCGCAGGGCGTGCCCGGCGAGCGTACGGGCGAGCCCGGACTCGCCGAGGCCCTGGACCAGCGTGCGGTCCAGCTTGAGGCCGTCCAGGGGCAGCCGGGCGAGGGCGCCGAGCGAGCCGCTGCCCGCTCCGTAGCCGGCCAGCCAGGTGGAGACGCCGAGCCGGCGCAGCGCGGCCAGCCGCCGGCCGAGTTCGTCGGCGAGCGAGTCCGGCCCCATCCGGGCCACCTCGATCACCAGCTCGCCGGCCGACAGCCCGCTGTCGCGCAGCGCGGCGGCCACCGTCTCGTACACGCCGGGCGAGCAGAGCCGTTCGGCGGAGAGCCGAACGGCGACCGGGACGGGCTCCGGCGCGCCCCGGCCCCGGCCGTGCAGGCCGCGCCGGGCGGCGGCCGCGGCGACCGCCTCGCGGACCAGCCAGCGGGAGAAGCGGGTCGCCGCGTCGCCGTGCTCGGCGGAGCGCAGGAACTCGGCCGGGGTGAGCAGCAGGCCGCCCGCCGAGCGCCAGCGGGCCTGCGCCTCGACGCCGGTCACGGCGCCGTCGGCGAGGTCCACCACGGGCTGGTGGAGCAGGGTGAAGCCGCCCTCCCGGACGGCCAGTCTCAGCCGCTCCTCCAGCTCGGTGCGGCGCTCCAGGTCGGCCCGCATCGCGGGGGTGTAGAGCACCACCCGGCCCTTGCCCTCGGACTTGGCCCGGTACATCGCGAGGTCGGCGTTGCGCATCAGCTCGTCGGCGGCGGCTCTGGGGTCGGCGGCGGGGCCGCGTTCGGGGGTGCCGAAGGCGATGCCGATGCTGGCGGCGACACCGAGTTCGGCGCCGCCGATCCAGTACGGCTCGGAGAGCGCCACGCGCAGCCGTTCGGCCAGCTCCTGGACCTGGAGGCGGCCGAGCGGGCCGCAGACCAGGGCGGCGAACTCGTCGCCGCCGAACCGGGCGACGGTGTCCCCGCAGCGGACGGCGCCCTGCAGCCGGCGGGCGGCCTGCACCAGCAGCTCGTCGCCGACCTGGTGCCCGGCGGAGTCGTTGACCGCCTTGAAGCCGTCCAGGTCGAGGAAGAGTACGGCGATCCCGGCGCCGGTGCCGCCCTGCTGGCCCCGGGCGCCGAGGGCGGCCCGCAGCCGCTGGGTGAACAGCGCCCGGTTGGGCAGGTCGGTGAGCGGGTCGTGGAAGGCGTTGTGCTGCAACTGGGCCTGCAGCATGACGCGTTCGGTGACATCCCGGCTGTTGAGCAGCAGCCCGTCGCGGTGCCGGCTGACCGTGGACTCGACGTGCAGCCACTCGCCGTCGCCGGAGCTGATCCGGCACTCCACCCGGGCGGAGGGCTCGGCGGTGGCCGGGACGCGGTGGGCGGTGAGCCGGATCCGTGCGAGGTAGCGGCGGACCTCGGAGAGCACCCGGTCCACGTCCTCCGGGTGGACGAGGTCCAGCAGGTTGCCGCCGACCAGCTCCTCCGGGTCCCGCCCGTACACGCCGAGCGCGGCCGGGGAGACGTAGGAGAGCACGCCGTTGGCGCCGGCGATCATGATGACGTCGCTGGACCCCTGCACCAGGGAGCGGAAGTGCGACTCCTTGTGGGCGAGTTCCTGGGCCAGCGACAGGTTGTCGAGCAGCATCACGCCTTGCCTGAGGATCAGTGCCAACCCGACGGTGCACGCGGCCGCGGCCACCACGCGGTCCAACTCGCGCCCGCCGAGGGCGTTGTAGAGGATTCCGGCGGTGCAGACCGCGGCGGCGGCGTACGGCGTGAGCGCGCTGAAGGTGGTGGCCACCCGGCGGCGCGGCAGGCCGCCGGCCGAGGGGTGCTCGCGCAGCGGGCGGCGCCAGCGCACCGACCACGGCGCCCAGGCCAGCAGCAGGCTGCCGGAGAACCAGCCGGCGTCCAGCAGTTCGCCGGAGTGGTAGCTGCTGCGCAGCTCCGGGGAGGTGAACAGGGCGTCGCACAGCACGGTGACGGCGAGCGCCAGCATCGCGGTGTGCACCGCCGCCCGGTTGCCGTCCCGGCCGCCGAAGCGCAGCCCGACCACCAGGCTGACCAGCAGGATGTCCAGCACCGGGTAGGCCAGGTTGAGGGCCAGCCGCAGCGGGGAGCAGTCCTCGCCGGCGGCGATCCGGCCGAGCGCCAGGCTCCAGCTGAGGGTGAACAGCGAGCCGGCGATCAGCCAGCCGTCGAGCAGCAGGCAGAGCCAGCCGGCCGCGGAGCGCGGGCGCTGGGCGAGCACCAGGACGCCGGTGATGGCGAGCGGGGCGAACAGCAGGAAGGCGTACTCGGCGAGCGAGTCCCGCGGCAGCGGGGTGCGCACGACCAGCTCGTACCAGCCCCAGGTGCCGTTGCCGCAGGCGACCATGAGAGAGGAGAGGCCGAACAGCAGCCAGGCCGGGCGGGCGTGCCCGCCGACGGTGCAGCCGTACACCAGGCAGGACAGGGCGGCCGCCAGGGCCGCCGCGGACAGGCCGAAGTCGCCCATGAAGATGGATAGTTGGCGGGATCCCCAGCCGGCGGTGGCGCCCATGGCGTAGGCCAGGCAGAGCCCGCCCAGGACGAGTCCGGGCAGCGCGCGGCTCTCCCGGAGCCGACGCAGCGGGCCGCGGCGGGCGGGTGCGGGAACCGCCCCGGCGGCGGACGCGTCGGCGGGTGGTGCACCCGGGCGTCCGGCTTCGGGCAGCACCGTATCGGTGGAGCTCACTCGGCCTCTCCCCCTCCGGCCCGGGGCCTCGCGCCCCGGCCACGGGCCACCGGACGCGCACCTCTCAGCCGTACGCGGTGGCCTGGCGCCCCGTCAGGACGGTGGCCCAGGGGGTGGGCGGCCTGCCGGCCGCCGCACCGCACCGATGCTCCCAAAATGGACCCTACACCAATTCCGTCACTCAATGACACGCACACTCAACTTAGAGTAATGGCGCAGAGGTGGGGAAATACCCCCGATTCCGGCGGATCGGCCCGGTTGGCGGCGGCGCGCGGCCGGGGGCTCACGCGGCGCGCACGGGAGCACACGGCGGCGCCCCGCCACCGGGAGCGGTGGCGGGGCGGTGGCGGGGCGGTGCTCCGGGCCCGGCGGCGGGGCCCGGTCTCAGCGGCCTGACAGGGCCTGATCGTCCGGGAACAGCCGCAGCCGGTGCGCCAGCGCGGCCGCCTCGCCCCGGCCGCCGACCGCGAGCTTGCCCAGGATGTTGGAGACGTGCACGCTCGCGGTCTTCGGAGAGATGTACAGTTCCTCGGCGATCTGCCGGTTGGTCCAGCCGCGCGCGAGCAACCGGAGCACGTCCCGCTCACGGGGGGTGAGGTTGAAGGAGTCCCCGACGGCCGCGGCCGGAGCCGGCTCCGCCGCCGCCCGCTCGGCGGGGGCGAGGCTCAGCCCGGCCCGCTCGGCGAGGCCCGCGATCTGCGCCCCCAGCGTCCGGTCCTCCCGGACGGCCGCCAGTTCGGCCGCCTCGCGCAGCAGTTCGGCCCCGTCCTCGCGCCGCCCGGCCAGCACCTCGGCCTCACCGGCCCGCAGCAGGGCGAGCGCCAGCGGGTACGGCAGACCGGTCGGCCGCAGCGCCTCGACCACGGCACCCCACTGGTCCGGGGTGTCGGCGCCCTCGGCACGGGCCAGTTCGGCCTCCAGCAGCCGGGCCCAGCCGTGGTGCAGCGGCGCCCGGGGCCGAAGCCGCCCGGCGGCCGCACCGATGGCGGCCAGCGCCTCGCCCCGGCCCGCGTCGGCCTCCGGCAGGCCCCGGGTGTCCGCCTCCACCCCGGCGGCCTCGGCCAGCAGCGGGTAGACGTCGGACTCGTGGCCGAGGCGCCCCTCCTCCGACAGTGCGGCGAGCAGTTCGGCCCGGGCCTCCAGCGGCCGGCCGCCGAGCGCGGCGAGCCGCACCGCCAGCCGGCTGATCGGCACGCTGTGCTGGACCTGGCCGACCCGGTTGGCCGCCCGGGCCTGCGCCAGCATGGTCGCCGCGGTGGGCAGGTCGCCCCGGAGCAGGGCGAGTTCGCCGCGCATCCGGTCCAGGAACTCGGCGTGGGTGCCGCTGAGGCTGGTCAGCTCGCAGGCGGCGAGCACCTCGGCGGCCTCCTGGACCCGCCCGAGGTCGGTCAGCGCCTCGACCAGGTTGCCGGTCAGGATGGTGCCGATGTTGCGCAGCAGGCCGTTGCCGTCCGCGAACTCCAGGCCCTCGCGGGCCAGCCGGACGGTGTCCTCGGGCC
The DNA here is from genome assembly GCF_040303045.1 of Kitasatospora sp. NPDC096140. NCBI lineage: Bacteria > Bacillati > Actinomycetota > Actinomycetes > Kitasatosporales > Streptomycetaceae > Kitasatospora > Kitasatospora sp. NPDC096140. Next base: position 98,862 of record NZ_JBEOUW010000005.1, read on the forward strand.
GGCCCAGGCCGCGCTGCATGCTGGCCAGGTTGTTGATGCCGCGCAGCAGCAGGTCGGGCACGCCCAGCCGGCGGGCCCGCTCGACCGCCCCGGCGAGCTCGGCCAGGCCGCCCTCGGCGTCGCCGTGCACGTCGTAGCGCAGGCCGCCGAGGGTCATCCGGGCGTGCACCTCGACCGAGTGCGCGCCGACCTCCTGGGCGATCCGGATCGCCCGCTCGGCAAGTTCGAGGTGTTCGGGGCCGGGCTTCTTGAGCATCGCCGAGCCGGCGCCGAGCGCGAGCACCTCGGCCTGGACGGCGGACGGCGGCAGCTGGGCCACCAGCCGCAGCGCGTGGCCGATCTCCTCCTCGTCGCCGGAGCGGCGCAGGCTGCCCAGCATCCGGGCCCGGTTGATCCGGAACCAGGCCGCGCGCACCGGGTGCACCGTCTCGTCGACCAGCCGAAGCCCGCGCTTGGCCAGGCTCAGGCCGCGCTCGCGGTCGCCGGTGCGCCGGGCCGCGACCACCGCCTCGGCCAGCACGTCCTCCAGCTGGATCCGGTCGCACTCCTCGTCGGCGGCGCTGTGGTCGCAGGAGCCGGGCGGGTAGGTCTCGGCCCAGTCGTACGGGCGCAGGGTGTGCGCCAGCACCTCCTCGGAGACCATGTCCCACAGCTCCAGGGCCCGCTCCAGCATGCCCAGTTGCTCGGCGAAGGCGTTGCGGCGGCGGGCCGCCCGGGCGGCGTCCAGGGCCGTCGGCAGGGCGCGGGCCGGATCGTGCGCGTGGTACCAGTAGTTGGCCAGCCGGGCGGGCAGCGCGTCGGAGGAGAGCAGCTGCGGGTGGGCCTCGACGGCGAGCGCGAACGTGCGGTTGATCCGGTGGCGTTCGCCGGGCAGCAGGTCGTCCGAGACCGCCTCGCGGACGAGGGCGTGCCGGAACCGGTAGCCCTCGCCCTCGCTGTCCGGGCGCAGGATGTTGGCGCCGACCGCCGAGCGCAGCGCCTCGATCAGCGCCTCCTCGTCGTCGTCCAGGACGGCGGCCAGCAGGGCGTGTTCGACGTGCGAGCCGCCCTCGGCGGCGATCCGCACCACCCGCTGGGCCTCCTCGTCCAGGCCCTCGACCCGCACCAGCAGGATGTCCCGCAGCGAGTCCGTCAGCCCGGCGCCGAAGCCGTCCTGGAAGGCCGTGGCCAGTTCCTCGACGAAGAAGGGGTTGCCCTCCGAACGGCGGTGGATCCGGTCCACCAGCTGGCGGTCGGGGGCGGCGGTGCCGAGGATGCCGGCCAGCTGCGCGGCCACCTCGCGGCGGTCGAACCGCGCCAGCTCCAACCGCTGGACGGTGCGCAGCCGTTCGAGCTCGGCGAGGAAGGGGCGCAGCGGGTGCCGGCGGTGCAGGTCGTCGCTGCGGTAGGTGGCGACCAGCAGTACCCGGGAGCGGTGCAGGGTGCGCACCAGGAAGGCGAGCAGTTCGCGGGTGGAGCGGTCCGACCAGTGCAGGTCCTCGACGGCGAGGACGAGGGTACGTTCCGCGCCGAGCCGTTCGAACAGCCTCGCGGTGTGCTCGAACAGCCGGGCCCGGCCGTACTCGTCGTTGGGTTCGCCGTCCGCCTCGCCGAACTCGGAGAGCAGGCGGGCGAGGTGGCCCTCGCTGCCGGCCGCGGCGGCCTCGAAGTCGGTGCCCAGCGAGCGGTGCAGCCGGCGCAGCGCGGCGGCCAGCGGCGCGTACGGCAGGCCTTCGGCGCCGACCTCCGGACAGCTGCCGAGCGAGGTGACCGCTCCCCGGTCGGCGGCGCGCTCCAGGAACTCCTCCAGCAGCCGGGTCTTGCCGACGCCGGCCTCGCCTCCGATCAGCACGGCCTGCGGACTGCCGGTGCCCGCCCGGCGCAGCGCGTCGGTCAGTTCGGTGATCTCGCTGCCACGGCCGACGAAGACGGGGCTGACCGATATCTGCTGCATGGAGGCGAGCATGCCATAGCCGGTGGGGACCGGCCGAGGGGTTATCTCCCCTGGCGAACGCCCGGAGGGGGAGACGCTCACTCGCGTCTCCCCCTCCGGAACTCCGTCGGCACCGCCCTGGTGCCGGACCGTCAGCATTCGGGCCGACGCACGGGGCGCCGCTGGAAGCGGGAGGCCACCGGGCGCTGCCGCAGGCGGCTCGCCTGCTTGGCCTCGCGGACCAGTCGCTCGTGCTCGGCGCGGGCCACGAGCTCGTGGGCCTGTTGCTGGAAGGTCTGGTACTCGATCACTTCGGTTCCCCTTGTGGGTCTCACTGCGTTTCGCTGACGAGTAAGAGCTTCCTCTCCCAGTGGGGGGTGGGGCATCGGGAGCGTGCCCGATCTTCCGGGGCCCGGATGCCTTAGATCGGGCTCCGGAAAAGGTTCAAGGCCCGGCCTCACCCCATTACAGAGGTGAGACCGGGCCTTAGGCCTTACTTAGAGGGCCTTAGATGCCTTAGATGCCTTAGGAAGGCAGGGTTGACAGCCTAGGTGCCCTGGGAAGGGCCCGCTCAGGCGGACACGCCCCGCTTCTCCAGGCTGTGCCTACTGTCCTTCTGCGGCGAGCCGCTCCAGGATCAGATCCTTCACGCGGGCGGCGTCCGCCTGGCCGCGGGTGGCCTTCATGACCGCGCCGACCAGCGCGCCCACTGCCTGGACCTTGCCGTCGCGGATCTTGGCGGCGATGCCCTCGTTCTCGGCGATGGCCTGGTCCACGGCGGCGCCCAGCGCGGAGTCGTCCGACACCACGGCCAGGCCGCGCTTCTCGACGATCTCGTCCGGCTCGCCCTCGCCGGCCAGCACGCCCTCGATGACCTGGCGGGCCAGCTTGTCGTTCAGCTTGCCCTCGGCGACCAGCGCGGCGACCCGGGCGACCTGCGCCGGGGTGATCGGCTGCTCGCTCAGCTCGGTGCCGGTCTCGTTGGCCCGGCGGGCCAGCTCGCCCATCCACCACTTGCGGGCCTGGTCGGCCGGGGCCCCGGCCGCGATGGTCTCCTGGATCGGCCCCACCGCACCGGCGTTGAGGACGGACTGCATGTCCTTGTCGGACAGGCCCCACTCGGCCTGCAGCCGGGCGCGGCGCACCCGCGGCAGCTCGGGCAGGGCGGCACGCAGCTCCTCGACCCACTCGCGGGCGGGGGCCACCGGCACCAGGTCCGGCTCGGGGAAGTAGCGGTAGTCCTCGGCGTTGTCCTTGATCCGGCCCGAGGTGGTGGTGCCGTTGTCCTCGTGGAAGTGGCGGGTCTCCTGGACGATGGTGCCGCCGTCGGTCAGCACGGTGGCGTGCCGCTGGATCTCGTACCGGGCGGCCCGCTCCACGCTGCGCAGCGAGTTGACGTTCTTGGTCTCCGATCGGGTGCCGAAGGTCTCGGTGCCGTTCGGGCGCAGCGACAGGTTGACGTCGCAGCGCATCTGGCCCTTGTCCATCCGGGCCTCGGAGACGCCGAGGGAGCGGATGACCTCACGCAGCTCGGCGACGTACGCCTTGGCGACCTCGGGGGCGCGCTCGCCGGCGCCCTCGATCGGCTTGGTGACGATCTCGATCAGCGGGATGCCGGCCCGGTTGTAGTCGAGCAGCGAGTGCGTGGCGCCGTGGATGCGGCCGGTCGCGCCACCGACGTGGCTGGACTTGCCGGTGTCCTCCTCCATGTGGGCGCGCTCGATCTCCACGCGGAAGGTCGAGCCGTCCTCCAGCTGCACGTCGAGGTAGCCGTTGAAGGCGATCGGCTCGTCGTACTGCGAGGTCTGGAAGTTCTTGGGCATGTCCGGGTAGAAGTAGTTCTTCCGCGCGAACCGGCACCACTCGGCGATCTCGCAGTTCAGCGCCAGGCCGATCTTGACGGCCGACTCCACGCCGATCGCGTTGACCACCGGCAGCGAACCCGGCAGGCCCAGGCAGGTCGGGCAGGTCTGGCTGTTCGGCTCGGCACCCAGCTCGGTCGAGCACCCGCAGAACATCTTGGTCTTGGTACCGAGCTCGACGTGGACCTCAAGGCCCATCACCGGGTCGTACGACGCCAGAGCGTCCTCGTAGGAGACCAGGGTCATGACGCTCACAGCGTCCCTTCTCACTTGAAGCTTGGGAGGTACGGGCCCGGCCGCCGCTCGCGCGGGGCCGGGCCTGGGAGCTCGGCTCGGCTCAGCCCAGCAGCACGTCGTCGGAGCCCAGCCGGCGCAGCTCGCGCACCAGCAGGGCGGTGCCGGTGACCAGCGCCGCGGCGCCGACCAGGGCGTTGACCAGCTTGAGGGTGTCGCTCTCCTCGCGGGCCTTGCGGACGTCCTTGGCGATGGAGATCGCGCCGAAGGCGCTGGTGCCGATGGACAGCCACAGGCCGGGCTTGCTGTGCTTGAAGCCCTTCAGGGAAGTGGACTGCGCCTTCGCCTTCTCGATCTTGCTCACAGTGCCGGTGCCTCCTCCAGCAGGGTGTGCCCCCACTTGTCGTTGAGCGCGGCCTCGACGGCGCCGCCCACGCGGTACAGGCGGTCGTCCGCCATCGCGGGTGCGATGATCTGCAGGCCGACCGGGAGATTGTCCTCCGGGGCCAGCCCGACCGGCAGCGACATGGCCGCGTTGCCCGCCAGGTTCGACGGAATCGTGCACAGGTCGGCCAGGTACATCGCCATCGGGTCGTCGGCGCGCTCGCCGATCGGGAAGGCGGTGGTCGGCGTGGTCGGCGAGACCAGCACGTCCACGCCGGCGAAGGCCGCGTCGAAGTCGCGCGAGATGAGCGTGCGGACCTTCTGGGCCGAGCCGTAGTAGGCGTCGTAGTAGCCCGAGGACAGGGCGTAGGTGCCCAGGATGATGCGGCGCTTGACCTCGTCGCCGAAGCCGGCCTCGCGGGTCAGCGCGGTGACCTCCTCGGCCGAGCGCGTGCCGTCGTCGCCGACCCGCAGGCCGTAGCGCATCGCGTCGAAGCGGGCCAGGTTGGAGGAGCACTCCGACGGCGCGATCAGGTAGTACGCCGGCAGCGCCAGGGTGAACGACGGGCAGGAGACCTCGACGACCTCGGCGCCCAGCTCGCGCAGCAGCTCCACCGACTCGTTGAAGCGCTGCATCACGCCGGACTGGTAGCCCTCGCCGGCGAACTCCTTGACCACGCCGATCCGCATGCCGCGGACGTCGCGCATCCTCGCGGCCTCGACCACGGCCGGGACCGGCGCGTCGATCGAGGTGGAGTCCAGCGGGTCGTGCCCGGCGATGGCCTCGTGCAGCAGCGCCGCGTCCAGCACGGTGCGGGCGCACGGGCCGCCCTGGTCCAGGCTGCTGGAGAACGCGACCAGGCCGTAGCGGGACACCGAGCCGTAGGTCGGCTTGACGCCGACGGTGCCGGTGACGGCGCCGGGCTGGCGGATCGAGCCGCCGGTGTCGGTGCCGATCGCCAGCGGGGCCTCGAAGGCGGCCAGCGCGGCGGCCGAACCGCCGCCGGAGCCGCCGGGGATGCGGGTGAGGTCCCACGGGTTGCCGGTCGGGCCGTAGGCCGAGTTCTCGGTGGAGGAGCCCATCGCGAACTCGTCCATGTTGGTCTTGCCGAGGATGACGACGCCGGCGTCCTTGAGACGGCCGGTCAGCGTGGCGTCGTACGGCGGGATCCAGCCTTCGAGCATCTTGGAGCCGCAGGTGGTCGGGACGCCCTTGGTGGTGAAGACGTCCTTCAGGGCGAGCGGGACGCCGGCCAGCGGGCCCAGCTCCTCGCCCTTGGCGCGCTTCTCGTCGACGGCCTTGGCGGCGGCCAGCGCGCCCTCGGTGTCGACGTGCAGGAAGGCGTTGACCTTCTTGTCGACGGCGTCGATGCGGTCCAGGTGCGCCTGCGCGACCTCGACGGCGGACACCTCGCCCTTGGCGATGGCGCTCGCGGTCCGGGCGGCGGTGTAACGGATCAGCTCGGTCATCTCGGTCAGTCCTCCCCGAGGATCTGCGGCACACGGAAACGCTGCTCCTCGGCGGCGGGGGCGCCGGACAGCGCCTGCTCCGGGGTGAGCGAGGGCCGGACCTCGTCCGCGCGCATGACGTTGGTCAGCGGCAGCGGGTGGGAGGTCGGCGGGACGTCCTGTCCGGCGACCTCGGAAACGCGGGCTACCGCGCCGATGATCACGTCGAGCTGCTCGGCGAAGTGGTCCAGCTCTTCGGGCTTCAGCTCAAGACGCGACAGCCGGGCGAGGTGGGCGACCTCCTCGCGCGTGATGCCAGGCATGCAGCGATCCTCAGGGTGAGTTCTGGTGAGGCCCGGCGTGCCTTGCGGGCGGTGCCGGGCCCGGGCAGGAGCAGCCGGGTTCGGCGCTCCGTCCTCGTGGTCTTTGGACCCCATCCTATGGGGCCCGGCCCGGCCACCGGCCAACCAGTGAGCCGAGCCGCCCGTCACCGCCGGGTCGCATCCCCGCCACCACCCCCACGGCGGCGTCCGGCACGGCGTCGATCACCGCTTCGATCCCCGTACGAGCACCGCTTCGATCACCGCGCGAGCACCGGGCGAGCACCGCGTCGAGCACCGGGCGAGCACCGCGTCCGTCACTGCGGCCGGAAGCGGGCCCAACTCTGCGTGCCCGGCGCGTTGATCTCCATCTGCGCGGCCTGGACGGCCTGGACCACCGGCGGCAGCACCGGGGGCAGGACGGGCGGGAGCGTCGGCGGCAGCACCGGCGGGATGGCCGGCTGGACGATCGGCTTGCCCTGGACCGGCTTGCCGCCCTGGAGCGGCTGCAGGCCGGCCCGCAGCTGGGGCGGCGCGCCGAGCCGTTCCACCGGCGGGGCGCCGGTGCGGTGCACCCGCAGCCAGGCGGTGGCCTGCTCGGCCGGCAGCGCCGCCGACACCAGCCAGCCCTGGACGGCGTCCACGCCCATGCAGTGCAGCCGCTCCCAGGTCTCGTCGTCCTCGACGCCCTCGGCGACCACGGTCAGGCCCAGCGAGTGGGCGAGCTCCACCGAGCAGCGGACCACCGCCGCGTCGTGGTCGTCGGCGACCATCCGGGAGACGAAGGAGCGGTCGATCTTCAGCTCGCCGACCGGCAGGCTGCGCAGCCGCACCAGTGAGGAGTGCCCGGTGCCGAAGTCGTCGAGGGACATCCCGACGCCGTAGCCGCGCAGCTCGGCGAGGGTGTCGGCGGCCCGCCGGGAGTCGTCCAGCAGCAGCCGCTCGGTGATCTCCAGCTGGAGCGCGTGGGCCGGCACCTGGTGGCGCACGAGGTGGCCGGCGACGCGCTGGGCGAAGCCGGGGTTGAGCACGTCCCGCGGCGAGACGTTCACCGCGACCTGCACCTGCAGCCCCTGGTCGCGCCAGTAGGCGAGCTGGCCGACCGCCGCCTCCAGCACGTAGTCGGTGAGCCGCGGCATCAGGCCGCTGGACTCCGCGAGCCCGACGAACTCGTCCGGCGAGACCCGGCCCTGGCCGGGGCGCTCCCACCGCAGCAGCGCCTCCAGGCCGACCACCCGGCCGTCGAAGGCCACCTTGGGCTGGTAGTGCAGCTGCACCTCGCCGGTCTCCAGGGCCCGCCGCAGGTCCCCCAGCAGCCCGATCCGGTACGGGGTGTCGGCGTCCTGGGTCTCGTCGTACTGGGCGACGCCGCTGCAGCCGCGCTGGGCGTGGCCCATCGCGACGTCGGCGCGGCGCAGCAGGGACTCGGCGTCCTGGGCGTGCTGCGGGTAGACGCAGACGCCGGCGCTGGCCTCCAGGACGAGCAGCAGCCCGTCCAGCCGGATCGGGGCGGCCAGTTCGGCGATCAGCGCCTTGGCGACCCGCTCCAGGCTGTCCGGGCAGTTGATGCCGGGCAGCAGGACGGCGAACTCGTCGCCGCCCATCCGCGCCACCATCGGGCGGCCGCGCCGGTAGTGCCGGGGCAGCCCGGCGAAGACGTCGTCGATGGACTCCCGGGTGGCGCTGCCGGCCGGGCCGCCGGAGCGCAGTGCGCGGTGCAGTCGGCGGGAGATGTGAACCAGCAACCGGTCACCGGCCGTATGACCGAGTGTGTCATTGAGTGATCTGAAGCGGTCGAGGTCAAGCAGGATGAGACCGACGCTGTACCCCTGGTCGCACTCCGCGATCGCCTCCTGGGCGGCCAGCAGTAAGGCCTGACGGTTGGGCAGGTCCGTCAGCGGGTCGGTCAGTTGGTCACGGGCGCGGTCCCTGGCGATCCGCCAGGCCGCCACCAGCACGGCCAGGGGCACCGCGAACAGCGGCAGCAGTTCGGGTTCGTACCGGTAGACCAGGACGGCCAGCGGGATGAGCGGCGCAGCACCGGCCAGCAGCACGCCGAGCAGCAGGACCGCACCCGCCACCCCCTGCGGCGGGCGTGTGGGCGCACCGCCGGTCGTACGATCCATAAGCCCTGTCCTCCGTCGGGCCCGCCCCGTCAGGCCGCCTTACGGTGAGGCACCGTGCCGGTACCGACAGCTGCCGGGCATGGAGCGACCCCGCGGAGCACCGGCCCAGCCGGTGCCCCCACCCCTGCTGACACTCTGTTGCGCACCAGGGTATGCCTGGGCCCACCCGGTGGGCAGACTTTCGGACAACCGGAAACGCGCCACCGCGCACGAGTGTCACACAGTGACACAATGCCCGCTTTCACTGCACGTACCCGGTGACGTTGCATCAGGACGATAACAACACGGATCCGACCGCCCGCCGCTCGGGTCGGCTCCGGGTCAGCCCTCGGCGGGCACCTGCTCCGGCTCGGCGGCCTCCTCCGGCTCCGGAAGTCCCAGGTGGGCACGGGCGGCGGCCGGTCCGTCAGCCAGCAGGACGGCGAAGCCCGCGTCGTCCAGGACGGGCAGTCCGAGCTGAACGGCCTTGTCGTACTTGGATCCCGGGTTGTCACCGGCGACCACAAAATCGGTCTTCTTCGAAACCGAACCGGTCACCTTCGCTCCGCGCGAGGTCAGCGCCTCCTTGGCGCCGTCCCGGGTGTGGCCGGCCAGCGTGCCGGTCACCACGACGGTCAGACCCTCCAGCGGGCGCCCCGCCTCCTCCTCGTCCGCGAACTCCTCGGTGAAGCGCACCCCGGCGGCGCGCCACTTCTCCAGGATCTCCCGGTGCCACTCCTCCTGGAACCACTCCACCACGGACCGGGCGATGATCGGCCCGACGCCCTCGACCGCGGCCAGCTCCTCCTCGGTGGCCGAGAAGATCCGGTCCAGGTCGCGGAACTCCCGCGCCAGCTCCTGCGCCGCGACCGGCCCCACGTGCCGGATCGACAGACCGTTGAGGAACCGCCAGAGCGGGCGGTCCTTCACCTTCTCCAGGTTCTCCAGCAGGACTCCGGCGGTCTTCTTGGGCTCGCCCTTCTGGTTGGCGAAGAAGGTGGCCTTCTTCTCCTTGCCGGTGCGGTCGTCCAGCTTGGGCATGCCGGTCTTCTGGTCGCGCACCAGCACCTGCAGTGGCAGCAGCTGCTCCATCGTCAGCCCGAAGACGTCCCCCTCGTCCTTCACCGGCGCCTCGGCCGGCTCCAGCGGCTGGGTCAGCGCGGTGGCCGCGACGTAGCCGAGACCCTCGACGTCCAGGCTCGACCTCCCGCCGAGGAAGGCGATCCGCTCGCGGATCTGGGCCGGGCAGAACTGGGCGTTGGGGCACCGCAGATCGATGTCGCCCTCGGTCATCGGGCGCAGCTCGGCCCCGCACTCGTGGCAGTGCGAGGGCATCACGAACTCCCGCTCGGTGCCGTCCCGCAGGCTCTCCACCGGGCCGAGGATCTCCGGGATGACGTCGCCGGCCTTGCGCAGCACGATGGTGTCGCCCAGCAGCACGCCCTTGGCCTTGACGACCTCCTGGTTGTGCAGCGTCGCGTACTGCACCATCGAGCCGGCCACCTTCACCGGCTCGGCCAGCACCGCGTACGGGGTGGCCCGGCCGGTGCGGCCGATGCCGACCCTGATCTCGGCGAGCTTGCCGGTGACCTCCTCCGGCGGGTACTTCCAGGCGATCGCCCAGCGCGGGGACTTGGAGGTGGCGCCGAGCCGGCCCTGCAGGGCGATCTCGTCCACCTTGACGACCACGCCGTCGATCTCGTGCTCGACCGAGTGCCGCTGCTCCCCGAAGTGCTCGATGAACGCCCGCACCTCGTCGAGCGTCCCCACCACCTCGTTGTGCCGGGCGGTGGGCAGGCCCCAGTCGTGCAGCAGCCGGTAGGCGTGCGACTGGTTGTCGATGTCGAAGCCGACCCGGGCGCCGATGCCGTGCACCACCATGTGCAGCGGGCGCGAGGCGGTGACCAGCGGGTCCTTCTGGCGCAGCGAACCGGCGGCGGCGTTGCGCGGGTTCATGAACAGCCGGATCATCGCCCGGGGCCGCTTGCCCTCCTTGGCGCGCTCCTCGTTCTCCGCGCGGCGGCGCTCGTTCTCCGCCACGAAGGAGGCGTTGAGCGCCTCGAAGGCCTCGGTGGGGAAGTAGACCTCGCCGCGGATCTCCACCAGCTCGGGGACGTTCTCGCCCTTGAGCCGGTGCGGGATCTCCTTGATGGTGCGGACGTTGGCGGTGATGTCCTCGCCCACCCGGCCGTCGCCGCGCGTCGCCGCCTGCACCAACTGGCCGTTCTCGTAGGTGAGGTTGACGGCCAGGCCGTCCACCTTGAGCTCGCACAGGTAGTGGTACTCGATGCCGGCCAGCTCGCCGGCGACACGCTCGGCCCAGGCGGCGAGCTCGTCGTCGTCCATCGCGTTGTCGAGGCTGAGGAGGCGCTCGCGGTGCTCGACCTCGGCGAACAGCTCCGTCGGGGCGCCGCCGACCTTCTGCGTCGGGGAGTCGGGGGTGACCAGGGCCGGGTGCTCGGCCTCCAGCGCCTCCAACTCGCGCATCAGGGCGTCGAACTCGGAGTCGCTGACGACCGGGGCGTCCTGCTCGTAGTAGCGGGCGCGGTGGTCGGTGATCTCCTGCGCCAGCTCGGCGTGCCGCCGGCGCACCTCCGCCGGGACGTCCTCCCAGCCCTCGACAGCCGTCACCGCAAGCCCTCCTACGTTCTCATTCCGGGTTGTCCACCAGGCTCTGCGCCGCCCGTACGCTCTGGGACAGCGCCCTGCGCGCGTACGCCGGGGAGGCCCCGGCCAGCCCGCAGGTCGGCGTCACCAGCACGCGGCGGCCCAGCAGCTCCGGGGCGAACCCGAGCCTGCGCCACAAGGTCCTGACACCCTGGACACTACCGGCCGGGTCCGACACCGCCTGGTCAGTGGAGGGGACGACACCGGCGAGGATCGTCGTGCCCGCCTCCACCGCCTCGCCCAGGTCGTCGTCCGAGCGCTCGGTGAGGAGGGAGAAGTCGAGGGAGATCCCGGCGACCCCGGCCCGGCGCAGCAACGGGACCGGGACGTCCGGCGCGCAGCTGTGCACGACGACCGGCGCGTCCAGACCGCGGATCGTCTCGCGCAGCACCTCCTCGGCGACCTGCCGGTCGACGGCGCGCAGCCGCTGGAAGCCGCTGGCGGTCCGCACCGCCCCGGCCAGCACGGCGGGCAGCGAGGGCTCGTCGAGCTGGAGCACGACCTCCGCGCCCGGAATCCGCCTGCGGACGTCGGCGAGGTGGCGGCGCAGGCCCTCGGTGAGCGAACCGGCGATGTCCCGGCAGGCGCCGTGGTCGGCGAGCGCCTTCTCGCCGTGCTTCAGCTCGATGCTCGCCGCCAGCGTCCACGGGCCGACGGCCTGCACCTTGAGCGCGCCCTCGTACCCCTGGGTGAACTCCTCCAGGGCGTCCAGGTCCTCGCCGAGCCAGGAGTGGGCGCGCCGGGTGTCCCGGCCCGGACGGTCGGTGAACCGCCAGCCGCTGGGCTCGGTCTGCGCGAACAGCTCGACCAGGAAGCCGGCGCCGCGGCCGATCATGTCGGCGCCCGGTCCGCGCGCGGGCAGCTCGGGCAGGAACGGCAGGTGCTCCAGCGCCCCGGTGGAGGTCTTGGCAGCCTCCCGGGCGTCGGTGCCGGGCAGCGAGCCGACGCCGGTGGCGGCGCCGCGCAGGTCGGGGAAGGGGTGATCGGTGCTCACCCCACCGAGCCTAGTGCGCGGCGCCGGGACCTCGTTCCGGTGGGCCCCGGCGCCCCCGGGCGTTCCTCAGCGTCCCGGGCGGACGCTGATGTCGGTGATCTCCGCGTCCCGGGAGGCGTCCAGCGCGGCCAGCACCGCCTTGGCGACGGACTCGGGCTCGATCCAGCGGGCGGCGTCGTACTCCTTGCCCTCCTGCTGGTGCACCTTGACCTGCATCGCGGTCGCCGTACGGCCGGGGTAGACCGAGGTGACCCGCACGCCGCCCGCGTGCTCCTCCTGGCGCAGCGAGTCGGCGAGCGCCTTCAGGCCGTGCTTGCTCGCCGCGTACGCCGACCACTCGGCGTGGGCGTTGAGGCCGGCGCCGGAGTTGACGAAGACCACGTGGCCCTTGGCGAGCCGGAGCGAGGGCAGCAGGAGGCGGGTCAGCTCGGCGGGGGCGACCAGGTTGACGTTCAGCGTCTCCTGCCACGCCTTGACCGGCAGTTCACCGACCGTGCCCAGCTCGACCACGCCCGCCACGTGCAGCACGGAGTCGAGGGTGACGGGCAGCTGCTGGTGCCCGAAGGCCCAGGACAGCTTGGCCGGATCGCCGAGGTCCCCGACGAGGGTGCGGGCGCCGGGGAAGCGCTCCCGCAGCTCCGCGGCCCGGCGGGCGTCGCGGGCCAGCAGCCAGAGGTCGTCGCCGCGCTCGGCGAGCTTCCCGGCGAGGACGGCGCCGATGCCGGAGCCGGCGCCGGTGATCAGATGTGCAGCCATGGGTCCGATCCTCTCAGGCCTTGAGCTGCGCAAACACCTCGGCGGGCGTGTCGGCGAAGGTGACCAGCTCGGTGAGCGGCCGGGGCAGGAAGCCCTCGGTGTCCATCCGCTCCAGCTGGGTCCGCAGGCCCGAGTAGAAGCCCTCGGTGTCCAGGACGACGACCGGCTTGTCGAACATCCCGTGCTTCTTGAGCTCCAGCACCTCGGTGACCTCGTCCAGCGTGCCCAGGCCGCCGACGAGCACCACGATCGCGTCCGCGCGGGCCGCAAGCTCCGCCTTCCGCTCGGCCAGGTCGGCGGTCATGACCAGCTCGTCGGCGCCGACGTAGCCCTTGTGCTGCAGCATCTCGACCATGACGCCGACCAGCGTGCCGCCGGCCGCCTTCACCCCGTCGGCGAGCAGGCCCATCAGCCCGGCGTTCGAGCCGCCCCACACCAGGGTGTGCCCGCCCTCCCCCAGGAGCCGCGCGAACTCGGCGGCGGGGGCGGCGTAGCGGTCGTCGAGCGAGTACGCGGAGCAGAAGACAGTGATGTTCATAGTGCCCACTGGTCTATCACGCCTCCTCTCCCCCACTCACCGGCATTACGCCCGGTGACCGGTTGCCCCTAAGGTGCTGCGCGTGCGCCAACTGGAGATATCGGACCTGATCACGGCCGTGGACCCGCGCGACGGCCGCCGGCTCCCGGTCGCCCGCGACGAGGTCGTCCGGCAGCTGCGGGAGGGCGGGGACGAACCGGCCGCCCGGATCGTCGCCGGGCTGCCCGCCGACCGCGACGGCACGCTCGACCCCGACGCCGTCGACCGGCTGCTCGTCGGCGTGCACACCGAACTCCAGCGGCTCAGCGAGGAACTGCGCATCGGCGACCGCCTCGTCCACCTGCTCGGCCCGCTGTTCGACGCGATCCGGGCGGACGGCGGCCGTCCCGGCCCCTACCGCCTGGTCGACGTCGGCTGCGGCCTCGGCTACCTGGTCCGCTGGCTCGCCGCGACCGGCGCCCTCGGCCCCGACGTCGAACTCGTCGGCGTCGACCTGAACGCCGCACTCGTCGGCGAGGCGGACCGGCTCGCCCGCACGGAAGGGCTCGACTGCCGCTTCGTCCACGGCAACGCCTTCGAACTGCCGGAAGCCGCCACGGTCTACGTCTCCACCGGAGTGCTCCACCACTTCGGCGCGGACGCCCTCGGGGAGTTCTTCCGGGCACAGGCCGCGTCGCCCGCGCTCGCCTTCTGCCACTTCGACATCGCCGCCACCGGCCTGGCGCCCGTCGGCGCCTGGGTCTTCCACCGTGCCCGGATGCGCCACCCCCTCGGCCGCCACGACGGCGTCGTCTCCGCGATGCGGGCGCACCCCGACGAGGTGCTGCTGCGGGCGGCGGCGGTGCCCGGCATGCGGGCGCTGGTGTACGAGCCGCGCGGACTGTCCAACCCGTTCTGCACCACGCTGCGGCCGGTGATCGGCGTACGGCCGGAGCTGGAGGCGCCGCTGCGGCGGGCCCTCGGCCGCCGCGCCCGACGGCTGGTCGGGCCCGAGCACCTGGTCGGGGCCGCCCGATGACGCTCGCCGCCGCCCTCCTGCTGCTGGGCCTGGTCGACTCGGCCTTCAGCGGCTTCCGCGCCTACGCCGGACGCGACGCCCGCATCCGCAAGCACCGGCGCAACCTCCGGGCCGCCGGGCGGGGATTCGCGGTCGGGGCCGTCCTGCTGACCGCCCCGGCGGCGGTGGCGGGCCTCCTCCTGGTGACGGCCGCCGACCGGGCGCGGACCTACGGGGCCCTGACCGCCGGCGCTCTCGGCTACCTGCTCCCGCTGGCCGTCTACGCGGTGGCGGTACTGCTGTCGCTGGCGGCCTACTTCACCCTGCCGTTCCGCGCCGGCACGCTGGCGATGGTCATCGGCCTCGGCCCGCTGACGCTGCTGCGGCCCGTCGCCGTTGCGGCGGGCTGCCTCGGCGCGGTGGTCAACGGCGGCGGCGCGGCAGCGCTGCTGGTCGGCACGGTCGCGGGAGCGGCGGTGCTGTGCGTCGAACCCCTGGTGCACCGCCGCTGGTACCGCGAGGTGCAGTAGCCCGGCTCGGGGCTCAGTCCTTGTACGGAACGAGCTTCGACAGGCTCAGCGTGAAGCCGAAGGGCTCCGGAATGCCGATCGCGTCGCCGAACTTCCGGTCGCTGCGGGTGTGGTACCGGTCGTGGTTCGGATCGGAGAACAGCGTCACCATCTGCTGGCGCGGGTCCACGATGAGGTAGAGCGGGATGCGCATCACGGCGTAGTCGTGCAGCTTGTCCATCCGGTCGTTGCCCGGGTTTGACGGCGGGACGACCTCGACCGCAATCAGGGCTTCGGCAGCGGGGGCCTTGTTGCCCGGCTCGGACAAGACCTCCACCGGCAGGTACGTCAGGTCCGGCTCGCGTCCCTTGGAGACGTCCGGGCTGACGATCTGGCTCCGCTCGCTGGGGAGGTAGCCGTCAGGAGCGTGCTGCTCGAACTGCCGGCGCACCTGGGCCAGGTTGAGCTGGTGGATGCCGGACGGCGGCGCCTGCATGATCAGTGTGTCTCCGGACCACTCGATCCGGACGCCTTCCGCTCATGTTGCCCTCCCCGGGAGGTGTGCCTCGGGAACCGTAGCCGCCGGAGCGGACACCCGGGTGAAGGCCCGGCGGTAGGTGCGGGGCGGGACTCCGCGGCGGCGGACGAACTGTTCGCGCAGGACGGCCGCGCTGCCGTAGCCGACCCGGCGGGCGATCTCTTCGACCGGCAGGTCGGTCGTCTCCAGGAGTTCCTCGGCGCCGCTCAGCCGCAGGTCCCGCAGCCAGGCGTGCGGGGTGGTGCCGGTGGCCGCGGCGAAGCGGCGGAGGAAGGAGCGCTTGCTCATCATCGCCCGCTGCGCCAACTCCGCGACCGGCAGCGGCTCGTGGAGGTGCCCGCGAGCCCAGGCCAGCACCTCGGCGAGGCGCTCGTCCTGGCCGTCCTCGGGGACGGGCACGGCCAGGTACTGGGCCTGCCCGCCGTCGCGGTGGGAGGGCAGCACCATGTCCCGGGCGATGTGGTTGGCCAGGGCGGTTCCGTGCTCCCGCCGGATCAGGTGCAGGCACAGGTCGAAGCCGGCGGCGGCTCCCGCTCCCGTGGTGATCCGCCCCTCGTCGAGGTAGAGCGCGTCGGGTTCGACGGTGACGTCCGGGTGGGTGCGGGCCAGCAACCCGGCGAACCGCCAGTGCGTGGTGGCCCGGCGGCCGGCGAGCAGACCGGCGGCGGCGAGCGCGAACGTGCCGACGCAGTGGGCGGCGACCAGCGCACCGCGCTCGTGCGCGGCCGACAGCGCGTCGAGCACGGCGGGCGGGGGCGGCGTACGGAATCCGGCGCCGGGCAGGGCGAGCACGAGATCGGCGGCGGCCAGCCGGTCCAGGCCGTGCTCGACGGCGATCGGCACGCCCAGGTCGGTCGGGACGCTTCCCGTCCGGTCCGCGCAGAGGGCGAAGTCGAAGCCCGGCGCCGCATCCCCGTGCGGGCCGAACACCTCGGCGACGATGCCGACGGCCAGCATGCCGACGCCGGGCGGGACGTACGCGGCGACGGTCGTGAAGGGAGCCGTGGAAGCCATCCGCGGATGATGGCACATTTCCTGCGATCAGTGGCATCCGTGCCACTCGTCGGGGGCCGGCCCGTCCGAAAGGATCGGGGCATGAACGACGCACCGCTCGGCCGCAGCGCCCAGTACCAGGTCCTGACCACCGGCTACGTCGGCTCCACCGGCCCCGGGGTCGCCGCCACCGTCTCCTACGTCGCGGACGCGGGACGGCACGTGATCTTCGACCCGGGCATGGTCGCCGCCCACGACGACATCCTCGCCCCGCTCGCCGAGTTGGGGCTCGGCCCCGACGACATCACCGATGTCGTGCTCAGCCACCACCACCCGGACAACACCATGAACGTCGGCCTGTTCGGGAAGGCCCGGGTCCACGACCACAAGGTCGAGTACCAGGGCCACCACTGGACCAACCGCGACGCCGAGGGCTACGAACTCACCCCCTCCCTGCGCCTCATCCGCACCCCCGGCCACAGCCACGAGGACATCACCCTGCTGGCCGGAACGGACGCGGGCGTCGTCGCCTTCGCCGGCGACCTGTGGTGGCACCGGAACGGCCCGGCCGACGACCCGGTCGCCCCCGACCGCGAGGTCCTGCGGGCCTCCCGCCGCCGGGTGCTGGACGCGGCGGACGTGATCGTCCCCGGCCACGGCGCCCCGTTCACCGCCGACGACAACCCGCCGCTGTAGCCGGGCCCACTGCTTGTCCCGACCTCAGCGAAGAGTCACGTGCCCCGCGGCCTGCTCGGCGAGCAGGCCGCCGGGCAACTGTCGTGACGATCTCCTCGTCTAGCGTCGGCAGACCAGGATGCCTCCGAGACACGTGATCTTGAATGAGCCCTCGTTCGCGATGGTGTCGGCTGCGATCTCATGCGCCCGGCCGACAGTCTCTTCGAACGGGACACCGCACTGCGAGGCCCAGGCTTCGTACGAGGCCAGGTGGGCGATCAGTGGTGCGGGGTCGGTGAGTTCGATGCTTCCGGGCAGTTCTCGGAGCCGGATGTCGCCGAACGTCGCCCCGAGGTAGCCGACCGCCTTCTCCAGAGAGAAGCGCGAGCTGAGCGAGACCCGTGGCGGTCCCTCGGGGACGCCCAGGACGTCGCCGGCCGCCTGCATCCAGAGCCGGTCGAGTTCACACTTGTCGGTGTCGCTGTTGGTCGATGCGAGAAGCACGCCGTCAGGTCTCAGAACCCGGGCAAGGCCCTCGATCGTGGCCTCGATGTCGCCCACGTGGTACAGCATGTGCAGGGCCAGTACGGCATCAGCGGAGTGGTCGGCGAAGGGCAGTGCCTGGGCGTCGGCGACCAGCACCGGCTTCTCCACCTCAGCGAGGATGCCCGCCGAGATGTCCACGCCCACCACCTGCAGGTCCGGACGGTCCCGGCGGAGGCGGTCGACGAACCTGCCGTTGCCGCAGCCGACGTCGAGCACCGTGCCACTGCTGTCGGCCAGTTCTTCGACGACGATCCCCGGCAGGTCGTACCGTGGCTGCTGCCAGCGGTAGATCGACTGGCGTGCGGCAAGATGCCGCCCATCGGCGTATGCGCTGTGCCTGAGGACAGCCTTGTCGGAGACTGCGGCATCGTGCTGCGCGGTGTTGCTCGTCACGTGGCTGGCTCCGAAAGGCTCGTGAGGGCAGGGCGGGAGCAGGCTTCCGTGACATTCTCTCGAAGACTCAAGATCAGTGGAGATCCCGCATAGACCGGCTCGGCAAGACGGGCGTTCAGAGCAAGCAGGCGGGCGGAGATGCTCGCCGTCCGCCGCTCCGCTGCCGCGTCGAGCACGACCGTGAGCTTCTCCTTGACTCCGTCGAACTCCCCTTGTGCGAGATGAGCGTTGGCAAGGTCGAGGCAAGCTGCCATGAGATCACCAGAGGACTGCTCGTTCTGCGGCCCCGCCTTGTACAGGGCGATGGCCGTCGACGAGGCCTCAACGGCACGGCCCAGGTGGACACGGCCACCCATGGCCAGTAACGCCGTACCCGCGTAGGCCCATTGCTTGGCCTCCGGGAAGGTGAAGACGCCTGGAAGGTCGACTACGGACACGGCGCTACGGGCGGCTGCGGCGTCTTCCACCGCTCGCGACGCGCTGTCGACGTCTCCGAGCGCGGCAGCGGCTCGGGCTTCGAGGCTGAGCAGGCGGGCCGCAATGGTTCCGCCTTCTGCGAACGGCAGGCCGGACCGCGCGGCTTCGACAGCCGTGCGGTAGTCCTGTTGCCAGTAGGCGATCAAGGATTGGACGGACCTGATCCAAGCCCGAAGCCCGTTGTGGCCGGCTGACTCCGCGCAGCGCCAAGCTGTTCTCGACAGCGTGGCTGCAGCCGCGTACTGACCCAGGTCAAGGGCCGCGTGCGTAGCCAGTCCGCACAGACGTCCAGCCTGCAAATACAGGTGGAGTGCCTGGTAGGGGTGTTGGCGGCCACGGAGCAACTCGAAGACAGCCCGCCGAAGGGCTCCGATCTCGTGAACGAGCTCGGCGACGGGACTGCTGACGTAGTCGGCGGCAAGCCTCGCGATGTCGGCATCGACCTGTTCCAGGAGAACGTCATCCACGTTGGAAGTGCTGACACACCGCAGGAAGACCGCTGACTCTTCCGCATCAGCCTTCACAGCAGCAACAACCGCGCTGTCGGCCACGTTCAGGCACCGGTCGGGTTCGCGCGACAGGCCTGCCGTTCTGCCGCTGCGGGCAAACGTGACGGCCTCGAACGCTTCTGGCTGCACCAACAGCAGAGAATTCAGCTGATCAACCGATATTCTCATTTCACGCGCGAGCTTCGGCCGGATCCAAGGCTGCGGAGTGCTCCTACCGGTCTCCCAGCGGCCCACGGTCGTGCGGTCCACGTGGAGGGCCTCGGCCAGTGATTCCTGGGTATGCCCGACGGCCTCCCGGCGCTGAACGAACTTCTGCCTCTTGGGTGACATGCCGCTCCTCCCGCCGAGCGCCGCTTCTGTCAGCGATAACACGCCAGCTCACGACCAGGGTTGCAGCACGGATGCCTCATGAACGCCGCACTTCTGCTCTGGCTCATCGGTGTTGAAAGCGGTTCCGTAGAGCTTGCCGGTGAGCACAGGTGCTGGTCGGCACGCCGGCTCCTCACCTCGATGAGGGTTCGGTCTCACGTCCATAGCCAGTTACAGAGTCGCTGGGCGGATACGAGCAAATGCCGCAACACAGCTCCGAAATCGTAGTCCGTACGCAGCGGCAAGCGGCCCCGAACGCCCGAATCCCACCCGAATCAGGGACTCGGCTCCCCTCAACGTTGGAGTTGCCATGCCACGCGCGATGCTGGAGTCTCACGCACCGCCCGACGCTGGTTCGAGGCCGGCCGCCAAGGTGCTGTTGCCCTACCTGCCGGAATCGGCGGGTCAGGCTCGCCGTTTCGTCCGGGAGACGCTGACGACGTGGGACATGGTCGAGCTCATCGACGTGACCGAGCTCGTCATCAGCGAGTTGGCCACCAATGCTGCGAAGACCGGATGTGGGCGACGGATGACGGTCGCCGTCGAACGCGTGTCCCGGACGACCGTGCGAACTTCGGTGCGCGACGGCTCGCGTACCCTGCCGGTGCTGATCCAGGCTTCCCCCGATGAGGAGTGCCACCGTGGCCTGGCTCTGGTGGACCGCCTGACCAGCGGCCGATGGGGCGCAAGCATCGAACCGTTCGGGAAGGTCGTTCACGCCGACCTCTCAGTACCCGCGCCGACGCCCCCGTGAGCAGGCATCATCCGGACAACAGTCACGACTCCGAAGAAGCGCCGCCATCCCATCCCGGAGACGTCCAAGTCTGGACCGCCCTTGGGGTGTCGGCCGCTGCCGGGCTGCACGTCCTCGTCGCGGCCCTGGTGTTGATCAATCGCGCCCACTGACTCCCCGCCCGCGGCGCCGGCCCGGCGTCGCGGGCGGGACCAGCGCTCCCACCCGACACCTCGGACGACAAGAGAGGTCAACCCAGCGACAGGCAGGACCCCTACTCGCTCCCACTGCCCGCACAGGTGATCCACCTGGCGGCGGAGGCATCCCGGAGGGCGGTCACGCGCCCTCCAGGAGCTGCCGTCCGCATGCCCCTGGAGCATGCGAGCGACGGCTGGCCAACACCCGGCAGGCAAGCACCTGCCGGAACGACAAGCACGGAGGTACACACATGGGCAAGCACGGCGGCGGCTCCGGCGACGGCAAGGGCGGAAAGCAGCAGGACGACAGCAACAAGGGCGCCGGACACGGCGGCGGCGGTTCGGACGAGGGCGGGAACACCTCGGACGGCTCGTCCCCGGCGGGCGGCGGCAAGTGACCGGCGAGACGCACGAGGAGGCGGGCCCCCTGGGGCTCGCCTCCGCGCTGGTGGCCGGCGGCGCGCTCTCCTCGGACTGGCTCCCCGCCTCGATCGCGGTGCCCCGAGAGCTGTTCGTCCCGGATCGCATCTGGCCGGGCATCGCGGACGGCACCCGGCAGAACCCCGTGGTGTACCGCTCCCGGGAACCCGAGGCGTGGCGGAGGGTGGTCTACTCGGACATCCCGCTGACCACCCAGTGGGACGACGGAGACCACGAGGGGGACGGGCTCGGCACAACGCCGAGTTCGTCCAACTCCATGCCGACGATGGTGTTCTCGATGCTCCAGGACCTGGACGTCCGCCCGGGAGATCGGGTCCTGGAGATCGGTACCGGAACAGGCTGGAACGCCGGCCTGCTGGCCCACCGCTTGGGCAACCGCAATGTGGTGACCGTCGAGTACGACCCGGACGTTGCTCTGGGTGCCCGGGAGAACCTGCGCCGGGCAGGCCTGAAGCCGACTGTGGTCGAGGGCGACGGCAGATCCGGATGGGCGCCGGAATCTCCGTACGACCGGATCATCGCCACGTGTTCCCTCCTCGAAATCCCTCCCGCATGGCTGGAGCAGATCTCTCCCGGCGGGATCATCGTCGCCCCCTTCGGCACCGAGTACGGCGGCGAGCACATCGTCCGCCTCACGGTCGATGACGACGGCACCAGCGCGAGCGGGCGGCTCACCCGGGGCTCCGCGTTCATGAGGCTGCGACAACAGCGGACGGACCGGCCGCTCTTCGAGGGCTACCTCCACGGAAGGGAGTGGCCTGCAGACGGGGTGAGGAGCACCACCTCACTGGCCCCGCCCGACACCGGAGGCTGGTTGGAGCAGTTCGTCATCGGCGCCGCGGTACCCGGCGCGTTCTGGCGGGCGGAGCGCTACGACGACGGCGCGTACACGCTCTGGCTCTACAGCCGCGACACCCTGTCGTGGGCCTCCGTCGACTACGAGCGGGACCGCACGGAGTACGAGGTGTACCAGTCCGGCCCCCGTAGGCTGTGGGACGAGGCCGCGGCCGCGTATCAGTGGTGGTCCGGCCAGGGCCGCCCCGGCCATGACCGGTTCGGCCTGACCGTCAACCCCGACGGCCAGTACGTCTGGCTGGACTCCCCCGACCACCCCGTCCCACAGCGCTGATCGGGCCCGGCCGTCCGCACCGGACGGCCGGGCCCCGAGTGACCCGCGCGGGCACCGCTCACGGGTGCTGGAACAGCACCTCCGGGTTGGCCACCGACGGGCCGTCGAGCAGGGGCGGGTGGAGGCCCTTCAGGGTGCGGTCGAGGAAGGCTCCGACGTACTCCCGGGTCAGCTGCATGCCGCGCTCCGGTGAGGTGGTCGTCCCCGGAGGCATCGGCAGGCCGATCCCGGCGGCCAGCACCGGGACGTCCGTGAAGCTCGCGTGATTGGTGCCCGTGACGGCCAGCCAGGGCTTGTAGCCCTTCCAGCCGGCCCAGGCCTGCCCCCAGGACGGGTCCCCGCCGTCGGCGGTGTGGTTGCTCTGCTTGCCGAGCAGGAGGAACGAGCGTCCGGCCAGCGTGTCGGCCGGGACGGGCGGGAAGAACGATCCGTCCATGTTCACCCCGGCCCGGATCCGCCGGTCCTCGGCCATCGCCGTCAGCGCCGACGCGCCGCCGATGGAGTGCCCGGCCATGCCGATGCGGTCGCGGTCGATCAGGTGCGACAGGCGCCAGGCGGGGTCGTGCCCGGTCAGCCGGTCCAGGACGAACGAGACGTCCTTCGCCCGGCTGTCGGGGAGGGTGTCCGGGGCGCCGCTGTCGCACAGCGCGCAGCCCGGGGTGGTGCCGTCGGCGAGCGTCTCACCGGAGTCCTCGTAGGTGTGGCCGACCAGGGCCACGACGTAGCCGCGGGAGGCCAGGTCGGCGGCCAGGCCGGTCAGCGTGGCGCGGGGGTTCTCGAAGCCGGGCGAGAGGACGACCAGCGGGTGCTTCCCGCCGACGGGCTTCGCGCCGGTGTAGGCGTACGTCCTGGTGTCCGCGAGGTCCTGCGGCCGGAGTCCGGTGCCCGGCGGGACGCGTGTCGCCACGAAGCCCTGGGCCTCGCCGAGGGTCATGTAGGGAGCGGGGACGCCGGTGCCCTCCCGGGCGGGGTAGAACATCGACACCGCCACCTGCCGCGGGCCGGCCGAGGGCACCCACGGGTCGGTGCGGCCCTGGTCGGTCAGGTGCAGCACCTCCTCGCCGACCGCGTACGGCCCGGTGGGGCGCGGCAGTTCACCGTGGAAGGCGGCCGGGGTCACCACTGCAGGCGCAGTAGCAGACGGCGAGGCCATGGCGGCCCCGGCCGTCGGGAGGGGCAGGGCGAGGAGGAGGGCCGCGAGGGCCGCGATGCGGCGGGATCCGTTCATGACCGCGAGACTAGGTTCGCGGTCGGGGCCCTCGAATCAGCCCGATTGATGCATTCCCGGGCCGTGGTCATCCGGAGGATTCAGCGGCGTCATCCCCGTGGATGACGCCGCGCCGTCCGCTTCAGGCGTTGACGGCCGGGCGCTCGGTGGTGGCGATCGTCGCGGAGCCGACGACCCGGGTGCCGTCGTACAGCACCACCGCCTGGCCGGGCGCTATGCCCCGGACCGGGGTGTCCAGCCGGACGCGCAGCTCACCGTCGACCACCGACGCGGAGACCGGCACCTCCTCGCCGTGGGCGCGCAGCTGGGCGGTGTATCGGCCGTCCGCCAGCGGCTCGGTGCCGCACCAGCGGGGGCGGATGGCGGTCAGCCCGGTCACGTCGAGGCCCTCGACCGGGCCGACCGTCACGGTGTTGTTCACCGGCGAGATGTCCAGCACGTACCGCGGCTTGCCGTCCGCCGCCGGGCGGCCGATCCGCAGGCCCTTGCGCTGGCCGATGGTGAAGCCGTACGCGCCGTCGTGCTCGCCGAGCTTGGTGCCGTCGACGTCGAGGATGTCGCCGGTCGCCGTGCCGAGGTGCTTGGCCAGGAAGCCCTGGGTGTCGCCGTCCGCGATGAAGCAGATGTCGTGGCTGTCGGGCTTCTTCGCGACCGCCAGGCCCCGGCGCTCGGCCTCCTCGCGGATGGCGTCCTTGGTGGTGTCGCCGAGCGGGAAGAGCGAGTGGGCGAGCTGGTCGGCGTCGAGCACACCGAGCACGTACGACTGGTCCTTGGCGCCGTCGACGGCGCGGTGCAGCTCGCGGGAGCCGTCCGGGAGGTCGACGATGCGGGCGTAGTGGCCGGTGCAGACGGCGTCGAAGCCGAGCGCGATCGCCTTGTCCAGCAGCGCGGCGAACTTGATCTTCTCGTTGCAGCGCAGGCACGGGTTGGGCGTGCGGCCGGCGGCGTACTCGGCGACGAAGTCGTCGATGACGTCCTCGCGGAAGCGCTCGGCGAGGTCCCAGACGTAGAAGGGGATGCCGATCACGTCGGCGGCCCGCCAGGCGTCCCGGGAGTCCTCGATGGTGCAGCAGCCGCGGGCCCCGGTCCGGAAGGACTGCGGGTTGGCGGACAGCGCCAGGTGGACGCCGGTCACCTCGTGCCCCGCTTCGACGGCGCGGGCGGCGGCGACGGCGGAGTCGACTCCGCCGGACATCGCCGCGAGCACGCGCAGACGGCCGGTGGACGGAGTGGTCGGGGCACCCGGGAAGTCAGTCATGGTGACTACAAGAGTACGTGGCCGCCGAACATGCCCGCCCCGGTAATTCCTACCGCCGCACCGACGCCAGCCCGGCGTTGCGCGCCCGCTGGACGACCGGCCCGATGGCCTCCGCGAGCGCCGTGACGTCCTCCGGCACCGAGGTGTGCCCGAGCGAGAACCGCAGCGACGCGCGCGCCAGCAGCGGATCGACGCCCATGGCGAGCAGGACGTGGCTGGGCTGCGGCACCCCGGCGGTGCACGCGGAGCCGGTCGAGCACTCGATGCCGGCCGCGTCGAGCAGCATCAGCAGTGCGTCGCCCTCGCAGCCGGGGAAGGAGAAGTGGGCGTTGGCGGGCAGCCGGCCGCCGGGCTCCGGGTCGCCGTTGAGCACCGCGTCGGGCACCGCTGCCAGCACCGCCGAGACCAGTGAGTCCCGGAGCCCGCCGAGCAGCACCGCCTGCTCCTCCCGGTGCGCGACGGCCCACGCCGCGGCGGCCGCGAAGCCGGCGGCGCCGGGGGCGTCCAGGGTGCCGGAGCGGACGTCGCGTTCCTGTCCGCCGCCGTGCAGTAGCGGTACGGGCTTGGCGCCGCGGGAGAGCAGCAGCGCGCCGATGCCGAACGGGCCGCCGATCTTGTGGCCGGTGACGGTGAGTGCGGTGAGCCCCGACTCGGCGAAGGAGACCGGGAGCTGACCGAGCGCCTGCACCGCGTCGGCGTGCATCGGGATGCCGTACTCGGCCGCGACGGCGGCGAGTTCGCGCACCGGCTGGACGGTGCCGACCTCGTTGTTGGCCCACATCACGGTGACCAGCGCCACGGACGCCGGGTCCTGCTCGATCGCGGCGCGCAGCGCCTCCGGGTGCACCCGCCCGTACGGGTCCACCGGCAGGTACTCGACGGACGCGCCCTCGTGCTCGGAGAGCCAGTGCACCGCGTCCAGCACCGCGTGGTGCTCGACGGGGCTGCTCAGCACCCGGGTGCGGGCCGGGTCGGCGTCCCGGCGGGCCCAGTAGAGGCCCTTGACCGCCAGGTTGTCCGACTCGGTGCCGCCGCCGGTGAAGACGATCTCGCTCGGCCGGGCGCCCAGCGACTCGGCCAGCGACTCGCGGGACTCCTCGACCACCCGGCGGGCCCGGCGGCCGGCCGCGTGCAGGGCCGAGGCGTTGCCGACCACCCCCAGGTGCGCCGTCATCGCGGCGATCGCCTCGGGCAGCATCGGCGTGGTCGCCGCATGGTCCAGGTATGGCATAACCATCCGATTGTAGAGGGCCGCACCGCGCAGCCCTCCAGGCCTGCGCATCGATCCGGCCATCGCGCGTACGATCCGGCGCGGCGCCGGGCAGTGGTCTGCACCACTGCCGGACGACCGTGTCCGGCACTGGTTTGTACCACTGCACCACCCAGCGGTTAGCCTGACGCCACTTCTCAGCCGGAACCACGGGGGCGCCATGACGCAGTCGGTCGACCGCGCGCTGACCCTGCTCGGCGCGCTCGGCGAGGCACCGCTCTCCCTCGACCAGGCCGCGACCAGCCTCGGGGTGCACAAGTCCACCGCGCTGCGGCTGCTGCGCACCCTGGAGGAGCACGGCTTCGCCCGGCGCCAGCCCGACCTGCGCTACCGGCTCGGCGGCCGGGTGCTGTCGCTGGCCCACCGGGCGCTGGAGGACTTCGACGTCCGGCAGGTGGCCGCGCCGTACCTGGCCGAGCTCAACGCCCGCTGCGGGTTCACCGTCCGGCTCGCCGTGCTGCACGACGGCGAGGTGCTGTACCTGGACGAGGTGGCCGGCCCGGCGGCCGCCGGGCCGTCCCGGATCGGGCGGCGGGCCCCGGTGACGGGCACGGCGGTGGGCCGGGTGCTGCTGGCCGGGCTGCCGGCGGACGGCGTGCCCGAGGAGCCCGAGCTGGCGGCGGTGCGCCGCCGGGGCTGGGCGGCGGAGTCGGCCGAGCACCGGGAGCCGGTGACCTGCGTGGCCGCGCCGGTCGCGGGCAGCGGCGGGCGGACGGTCGCGGCCTGCGCGCTGAGCGCCCCGGCCGCCGAGGTGCCCGCGGCCGAACTCGCCCGGATGGTGCCGGAACTGCTGTGCACGGCCGAGGCGATCTCGCTCGCGTACGGCGGTTCGCCTACTCCTCGCTGGTGCGAGAACCGTTGCGGTGCCAAGCCCGCGGGGCACGCCAGCCGTACTTCAGGGCGAGCATCCGCAGGCCGAAGGCGGTGAGCGCGGCGGCGGTGCCGGTCACGCCGGTGAGCCGGTCCGCGCCGATCAGCACCGCGACCAGGGCGGCGCCCACCAGGGCCGGGACGGCGTAGATCTCCCGGTCCCAGCGCAGTAGCGAGGGGATCTCCCCCGCGAGGACGTCGCGGATCACGCCGCCGCCGGCCGCGGTGACCATGCCGAGCGCGATCGACGCGACCGCGCCGAGCCCGAAGTCGTGCGCCTTGGCGGTGCCGGTGACGCAGAACAGTCCGAGCCCGAGGGCGTCCAGGGTCTGCACGGCGCGGTTGATCCGCTCGACCTCGGGGTGCAGGAAGAACACCACCAGCGCGGCGACGAGCGGGGTCACGAAGTAGCCGAGGTTGGTGAACGCGGCGACCGGGGTCGCCCCGATCACCAGGTCGCGCATGACTCCGCCGCCGAGGGCCGTGACCTCGGCCAGCACACAGATCCCGAAGATGTCCATGTTCTTGCGGACGGCGAGCAGGCCCCCGGAGAGGGCGAAGACGAAGATGCCGATGAGGTCCAGCGACTGCTGCACGTCGGAGGGGAAGATCTGCGAGGTCACCACACAACTATGACTTGTCCGGAATCCTCCCCTCCGCCTGCGGTGTCAGGAGGAGGCTTCCTCCGCTGCCGGCCTGGCGTCCTCCGGGCTGCGCCGGTCGTTCCCCTCGCTGTGCTCGGGGAAGTGGCACGCCACCTGGTGCCCGGTCTTCAGCGCGGTCAGCGGCGGCTCCTGGGTGGCGCAGATCTCCTGGGCCTTCCAGCAGCGGGTGCGGAAGCGGCAGCCGCTGGGCGGGTTGATCGGCGAGGGGACGTCGCCGGTGAGCAGGATCCGCTCGCGCCCGGCGCTCTGGCGGCGGCGCGGGTCGGGGACCGGCACCGCGGACATCAGCGCGTTGGTGTACGGGTGCATCGGGGTGCGGTAGAGCGAGTCCCGGTCGGCGATCTCCACGACCTTGCCGAGGTACATCACCGCCACCCGGTCCGAGACGTGCCGGACCACCGAGAGGTCGTGCGCGATGATCAGGTAGGTCAGGCCGAGCTCCTGCTGGAGGTCGTCCAGCAGGTTGACCACCTGCGCCTGGATGGAGACGTCCAGGGCCGAGACCGGCTCGTCCGCGACGATCATCTTCGGCTTCAGCGCGAGCGCCCGGGCGATGCCGATGCGCTGGCGCTGGCCGCCGGAGAACTCGTGCGGGTAGCGGTTGTAGTGCTCGGGGCTGAGGCCGCACAGCTCCAGCAGTTCCTGGACGGCCTTCTTGAGCCCGCCCGCCGGCACCGCGTCCTGCAGCTTGAACGGCGCGCCGACGATGGTGCCGACGGTGTGCCGCGGGTTCAGCGAGGAGTACGGGTCCTGGAAGATCATCTGGATGTCGCGGCGCAGCGGTCGCATCGCCCCGACGCTCAGGTGGGTGATGTCGGTGCCCTCGAACTCGATCTTCCCGCCGGTCGGTTCGTCGAGCCTGGTGACCAGCCGGCCCATGGTCGACTTGCCGCAGCCGGACTCGCCGACGACACCGAGCGTCTCGCCGGCGTTGACGGTGAAGTCGATGCCGTCGACGGCCCGCACCGCGCCGGTCTGGCGCCGCAGCAGCCCGCTGCGGATCGGGAAGTGCCGGGCCAGGCCGGTCACCTTCAGCAGCGGCTCGCGGTCGGAGGCAGGTGCCGGCGACGGGATCGCCGCCGCCTGGCTCGCCTGAGTGTCCGTCATCGGTTCTCTCCAGAAAGGTGGTACGAGGCCGGGCTCACAGCCGGGGCGCGATCTCTTCGGCGAAGATGCGGTGCCGCTCGTCGGCCGACAGGTGACAGGCCGCGAAGTGCCCGGGCGCCGCCTCGGCCAGCACCGGGAGGTCGCTCGTGGAGCGCCCGTCGGTCAGGGCGGCGTACGCACAGCGCGGGTGGAAGGCGCAGCCCGTCGGCACGTTGATCAGGCTGGGCGGGGTGCCCTTGACCGGGACGAGCCGGTCCTGCAGTTCCCGGTCCAGGCGCGGCATCGAGCCCAGCAGGCCCCAGGTGTAGGGGTGTTCGGGCGCGTCGAAGAGGGTCTCGGCCGGGCCGCGCTCGATGCACTTGCCGCCGTACATGACCAGGATGTCGTCGGCCAGTTCGGCGACCACCCCGAGGTCGTGGGTGATGATGATGACGGCGGAGCCGAACTCCTCCTGGAGGTCGCGGATGAGGTCCAGGATCTGCGCCTGGACGGTGACGTCCAGGGCGGTGGTGGGCTCGTCGGCGATCAGCAGGGAGGGGTCGTTGACCAGCGCCATGGCGATCATCGCGCGCTGGCGCATGCCGCCGGAGAACTGGTGCGGGTAGTCGTCCACCCGGCGGTCGGGCTGCGGGATGCCGACGCGGTCGAGCATCTCGATCGCGCGGGCCCGGGCCTTCTTCTTGTTGGCCTCGGGGTGGTGCACCCGGTAGGCCTCGACGATCTGCTGCCCCACCGTGTAGTAGGGGTGCATCGCGGTCAGCGGGTCCTGGAAGATCATCGCCAGTTCGCGGCCGCGCAGTTGGCGCACCCGGTCCGGGCCGGCCGCGATCAGGTCCTCGCCGTTCAGCCGGATCTCGCCGCTGATGCGGGCCCGCTTGGAGCGGTGCAGGCCCATGATGCCCAGCGAGGTGACGGACTTGCCGGAGCCGGACTCGCCGACGATGCCGAGGGTGCGTCCCTTGTGCAGGTCGAAGCTGACGCCGTCCACCGAGCGGACCAGGCCGTCGTCGGTGTCGAAGTGGATCCGCAGGTCCCGCACGGACAGGAACGGGTCGCCGGACGGTGCGGGAGCGGGAGCGGCGGCTGCCGTGGTCTTCTGGAGCTCGGTCACGAGAGCCTCACCCGGGGGTCGACGAGGGCGTACAGGAGGTCGACCACGAGGTTGCAGGCGACGATGAAGAAGGCGGCGAGCAGGGTGACGCCGAGGATCTTGGGCAGGTCGTTGTCGGAGATCGCCTGGACGGCGAACTGGCCGACGCCCTGGAGCGAGAAGACCTGCTCGGTGATCAGCGCGCCGCCGAGCAGCAGCCCGAGGTCCATGCCGAAGATGGTGACGATCGGGGTGAGCGCGGCGCGCAGCCCGTGCCGGGTGACGACCTTGCGCTCGGCCAGGCCCTTGGCCCGGGCGGTGCGGATGTAGTCCTCGCTCATCGTCTCCAGCATTCCGGCGCGGGTGAGCCGGGCGTAGAGCGCGGAGTAGAGGAAGGCCAGCGAGATCCAGGGGAGGATCAGGTTGCGGGCCCACATCAGCGGGTTGTCGGTGAAGTCGACGTACTGCAGGTTGTCCAGGATCGGCCACTCGTAGCTGAACAGCGTGAGCAGCAGCGCGCCGGTGAAGAAGACCGGCAGCGAGACGCCGGCGAGGGCGACGCCCATGGAGAGCCGGTCGAAGATCGACCGCGGCTTGAGGGCGGAGACGACGCCGGTGGCGACGCCGGAGACCAGCCAGAGCACGGCCGCGCCGATGGCGAGCGAGATGGTGACCGGGATCCGCTTGGACAGCTCGGGCCAGACCTCCAGGTGGTTCTTGAAGGAGTAGCCGAAGCAGGGCACGTGGCAGGTGGCCGGTTCCGGCCCGAACTTGTACTCGGCGCCGCTGACCAGCCCCTTGAGGAAGTTCCAGTACTGGGTGTACAGCGGCTGGTCGAGGCCGAGGTTCTGCTTGACCGCGGCGATCGCCTCGGGTGAGGGGTTCTTCCCGATGTACTGGGCGGCCAGTTGGTCGGCCGTCTCGCCGGCGACGCGCGGGAGCAGGAAGAAGATCGCGAAGGTGACCGCGCTGACGACCAGCAGCAGTAGCACCGCCGCGAAGATCCTGCGGATGATGTAGGCAAACACAGTTGGGCGGCTCCGGCGGCCCGCCGCCGTCCGGGATCTTCCGGACGGCGGCGGGCGCCGCTGCCTTCACCTGCCTTCAGGGATGCGGAGCCAGGCTCTTACTTGGTGGTGCCGATGTTCAGGTAGTCGTACTCACCCGAGAACGCCGGCGTGGAGGCCAGGTTGGTGGCGTTGTCCGGGCGGTACAGGAAGACCTTGAAGTAGGTCAGCGGGACGATGACCGCCTGGTCCATGACCTTCTTGTCGATGTCGCCGTAGATCTTCTCGCGGGCCGCCTTGTCCGGGTTGACGGCGGCGTCGTCGAGCAGCTTGTTGACCGACGGGTCGTCCAGCTGGGACAGGTTGCTGTTGCCGGAGGGCTTGATCGCGCGGCCGTCGACGATCTGCTGCAGGAAGCCGTAGCCGGTCGGCCAGTCGGCACCCCACTGCATCATCATCAGACCGATGTTGTGGTCCTGGGTGAACTGCGGGGCACCGGCGCTGTCGGTCAGGTACTTGCCCTGCGGGTACTGCTGGATCTCGGCGTTGATGCCGACCTTCTTCAGCGCGGCCTGGATCGAGGTGGCCGCGGCGACCTCGGTGGCGCGCTCGGTGCGGGCCGAGATGACGGTGTTGATGCTGTCCTTGCCGCAGGCCTTCAGGGCGTCCTTGGCCTTGGCCTCGTCACCCTTGTTGTCCTTGGTCTCGAACGCGTTGAAGTCCTGGTGGCCCGGGATGTCCGGCGGGAGCACCGTGTTGGCGATCTGGCCGCGGATCGGGCCGCCCTCGGCGGTCTGCACCGAGACCTTGTCGATCGCGAACTGGACGGCCTTGCGGCAGTCGACGTTGTCGAACGGCGCGACCTTGGAGTTGATCGCCAGGTAGACCAGACGGCCGCCGTAGGCGTTGTCGGTGCTGGCCTTCAGCTTCGGGTTCTGCAGGATCTGCGCCTGGGTCTGCGGGTCGACGCCGCCGCCCACCAGGTCGACCTGGGCGTTGCCGGCCAGCAGGTCCTTGTCGATGGTGGCCTGGTCGATGTTCATCTTGAGCACGATCTTCTCCGGAAGCTGCTTCCGGATCGGGTCGGTGCTCTTGTCCCAGTTGGTGTTGGGCACCAGGACGGCCTGCTTGCCGTCCTCGTAGGACTCGAACTTGAAGGAGCCCGAGGACACGATGTGCTTCACGTAGTCGGCACCGGTGTCCTTGGCCTGCGGGACCGGCGCGGTCTGCGGGGCGCTGACCAGGTAGTCGAAGTCCGCGAACGGGTGCTTCAGGTGGAAGACGATCGTGGTGTCGTCCGGCGTCTCGATCGAGTTCAGGCCGCCGGCCTTGTCCTTGTACGGGCCCGCGTACGGCGTGTCGTTGTCGACCAGCAGGTCGTGGAAGTAGGTCGGGCCGTTGGAGTTCACGTCCGGCGCGAAGTTGGAGCGCTCGACGGCGTACTTGACGTCCTTCGAGGAGATCGGGGTGCCGTCGTCGTACTTCAGGCCCTGGCGCAGCTTGTACGTCCAGGTCAGGCCGTCCGCGCTGGGCTGGCCCATCGACTCGGCGAGGTCCGGGACGAGCTTGTTGCCGTCCTCGCCCGCGGCCGGGTTGAAGGTGGTCAGCGGGCGGGCGTACAGGCGCGAGAAGTTGTAGATGTACGCGTAGTACGTGTTGCCCGGGTCGAGCGAGTCCGGGGTGCCCTTCATCTCGAAGGTGACCGTCCCGCCCTTCTTGTCCGAGGCGTTGACGATGTTCTTGGTGGCCGCGTTGGCTCCGCCACCCGATGCGGAGGACGAGTTGTCGTCGCTCTTCTTCGGCGAGCTGGAGCAGCCGGTCACGACCAGGACCGCGGCGGCGGCCGCCGCGGTCAGGGCGACGGTACGGGACCTACGCATGGGAGAGATCAACCCCTTGGGGATGTGGAGGCGGTGGAGGGTCCTGACGCGAAGTCAGCTGCTCGGAGTCAGTTGCTCTTGGGATCGAGGGCGTCGCGCAGCCCGTCGCCGAGCAGGTTGAAGGCGAGCACGGTGATGAAGATCGCCAGACCGGGGACCACCATGTACTGGGGGTCCACCTGGTAGTACCGGATCGCGTCCTGGAGCATCCCGCCCCAGGAGGCCTGCGGGGGCTGGATGCCGACGCCGAGGAAGCTCAGTCCGGCTTCGAAGAGGATGTTGGTCGGGATCAGCAGGGTCGAGTAGACCAGGATCGGACCGACCAGGTTCGGCAGCAGTTCCTTGAACAGGATGAACGGGCCGCGGGCGCCGAGGCTGCGGGCCGCGTGCACGAACTCCCGCTCGCGCAGGGAGAGCGTCTGTCCGCGCACGATCCGGCCCATGTAGGGCCAGTTGAAGAAGCCGATGACGAAGATCAGCACCATGATGTGCAGCGGCAGGCCGTGCAGGCCGAACGCACCGCCCTGCAGCGAGGTCGAGATGGCGATCGCGAACAGCAGCAGCGGGAAGGCCAGGAAGACGTCCATGATCCGGCTGATCAGCGTGTCCACCCAGCCGCCGTAGTAGCCGGCCATGATGCCGAGCACGGTGCCGATGGTGTTGGACAGCACGGTCGCGCCGAAGGCGACCAGCAGGGAGACCCAGGAGCCCTCGATCACACGGGTGAGCAGGTCCCGGCCCTGCAGCGGGTCGATGCCGAGCGGGTGGTCCCCGCTCATGCCGCCCCAGTCGCCGAGCGGCAGACCGCCGAGGTCGGCGTCCAGCAGGTCCTGGTGGAGGGCGTCCGGGTCGAGCCCGAACATCGACTCGATCGGCTTGGCCAGCACGGCGAGCAGGATCAGCAGGATCACCACGACGCCGCCGATGACGGCGGCCTTGTCGCGCTTGAAGCGCGTCCAGGCGATCTGGCCGAGGGAGCGGCCCTCGATCTTCTTGGCCGGGCTCGGGGCGGCGGCTGCCTCCGGCTCGTTCCCGGCGGTGGTCACGGATGCGGTCATGGTCAGTTGGTCCCCTCGCCGACGGTGGCCGGCCCACGGGTGCCGGTCGCCGGCTTCGGCGGTGCGGCTGCGGACGTGCGAAAGCTGTAGGAGGAGCGGGTGTTCGCGACAGTGCTTCGTGCACGGGCACTGTCGCCACGCGGCATGGGCTTCGCGTGGACGAGCGGTCGGCGTGCGCGCTCACCTTTGTGGGGTTCCAGGACGCGCGGTGCGTTGCGCAGAACTCTCTGCCATGCGAACTGGCTTGCGCCAGCCCTGACAACCGACAGATGCCCAACTGTGATCTGCAGGCATGCATCTCCCCGATCTCCGGCATATACCTCTTCACATGGCTGTAACAGGCATGTCAAGATGACCGGACCTCATATCCGGAAATCCGTCCGGAAAGCATCGAAGCCGACTTGATGGACAATCAAGTCGGCTTCGTGGCAAGGATTTCGGGTTTGGCAATCAGCGCCCGGGGTAGCCCGGCCACGGCTGCTGGGGCTGCTGCTGCCAGCCCGGCGCAGGCGCCTGTGTGCCGTACGCCCACCCCGGCGTCGGCTGCCCCGGCATCGACGGCCCCGGGTACGCGGGCGGCGGCACCGGCGGGTACGGACCGGTCGCCGGGCGCCCGGACTCCCGGTCGAAGAACGGCCGCGAGTTGGCGCGCATCCACAGCGCCACCGGGTCGTACTCGTCCGACATCGCCACCGTGGACACCGCGAGCCCCTCCGGGGCCACCGCGATCGCCCGCTGCATCAGGGCGCGCACCGCCTCCACCGCGGGCGGAGAACTCTCGTACAGGTCCAGGCCGATCGCCAGGTACGGCTCCCCCACCGCCGGCTGCACCCAGGCCCGGCGCAGCGCCCGCACCGCGCGCACCTCACCGGCCTGCCGCTCCAGCAGCGCGAAGAACGGCTGCGCGTTGACCTGCGGCTCGCTCAGCTTCAGCGGACCGGCCGGCAGCCGGTCCAGGCCCGCGGCGATCCGCCGCAGGTCGGCCCAGGGCACGCCGACACCGCCACCGGGGGCGTGCGGGTTGAGCCACAGGCCCCAGCGGGTGCGGTACAGCGACGCGGCGATCTCCCGGCCGGAGATGACCTCGTGGGCCCGCGCCCAGCCGGACGCGGCGAGCTGCTCGGGCGAGGTGACGGCCGGCGCGTAGCCGTGGCCGCTGATCTCCATGTTCCCGTACTGCGCGTCCGGACTGCCCGGCGTGCCGTGCCAGAGCAGCATCCAGACCCGGCCGTCCGCCAGCGCGTGCAGCAGTCGCTCGTACGCGTCGTAGCGCTCCGGCGCGACCTCGCGCAGGGCGTGCTCCAACACGCCGGGGTCCGCTCCCGGGTGCCCGGCCGGGGCCTGGCCCCAGGGCCCCGGCGCCCCGCCCGCTCCCGTTCCCGCACTCATGCGCCCACCTCGCCGCGCCTCTTTCCTCGAACCCGCCGGCCCGTCGGCCGTCTGCACGCACCCTATGGCGCGGCACCGGCCACCGCCACGGCGACGTGCCTACGAACGAACCCCGCTCACACCCGCGTGTAGAAAGGCATTACCCGGGTGAGCAGCCACTCGACCACCGGGTCGTCGGCGAGGTCGAGCAGTACGAGGTGGACGCCACCCGGCAGCGGCGCGGTTCCCAGCGCTCGGCCGAGCGCGTCGTTCACCGCGGCCGGCTCGGCCGGGGCCGCCGGATCCAACTGGACGCCCACGAACATCACGGTCGGCTCGCCCTCGATGCTGGCCAGCGCCCGGCGCGCGGTCAACACCCCGGGAAGGGCCGAAAGTTCGGCCCGGCAGGCGGCCAGGAAGTGCTCCGGGTCCTCGCCCGGCACCGGCTCGCGCAACGCCACCCGGCCGCCGGTCGGCGCCGCCGGATCCTCCGCGCCCTCCCAGCGGTCCTCGCGCGGACCGCGGCGCAGCTCGGCCACGCCCTGCGGCGGCACGGGGATGCCCACCGCCGCCTCCGGGTTCACCGCGATGCCCACGCCCAGCGGCAGCCCGCGGGCGAACTCCCAGACCGGCGCGATCGCGAAGGCCATCCCCGGCGCCTGCTGCAGGAACACCTCCTGCGAGGAGAACACCGGCACGTACGGGTCGCCGCCCAGCTCGATGATCGGCAGGTCCAGCGCCTGCCCCTGCGGGTCGGCCCCGGCCGGCAGCGGCACCCACACCTGGCTGCGGGCCAGCACCTCGATCACCCGCGGCGTCGCGCCCGGGTCGCCCATGGCCGCGGTCAGCACCTGCTCCAGCTCGTTGGCCGGCCACGTGCCACCCGACGGTGCCCCCTCGGGACCGCCCCACCCCTGCTGCTGCTCCACCGGGTACCCCATGCGCCGCCGATTCCGCCCTCTGCCGGTCGGCCGCCCTCTGCTGCGCCGACGCGGAGCAGTCTAGGGCCCGTGTTCGGGACGGCGCGGGGTGGTCGGGTCCGCCGTTCCCGCCCGATCCGGTCCCCTCCTCCCGTGTGACCGGGTCCCCTCTCCCTTCCCGGTCCGGGACGTGCCATGATGTGCGCGTCCGACGGCATGCGCCGCGGGCTCCACAACTCCATACCGGCCGCTCGAACCCGCGCGGGAGAGCCCGGAGTGCCGCCAGCGTGGCGGCAGAGCCGGCGCCGAAGGAGCAAGTCCTCCCCGGAATCTCTCAGGCCCCCCTACCGCACGGGTTAGGCACATCTGGAAAGCGGCGCACGGCCCTGTCGCGCGCCCACCCACGGTGCAAGCCGCCATGCTGTCCCCCAAGCTGGAAACAGCTGCGGGCCGGCGGGCGGTGAAGCTCTCAGGTTCGACGACAGATGGGGAGACCCACGCCGCCGCATGCCCGCGCGCAGGGTCGGCCCCCGAGCGGGTCCGGTCCGGCGCGTGCACCCCTGAGTGCCCCGACCGAGGAGTTCCTGGCCATGTCGTCCCTCCGCCTGACCGCGCTCGACGCGCTGCACCGCGCCCTCGGCGCGACCATGACCGACTTCGCCGGCTGGGACATGCCGCTGCGCTACGGCAGCGAGCGCGAGGAGCACCTCGCCGTCCGCACCAAGGCCGGTCTGTTCGACCTCTCCCACATGGGCGAGATCACCGTCACCGGCCCGCAGGCCGGCGAGATGCTGGACCACGCGCTGGTCGGCTTCGTCTCCGCGCTGGGCGTGCTGCGCGCCCGCTACACCATGATCTGCGCCGAGGACGGCGGCATCCTGGACGACCTGATCGTCTACCGCCTGCGCGAGGACGCCTTCCTGGTCGTCGCCAACGCCTCCAACGCCCAGCTGGTCCTCGACGAGCTGATCGCCCGCGCCAAGGGCTTCGACGCCGTCGTCACCGACGACCGCGACACCTACGCGCTGATCGCCGTCCAGGGCCCGGAGTCGACCGCCATCCTGGCCGGGACCACCGACGCCGACCTGCCCGGCCTGAAGTACTACGCGATC
The DNA here is from genome assembly GCF_040303045.1 of Kitasatospora sp. NPDC096140. Taxonomy (NCBI): domain Bacteria; kingdom Bacillati; phylum Actinomycetota; class Actinomycetes; order Kitasatosporales; family Streptomycetaceae; genus Kitasatospora; species Kitasatospora sp. NPDC096140. Next base: position 135,422 of record NZ_JBEOUW010000005.1, read on the forward strand.
CTCCCGGCCCAGGTCGCCGGCCGTGAGGTGCTGCTGGCCCGCACCGGCTACACCGGCGAGGACGGCTTCGAGATCTTCTGCCGCCCGGCCGACGCCGAGGAGATCTGGCAGGCGCTGACCGCCGCCGGCGAGGGCCGCGGTCTGGTCCCGTGCGGCCTGTCCTGCCGCGACACGCTGCGCCTGGAGGCGGGCATGCCGCTGTACGGGCACGAGCTGTCCACCGACCTCACCCCGTTCGACGCGGGCCTGGGCCGGGTCGTCCGCTTCGACAAGACCACCAACGAGGGCGCCTTCGTCGGCCGCAAGGCGCTGGAGCAGGCCGCCGCCGCGGCCGAGGCCAACCCGCCGCGGGTGCTGGTCGGCCTGGTCTCCGAGGGCAAGCGCGTCCCGCGCGCCGAGTACACCGTGGTCTCCGCCGACGGTGCCCCGATCGGCCGGATCACCTCCGGCGCGCCGTCCCCGACGCTGGGGCAGCCGATCGCGATGGCCTACGTCGACGCGGCGCACGCCGCTCCGGGCAGCACCGTCGCGGTGGACGTCCGCGGCAAGCACGAGCCGGTCCGGGTCGTGGCGCTGCCCTTCTACAAGCGCGCCCGCTGACGCCCGTCAGGGCCCCCCGTTTTCCCATAGACGCAGGTCGAAGCCGTCCGCGCGGCGGCCCGCTTCGTCGTACCCGCTTCCCATCCTGGAGAATGACGCCATGAGCAACCCCGAGCACCTGAAGTACACCGAAGAGCACGAGTGGCTGACCGACGCCGAGGACGGTGTCTCCACCATCGGCATCACCGAGCACGCCGCCACCGCCCTCGGTGACATCGTCTACGTGCAGCTGCCCGAGGTGGGCGACGAGGTGACCGCCGGCGAGACCTGCGGCGAGCTGGAGTCCACCAAGTCCGTCAGCGACCTGTACTCCCCGGTGACCGGCGAGGTCGTCGAGATCAACCAGGACGTCCTGGACAACAACGGCCTGGTCAACGACGCCCCGTTCGAGGGCGGCTGGCTGTTCAAGGTGCGCGTGGCTTCCACCGGCAAGCTGCTCAGCGCGGACGAGTACAACGCCTTCATCAAGGCCTGACCCGCTCGTGACCGGGCGGGCCGCGCGTGCGTCGGCCCGCCCCCACCGGGGCCCCCTTTCCTCCTCCACCGGGAAGACACCATGACGGTTCTCAACCAGTCCCTGCACGCCCTCGACCCGGAGATCGCCGCCGCGGTCGACGCCGAGCTGCACCGCCAGCAGACCACGCTGGAAATGATCGCCTCCGAGAACTTCGCCCCGGTGGCGGTCATGGAGGCCCAGGGCTCGGTGCTCACCAACAAGTACGCCGAGGGCTACCCCGGCCGTCGCTACTACGGCGGCTGCGAGCACGTCGACGTGGTCGAGCAGATCGCGATCGACCGCATCAAGGCCCTGTTCGGCGCCGAGCACGCCAACGTGCAGCCGCACTCCGGCGCGCAGGCCAACGCCGCCGCGATGTTCGCGCTGATCCAGCCGGGCGACACCATCCTGGGCCTGAACCTGGCGCACGGCGGTCACCTGACCCACGGCATGAAGATCAACTTCTCCGGCAAGCTCTACAACGTGGTCGCGTACCACGTGGACGAGAAGACCGGCCAGGTCGACATGGCCGAGGTCGAGCGCCTCGCCAAGGAGCACCAGCCCAAGCTGATCATCGCCGGCTGGTCCGCCTACCCGCGCCAGCTGGACTTCGCCGAGTTCCGCCGGGTCGCCGACGAGGTCGGCGCGCTGCTCATGGTGGACATGGCGCACTTCGCCGGCCTGGTGGCCGCGGGCCTGCACCCGAACCCGGTGCCCTACGCCGACGTGGTCACCACCACCACCCACAAGACCCTGGGCGGCCCGCGCGGCGGCGTCATCCTGTCCAAGGCCGAGTACGCCAAGAAGATCAACTCCGCGGTCTTCCCCGGCCAGCAGGGCGGCCCGCTGGAGCACGTGATCGCCGGCAAGGCGGTCGCCTTCAAGGTCGCGGCCTCGGAGGAGTTCAAGGAGCGCCAGCAGCGCACCCTGGACGGCGCGCGCATCCTGGCCGAGCGCCTGCTGCAGGCCGACGTCGCCGAGGCCGGCGCGTCCGTCCTGTCCGGCGGCACCGACGTCCACCTGGTCCTGGTCGACCTGCGCAACAGCCAGCTCGACGGCCAGCAGGCCGAGGACCGTCTGCACGAGGTCGGCATCACGGTCAACCGCAACGCGATCCCGAACGACCCCCGCCCGCCGATGGTCACCTCCGGCCTGCGCATCGGCACCCCGGCCCTGGCCACCCGCGGCTTCCAGGCCGAGGACTTCCGCGAGGTCGCCGACATCATCGCCGAGGCGCTCAAGCCCGCCTTCGACGAGACCGTCGCCGCCGCGCTGAAGGCCCGCGTCACCGCGCTGGCCGACAAGTACCCGCTGTACCCGAACCTGGCCAACCAGGACTAGTCCGTAGCGGCCGGGAGTGGACGACCGGCCGGTGGACAGGGCCCGAGTGACCGGCCTCACCCCGCCGGTGGACCAGGGACCCCGGGGCACCGCGCACACTGGACAGTGCGCGCGGTGCCCCGTCCCGTGTCGGCTCGCGCCCGCCCACCCGAAGCAAGCAAGCCCCCCCACGCCCCGCCCGCAAGTCCTTCCACGAGACCAGACAAGGACGTCCTCCGTGGCCATCAGTGTCTTCGACCTCTTCTCCATCGGCATCGGCCCGTCGAGCTCCCACACCGTGGGTCCGATGCGTGCCGCCCGGATGTTCGCCCGCCGACTGCGGTCCGAAGGCCTGTTGGCCCAGGTGACGGGTGTGCGCGCCGAGCTGTACGGCTCGCTCGGTGCCACCGGCCACGGCCACGGCACCCCGAAGGCCGTCCTGCTCGGCCTGGAGAACAACTCGCCCCGCACCGTCGACGTCGACCAGGCCGACAAGGACGTCGAGCGGATCACCGCCGAGAAGCGGATCAACCTGCTCGGCGAGCACGTCATCGACTTCGACCCCGACAGCCAGCTCGTGCTGCACCGCCGCCGCTCGCTGCCCTACCACGCCAACGGCATGACCCTCTGGGCCTTCGCGGCGGACGGCTCGACGCTGCTGGAGAAGACCTACTACTCGGTCGGCGGCGGCTTCGTCGTCGACGAGGACGCCATCGGCGCGGACCGGGTCAAGCCCGACGACACCGCGCTGCGCTACCCCTTCCGCACCGGCGAGGAGCTGCTGCGGCTCACCCGCGAGACCGGCCTGTCCATCTCCGGCCTGATGCTGGAGAACGAGAAGGCCTGGCGCAGCGAGGAGGAGATCCGCACCGGCCTGCTGGAGATCTGGGCCGTGATGCAGGAGTGCGTCCGGGCCGGCATGAGCCGCGAGGGCATCCTGCCGGGCGGCCTCAAGGTCCGCCGCCGCGCCGCCTCGGGGGCCCGGGCGCTGCGCGCCGAGGGGATCGGGCCGGCCAACGCGATGGAGTGGGTGACCCTCTACGCGATGGCGGTCAACGAGGAGAACGCCTCGGGCCGCCGGGTGGTCACCGCGCCGACCAACGGCGCGGCGGGCATCATCCCGGCCGTCCTGCACTACTACCTGAACTTCATCCCGGGTGCCGACGACGACGGCATCGTCCGCTTCCTGCTCGCGGCCGGCGCGATCGGCATGCTGTTCAAGGAGAACGCCTCCATCTCCGGCGCCGAGGTCGGCTGCCAGGGCGAGGTCGGCTCCGCCTGCTCGATGGCCGCGGGCGGCCTCGCCGAGGTCCTCGGCGGCACCCCCGAGCAGGTCGAGAACGCCGCCGAGATCGGCATCGAGCACAACCTCGGCCTCACCTGCGACCCGGTCGGCGGCCTCGTCCAGATCCCCTGCATCGAGCGCAACGGCATGGCGTCGGTCAAGGCCGTCACCGCCGCCCGGATGGCGCTGCGCGGCGACGGCCGGCACCACGTCTCGCTGGACAAGGCGATCAAGACGATGAAGGAGACCGGGGCCGACATGAAGATCAAGTACAAGGAGACCTCGCGCGGCGGCCTCGCCGTGAACGTCATCGAGTGCTGATCCACGGCTGACCGGGCCCAGGCCCCCGGGCGGATTCCCCTCCGCCCGGGGGCCTTCGTCCTTCCGGTGCGCATTTTCACTGGCCGACCGACCGTCAGGAGGTCCATAATCACGGCCAGTTGGTTCACGCCGAAGGGGGAGGCGGATGACCTTCCGGCCCGGGCCGGTGCGGCCCGACGAGCCACCCGGACCACCCACGCCGCCCGACGAGCCGCCACCGTCGCCCCACGCGAAGTCCGAGGCCACCCGGCTGCTCTGCGCCGGGGTCTACCTCGACCCGGACTACCGGCGACGCGTCATCACCGAACTGGTCGAGCACGACGAGCGTTCCGTCCCGCCGTCCCTGGGCTTCGACCTGGTCACCGTCCTGGCGCACGCCCTGCGGGCCCGGGCGCTGGAGATCCGCACCGGCGCCGTGCTCGCCGCGCTCTGGTCGGGCTTCTTCCTCACCGACTACTGGGCGCTGATCCGGCACCCGCCGTCCGCCGACTACTGGAAGGCGTACGGCGAGGGGCTGACCAGCGGGTACCACGACTACGACCCGTACGGCCGGGAGTCGGTGTCCGACACCGCATGGGGTGCGATCTCCCACTACCTGCCGCCCTTCACGGCGACCTTCGCCGTCCTGTACGCCGTGGTATGCCTGCTGTCCTGGTACGCCAAGCCCCCGGAGGTCCGGCAGCACGCGCTGTACGCCCCCGTCGCTCCGGCCGACTCCCGGGCCTCCGAGCCCCGGCGCACCGCCGCCGGACTGCTCACCGCCCTCGCCGTGACCGCCCAGATCCTTTACTGGGCGCTGGCGTTGACCTCCCTGCAGGACGGGGGCTGGGAGGGCACGCTGTTCCCGCTGGCGCTCGCGGTGACGGTGGGCTGGCACCGCCTCCAGGTCGCCCAGGCCCTCCGGAAGGAGCTGACCCGGGAGAACTTCCCGCGGCACCCACGTCGGGTGCCCTTCCGGCCGCGCTACCTGGAGGTGCAGCGGGCCATCGCCCGGGAGCAGTACTCGCAGCTCGTCGTCTACGACCCGGCCGACCCCTTCCTCGGCGCCGGATTCCCCTTCAAGGCCTGGCAGTTCACCCTGGAACTGAAGCGCCGCAAGACCGGCCCGGTGGCCCCGGAGGGCAGCCTCACCGCCCGCGCCGTCCTCGACCTGGTCGTCCCGCGGCTGGCCGCCCTGCGACAGGCCACCGCCGACATCAGCCTGGACCGGCTGCAGGACCTGGAGATCGAGCACATCGTCTACCTCCCGTACGGCCCGGCGCGCGACGAGGTCCCGCGCGGACCCGAGGAGATCGCCCGGCACATCGCCGAGGCGGTGGACGAGGGCGGCGAGCGGCGCCGGCACTTCCTGCGGATCCGCGTCGGCGCGTGGGACGAACAGGTGGTGCTGACCGTTCAGTTGAGGGTGCACACCCAGGGGAACCTGCTGATGGTGGAGGTCGTCCCGCACGTGCTCGGGCCGGTCCGCCGTGACTACGAGCTGCTCGCGGACGCGGTGGCCCAGCAGGGCACCCGACCCGGACGTCGCGGCCCCGCGATGTCCGCCTTCACCGCCGGCCCGGCCGCGCTCCGCTCGCTGCTGCGCCCGGGCGGCGGCCGGGCCGCCGGCGGGACGGCCGACGACGAGGACCTGCTGACCGTCGCCGCCCGGCCGATCGTCTCCCTGCGCGAGGCCGCCACCACCTCGACCATCTCGATCTTCCAGGAGCTGGACGTCAGACGGTACTTGCGGACGATCGAGCAGCGGATCATCGAGGGCGTCCGCGTCGCACTGGAACAGTCGGGGTACGAGACCGACCGCTTCGACAAGACCGTGATCCAGGTGATGCAGGGCGGGATCCACATCGGCGAGATGAGCGGCGGCGCCGTCGCCACCACCGGGGGCACGGCGCAGTCGGGCGGCACGGCTGCGGCACCACCGTCCGGCGGGAAACCTTCGTAGCCACGCGGATCCGCGTGCATGGGTGGGGAGTTGAGCATTCGAATGAGCGAGGAGCGGAACGTGCGGGACGACGAGGAGACCACGCCCCCGCCGAGCGGCGGGGTCTCGATCGGCGCGATGACCGGCGGAGCCGTCGCCTCGGGCCCCGGCGCCCGGGCGGAGGACCGCTCGCAGCGGGCCGGGGCCCCCGACCCGCTGCCGGACGTGAGCGGCCTGACGGTGCCCGGGTCGGCGCCCGGCGGAGTGTCGATCGGCGCGATGACCGGCGGGGCCGTCGCCGCCGGGAAGGACTCGACGGCCGTCGACGCCTCGGTGCGTCTCACCGCCTCGGGCCGTGAACTCCTCACGGCGATCCAGGCGTTGCACGGTCATCTGCCGATGTTCACCCGGGTCGAGGGCAACGGCGTGGCCGAGGTGGAGCAGGAGCTGGCGGCCGTCGGCACGGCCCTCGAACAGACCGGCACCGCCCCGCGCACCCGGCTGGAACGACTCCGTGACCTCCTGCGGAGCTCGACCACGGTAGTGTCCGGACTCGCCTCGGCGCTGGCAGTCGTCCAGGCGATCGAGCAGTTCCTGCACTGAGCGGGGACCGGGGACAACGGGGGGAACGGCCGTGACGGGCACGTACTGGGACAAGAACAGCCAGCAGTGGGTGAGCCGGCCACCGGCGGGCGGCGCGGCCCCGCCGCCTCCGCCCCCTCCGCAGCAGCCTCCGTCCTACCCGCCCTTCCCGCCGCCACCGCCGGGCGAGCCGCCACTGATCACGACACCGCGCGCCCCTCGTCCACAACGCCCGCAGCGCCCGCCGATCACCGGGACACGGCGGGTGGTGCTGGTCGCCCTCGCCGGGGCGCTCCTCGGCGTGCTCGCGGGCGGCGGCGGCTACCTGCTGACGCGGCACGACGACGGGGGGAAACCGAGCGGCGCGGCGACCCTGCCGGGCGCACCGACGGCCACGGCCCCCGGCTCCGCGTCCGGCACGCCGTCCACCCCGCCCCCCACCGCCACGGCGTCGCCCTCCCCCACGCCCACCACGCCGACGCCGACGCCCACCCCCACCGGGCTGCACCTCAACCGGGTCCAGGACCCGAACGGCTTCACCCTGCTCGTCCCGGACGGGTGGCAGCGGGTCGAGAAGAACAACTCCACCTTCTACCAGACCGCGGACGAACACAGCCTGATCCAGGTCTTCGCGATGGGTGACAGGTCCCCCTACGAGGAGGCCTCCGGGACCGATGCCACCCTGGCGGGCGACCCGAAGACGTACCCGGGCTACCGCCGCATCCGCCTGGAACGGACGGCGGACGGCGCGGCCGAGCTGGAGTACGCCTACGACAACGTCAGGACCGGCACCGCCCGGCGAGCGGTCGACCGCGTCGTCGTCGGCCCGAACGGCACCGCCTACGCCATCATCGTGGCCGGCCCCGAGGGCGACTGGCCCACCCTGATCCAGGGCCTCCGGGACGCGGAGCTCGCCGGCTTCTGCTTCGCCGCCCAGTGCCCGGCGGGCACCGGCTGACGCGCGACGCCCCGCCCCACCCGCGTGGGAAGTCGGCCGGGCCGACTTCCCACGCAGCGCGGCGGCTACCGGCGGGCCGGGAGCGCGAGGAACGCCAGCCCGCCGGCCAGCACCGCCAGCCCGCACCAGGAGACGGCCGGCAGCCGCTCCCCCAGTGCCGCCACGCCCAGGACGGCGGCGACGGCGGGCTCGGCCAGGGTCAGGGTCGTGGCGGTCTGCGCGCCGGCGTGCCGCAGGCCGTGGCCGAACAGCCGGTACGCGAGGAAGGTGGTGATCACGGCGAGGTGCAGCACGACGCCCGCGCCCCGCACCGTGAGCAGCCAGCCCACCGGCCCGAGCACCACCACCGGCAGCACCAGCAGCGCCGCCCCGCCGAACATCGCCCCCATCACCCCGGCCGACGGCCGGCCGGCCGCGATCAGCCGGCCGCCGATCAGGGAGTACACGGCGTAGGAGAGCCCGGAGAGCGTCGCCAGCAGCACCCCGAGGACGTCCACCGCGGCGCCGTGCCCGGCGAGTTCGGGCCCGAGCACCAGCACCGCGCAGCCGAGCACGGCCAGTGCGGTGGCCGCGGCCCAGCGTCCGCTCGGGCGCCCCTGCCGGGCGAGCCATCCGAGCAGCCCGGTGAACACGGGCGCGCTGCCCAACGCGATCACGGTGGCCACCGCCACCCCGGTCCGGGTCACCGCCGGGTAGAAGGTGAGCGGGTACCCCGTCACCGCGACCGCGCCGGCCGCGAGCAGCCACCGCTCGCGCGGCCCGCAGGCCCGGGGCAACTCCCGTGCGGAGCGGTCGGACAGGAACAGCAGCAGTCCGCCGAGCACCAGGGCGGCGGCCCCGACACCGGCCGCCGGGGCGCCCGCCGGCACCAGTGAACTGGCGGTTCCGGTGGTGCCCCACAGCAGCGCGGCCGCGAGGATCGGCACCGGCCCGCCGAGCACGGCGGTACGGCGGGCGGCAGGGGCGGAGTGGGCCTGGCGGGTCAGGCGGGTGGAGCGGGTGAGGCGGGTCGAGCGGGTGAGGCGGGTCGAGCGCGCACGCTCGGACAAACGATTCGGCACAGTCGTGAACTTCCGTCGTCGAAGACCGTCAGGAGGACTGGTTTCGAGAACGGGCGCACGTCACCGCCCCGCGGCGGCCCCAGCGGGCCGAACCAGGGGTCCGGGAGTCAAGCCACCGACGCGCGCCCGGTCAGGCGCTGAGGGGTGGCAGCACGACGCGCCAGTAGAGGTCCACGGGCCGATGGTACCCAGGGGGCGCCGACCGGCGTCACGGATTTCCGCGATCATGAATATTCACAGGCAACAGCGTGAACCTATGCAAAATCCAAAGGTGAACTAGGTTACAAACCTTGGATTCCCAGTCACCCAGTTTGCCCACATGCTGAGATCCGTGCGATAGTCAAGGCATACTTCGGCGGGCCCGACCTGGCGCTGCCGACGCCCATCGCGCGGCACGCACCCCCTTGGCCGGCGCGATGACTTGCAGGGGCCCCCACCCGCCGGACCACGGCGACTCCGGGGGCCCTGCGTGTTTTCCGGGCGGCACGACCCGCACGACTCGGCACCGCTCACGTCAGTGCCGCTCGCGCACCTTGAGCTCGAACCAGACCCCCTTGCCCCGCGGCAGCAGGTCCGCACCCCAGCGGTCGGCGAGGTCGTCGACGATCTTCAGCCCCCGCCCGCGCTCGTTCACCGGCCGGGGCTCGGCCAGGATCATGCAGGGCAGCGCCCGGGAGGAGTCGCGGACCTCGACCCGCAGCCAGCCCGGCTTGCGGCTGACGTGCAGGCCGATGGTGCGCCCGGCGGCGTGCCGCACCGCGTTGGCCACCAGCTCGCTGGTGAGTAACTCGCCCGCCTCCAGGTGCTGGTGGAGGTCCCAGGACTCCAGGACGGACAGCACCAGCCTCCGGGCCACCGGGCCCGACTCGGGCCGGGACGGCAGTCGCACCTCGCTCGGCGAGGACTGATCGCACAGCCTGCCGGAATACATCTCCTCCAGCTCCTCGGAGCTGAGCCGCTCCAGCGCCGAGAGCGCTCCCTGGACGTCGATCCAGGACGCCTCGGCGACCGTGCCGGCCCCGGGAACTGATGACTGATCTGTTTCGCCCCAACCCGCCATGCGGACCATCATTGCGGAACGCAAGCAGCCGCGTACGGACAATGAGCAAACGATCTCCCCCGAGTCGGCATATGCCGGATGCAAATAGGGGGCCACCCGGGCCGACGTCCGTCAAGCCCGGGTTGACCCCCGCGCCCTCCTACCAGGAGCCCCACGGCAGGTTCCAGCCGCTCAGCCCGTTCGACGGGTCGAGCTTCTCCTTCTTGATCGAGTTCTTGACGACCACCACGTCGCCGACGAGCGAGCCCGCGTAGAACTTGCCCATCGAGCTGGAGTCGCTGCCGCCCTCGGCGTCCTTGAGCCCGACACAGCCGTGGCTGACGTTGTCCCCGCCGAAGATGCTGTTCTTGGCCCACCAGTTGCCGTGCACGTAGGTGCCGCTGGTGGTCAGCCGCATCGAGTGCGGCACCTGGAGGTCGTAGGGGGCTCCGGTCATGCCGGGCAGGGTGCTGGACTGCATCCGCACCGTGCCCTCCTTGGACATGACGACCATGGTGCCGTTCCAGGTCGGGTGGTCGTCCGAGCCCGAGGTGATGTCGATGTCGGAGCTCTGGCCGGCGCTGACGACCGTCATCTTGTGCGCGGCGGCGTCAACCGTCGAAACCTGGGATCGCCCGATCGTGAAGGGCTCGTCCCGGTCTCCGCCGTACACCCCCGGGGCGATCTCGACGCTCTTGAGGCGGTAGTGCACGACCACCTTGGTGCCGGGGGCCCAGTACAGCTCCGGACGGAAGTCCAGCCGGCGGTCGCCGAACCAGTGGCCCTTGACCACGGTGCCGTTGCTGGTCTCGAAGGTGATGCCCTTCGCGACCTCGTCCTTGTTCTTGACGTCCTTGCTGAAGTCCACCGAGACGATCATGCCGACGCCGTAGGTGGCGTCGTTGTCCACGTTGTCCGAGGCCTTGGCGAGGGCGGTCGGGGTCAGCGTGGTGAAGTCGCTGTCCGCCGTGGCGACCGCGCCCTCGGCGTCCGCGGCCATCGCGCTGACCTGGTAGGCGGTGCCCACCGCCAGCGCGGCGGACGGGGTCCAGGAGGCACCGTCGGCGGAGATGGTGCCGGGGACCTCCTTGCCGGTCTTGTCGCTCACCTTGACGGTGGTGAGCTTGCCGCCCGTCGCACCGACCTTGAGCGCGTTCGGCGCCACGTCCACCGAACCGGCCTTGGGCTCGATGCTCACCGCGGCCTTCGAGACCTTCGGCGCCGCGCTGGTGGGCGCCGCCGCCGCGGGCTGGGAGGCGGCCGCGCCGGCCCCCAGGTCGGCCTTGGCCGCGCTGCCGCCCCCACCGCCCCCGCTGCCCCCGCCGCAGGCGGCCGTCAGCGTCATCGCTCCGCCGACCAGGCCGACGGCCACCACTCTGCGTATCGACCTCACGTCGATTCCCTCCCTCTGGACTCCCCGGACTCCCCGTGGGCCGGCGACGGACCGTGCGACGGCCCGACCGGGTATACGCACCCGGTCACCGGAAAGGTTGCGCCATGCGCGGGGCTCGCCGCCCCGGAAACCCGAGCGGCCCGACCCCAACGGGTGAGGATCGGACCGCTCGGAGAGAACTCACCGGAGTGCCCGGACTGGCCGGGCCGACCTCCGGGTAGGGCCTACCAGTTGGCCCAGTCCACGTTCCAGCCGCCGAGCCCGTTGTCCGGGGCGACGGTCTTCTCCTTGCTGTTCACGATCTTGATGGGGTCGCCGACGATCGAGTCGTTGAAGAACTTGCCGGCCACCGAGGTGTCGCTGCCGCCCTTCACGTCCTGCATCGAGATGCAGCCGTGGCTGGCGTTGGACTTGCCGAAGGGGTTCGCCCAGTAGTTGCCGTGCACGAAGGTGCCGGAGGTGGTCAGCCGCATCGCGTGCGGCACGTCCTGGATGTCGTACTCGCCGCCGAGACCGACGGTCTGCGAGTTCATCCGGGTGACCTTCTCCTTGTCCATCACCACCATGGTCCCGCCCCAGGACGGCGTGGCGTCGGCGCCCAGGGTGACCGGCACGGTGGTGCTCTGACCGCCACGCTCGATGGTCATCTGGTGCGTCTTGGCGTCCGCGGTGGCGACCTGGGAGCGGCCGATGGTGAACGGCTCGTCCTTGTCCACGTCGCCGTAGACGCCCGGGGCGACCTCGACGTTCTTCAGCCGGTACTTGATGGTCACCTTGGTGTCCGGCGCCCAGTACTGCTCGGGCCGGAAGTCCACCCGCTTGTCGCCGAACCAGTGGCCCTTGACCGCGGTGCCGTTGCTGGTCTCGAAGGTGATGCCCTGGACGACGGCGTCCTTGTTCTTGACCGCCTTGTTGAACTCCACCGAGACGATCATGCCGACGCCGTAGGTGGCGCCGTCGCTGATGTTGTCGTTGGTGGAGATCTTCTTGTCCGGCGTCAGCGTGGTGAACGAGGTGGTGGACGCGGCCACCAGCCCCTCGGCGTCCTTGGCCTGGGCGTTCACCTTGTACGCCATGCCGACGGTGAGCGCCGCCGCGGGCTTCCAGCCGGTGCCGTCCGCGGTGATCGCGCCCGTGACCGGCTTGCCGTCCTTGTCGGTCACGTCGACCGTGGTGAGCTTGCCGTTGGAGACCGACACCTGCAGCCCGTTCGGCTGGACGTCCTGGGCGCCGTCCTTCGGCTCGACGGCGATCACCGCTGCCGAGGCCTTCGTCGTGCCCGAACCGCCCGCGCCCCCGGCGTCCGCCGAGGACGACGCGGCCGCGTTGCCCCCTCCCGAGCCGCCGGAGCCGCTGCCCTTGTCGTCGTTGCAGGCCGCGGTGAACAGCAGTACCCCACCCATGACCAACGCCATCGCACTCATCCGCCCGTAGCGGTTGCTGGTGCGTATCGCGGCGCCGGCCGTCTTACCCGTCTTCACGGTTTCTCCCCTCCCGGTATCCACTCTCTTGACGCGTTGAGTGCCCCCATGAGTTGCACCGGGCGCCGATCTTTCGCGCCGGGCTGCGGACGCGTCGGAGCAGGATAACCGGGCCGTTCGAACGGATCTCCGGGGGTCCCGGGTGGAGCGGGGGTGAACCGGCCGTGAATCGGCGGGCGGGCGGCGGGAGCGGGGCCGGCTAGCGCAGCGCGCTCCCGGCCACCCACTGGTCCCAGGGCACGTTCCAGCCGTTCAGCCCGTTCTGCGGCGGCACGACGTCCCCGGTCGAGGCCTTCACCTCCAGCACGTCCCCCGGGACGGTGTGCTCGAACAGCCAGCCCGCCGGGGAGTCCTTGCTGGTGCCGCCCTTCTCGTCGGCCAGGCCGATGCAGCCGTGGCTGGTGTTGGCGGTGCCGAACACACCCGGGGCCGCCCAGTAGTTGCCGTGGATGAAGGTGCCGGAGGTGGTCAGCCGCATCGCGTGCGGGACGTCCTTGATGTCGTACTCGTCGCCCATGCCGACGGTCTGCGAGTTCATCCGGGTCACCTTGTACTTCTCCGACACCACCAGCACCCCCCGGTAGGTCGAGTGGTCGGGGCTGCCGCCGGAGACCTTGAGCACCTTGACCACCTTGCCGCCCTGGCCGGCCCGGACGGTCAGGGTGTGCGCGTCCAGGTCCACGGTGGAGACCTGCGCCCGGCCGACGGTGAAGTGCAGGTCCCGGCTCTGGGTGCCGAACTCGCCCGGCGCGCCCTGCACGTCCTTCAGCCGCAGCACCACCGTGACCCTGGTGCCGGCCGCCCAGTACCGCTGCGGGCGGACGTCCAGCCGCTGGTTGCCGAACCAGTGCGCGGCCACCGGCACCGGCGGGTCGGCGGTGACCTGGACGGCCCGCTCCACCGCCGCCCGGTCGGCGATCGGCCGGCTGAAGCGCAGCGAGACCGGCATGCCGACGCCGACCGTCGAGCCGTCCTCCGGGGTGAAGAACGCGACGAAGGTGTGCGCCCGGGCGACGGTCGAGAACGCCGAGTGCTGGGCGGCCTTCTGCCCCTGGTCGTCCTCGGCGACGGCGTCCAGGGTGAACGCGGTGCCCAGCGGCAGCGGGCCGTCGGGCGCCCAGCCGGCGCCGTCCCGGGTGATCGTGCCGGGCACCTCGGTGCCCTTGGCGTCCGCCAGCCGCACCGACACCAGCCGGCCCTGCGCGGCACTCACCCGGACCGCGCCCTCCGGCTGCACGTCCTGCGCGCCGTCGGCCGGCAGCGCGGTCACCACCGCCCGGGACGGCGGCGGCGGAGCGGTGTACGGCACCGGCCCCACGTCGTCGGCGGCCGCCCCGACCGCCGCGTCCCCGCCCGGCGCGCCACCGCCACCGCCGCACCCCGTGAGAACGGCCAGGCAGCAGGCCACCGCCGCCGCACCCCGCGCCCACACCCGTCCTCGGCGCCGCATCCCGGGGCCTCCCACTGTTCGCGTCCGACGCCCGGAACAACGACGCCCGCGGACGGGGGGACACGCCGGACGACTCCCGGAATCCCCGCTCCCCCGGGGGGCCATCCGCCGGTAAGCCCCCGTTCAGCGGCTTCCGATCTGCGCAATCCGGGAAAGAGGAAGTGAACGGGGTCCGGGACACCCCGCCCAGGGAGGGTACGGCCATGGCGTCAGGGCAGGAGCTGGAAGCCGGGGCACGGCCGGACGGCGGCCCGCACACCGCCGAGCCACCGCGGCCCGGCAGCTGGCAGCCGCTCGGCGCCCGCGTCCGCACCGACCGGCTCGGCCGCCGGGGCACCAACTTCGCGCTCTGGGCGGCCGGCGCCGAGGCCGTCGACCTCTGCCTCTTCGACGAGGAGGGCCGGGAGAGCCGGCACCGCCTCACCGAGCAGGACTTCCAGGTCTGGCACGGCTTCCTGCCCGGCGTGCGCCCCGGCACCCGCTACGGCTTCCGGGTGCACGGCCGGTGGGACCCGTGGACCGGCGCCCGCTGGAACCCGGCCAAGCTGCTGCTGGACCCGTACGCCCGCGCCGTCGACGGCTGTTACACCTCGCACGACGCCGCCTGCGCCGCCGTGCGCAACTGGCCGGAGGCGGACGTCGCCGACACCGTCCGGGACAACCGCGACTCCGCCCCCTACGTGCCCAGAGCCGTGGTCGTCCACGACGACGACGACTGGTATGACGACCACCGCCCGAAGACCCCGTGGGCCGAGACGGTGCTCTACGAACTGCACGTGCGCGGCTTCACCATGCGCCACCCCGACATCCCTCCGCACCTGCGCGGCACCTACGCCGGCCTCGCCCACCCCGCCTCGATCGCCCACCTCACCCGCCTCGGCGTGACCGCCGTCGAGCTACTGCCGGTCCACCAGTACGCCAGCGAGGACCACCTGCAGGCGCGCGGCCTGGTCAACTACTGGGGCTACAACACGATCGGCTACTTCGCCCCGCACGCCGGCTACTCCGCCTCCGGCTCGCGCGGCGGCCAGGTCGGCGAGTTCAAGCAGATGGTCCGCGCCCTGCACGCCGCCGGGATCGAGGTGATCCTGGACGTGGTGTTCAACCACACCGCCGAGGGCGGCGAGCTCGGCCCGATGCTCTCGCTGCGCGGCATCGACAACGCCGCCTACTACCGCCTCCCGCCCAACCGCCCGCGCGGCTACGCCGACTACACCGGCTGCGGCAACACCCTGGACACCCGCCGCCCGCAGGCGATCCGGCTGGTCACCGACTCGCTGCGCTACTGGGTCGCCGAGATGGGCGTCGACGGCTTCCGCTTCGACCTCGCCGCCGCCCTGGCCCGCGGCGGCCCGGGCGGCGGCGACGGCGTGGACATGGACCACCCCTTCCTCGCCGCCGTCGCCCAGGACCCGCTGCTCAGCCGGGTGAAGCTGATCGCCGAGCCCTGGGACGTCGGCCCGGGCGGCTACCAGGTGGGCGGCTTCCCCCCGCTGTGGGCCGAGTGGAACGACAAGTACCGCGACACCGTGCGGGACTTCTGGCGCGGCGCCCGCCCGGACGTCCGGGAGCTCGGCTACCGGCTCACCGGCTCCTCCGACCTCTACCAGCGCGGCGGGCGCCGCCCGTACGCCTCCGTCAACTACGTGACCGCGCACGACGGTTTCACCCTGCGCGACCTGGTCTCCTACGACCGCAAGCACAACGAGGCGAACGGCGAGGCCAACCGGGACGGCACCGACGACAACCGCTCGTGGAACCACGGCGCCGAGGGCGAGACCGCCGACGGGGACGTCAACGCGCTGCGGCTGCGCCAACTGCGCAACCTGACCGCCACCCTGCTGCTCTCCGCGGGTGTCCCGATGCTCACCGCCGGGGACGAGCTGGGCCGCACCCAGGGCGGCAACAACAACGCCTACTGCCAGGACAACGAGGTCAGTTGGCTGGACTGGTCGTTGCTGGCGGAGCCCGGCTGGCGGGAACTGTCCGAGCTGACCGCCCGGCTGATCCGGCTGCGCCGCTCCCACCCGGTGCTGCGGCAGCGGGCGTTCTTCTCGGGCCGGGCCGCCACCCCCGGCGGCCAGCCCGACCTGGCCTGGTTCACCCCGCTGGGCAAGGAGATGACCGAGGCCGACTGGTTCGCGCCGACCGCCTGCCTGGGCATGCTGCTGTCCGGCACCGCGATGTCCGAACGGGACGACGCCGGGCGGCCGCTGCGCGACGACAGCTTCCTGCTGCTGCTCAACGCCGGCCACCGGACCACGGTGTTCACCCTGCCGGGAGAGCCCTGGGCGGCGCCGGAGGCCGCGTACGAGACGGTGGTCGACACGGCCGCGGCGGGGACGGGCGAGCCGCACCCGCGGGGCACCGTCGTCCTGGGCGGGCGCTCGCTGCAGCTGCTGCGCGCGCCCGCCCCGGGGGCCTAGGGCCGGAGCACGGCGGCCGGCTCAGCCGCGGGCGTGCCCGAGCTCGACGTTCTCCAGCACGCCGATCGCGTCCGGCACCAGCACCGCCGCCGAGTAGTAGGTGCTGACCAGGTACGAGGCGACGGCCTTCTCGTCGATGCCCATGAACCGGACGTTCAGCCCCGGCTCGACCTCGTCCGGGATGCCGATCTGGGTGAGCCCGACCACGCCCTGGTTGTCCTCGCCGACCCGCATCGCGATGAACGCGCTGGTCTGCTGGTCGGAGACCGGGATCTTGGTGCACGGGAAGATCGGCACCCCGCGCCAGGTCGGCCGCTGCTTGCCGAGCACGTCGACGGTGGCCGGGTAGACGCCGGCCTTGTTACACTCCCGCTCGAAGGCGGCGATCGCCCGCGGGTGGGCGAACAGGTAGTCGGTGTCCCGGCGCATGCTCAGCAGCTCGTCCAGGTCGTCCGGGGTGGGCGCCCCGGAGCGGGTCTGGATCCGCTGGTCGAAGTCGGCGTTGTTGAGCAGGCCGAACTCCGGGTTGTTGATGATCTCGTGCTCCTGCCTCTCCCGCAGCGCCTCGACGGTCAGCCGCAGCTGCTCCTCGGTCTGGTTCATCGGCTTGTTGTAGAGGTCAGCGACCCGGGTGTGCACCTTCAGGACCGTCTGGGCGACGCTCAGCTCGTACTCGCGCGGCCTCAGCTCGTAGTCGACGAAGGCACCGGGCAGCTCGTACTCGCCCTCGTGGCCGGCCGACAGGTCGATCTCCGCCTCGCCGTGCGCGTTCTGGGCCTGCGCGGCGTCGGCGGCGAAGCCCAGCAGCTGCTCGCGCAGCGAGTCCGAGCGGTCGACCAGCTCCTGGAAGACCGACCAGGACAGCGCCATCGCGGTGCCGGAGGTCGCCGCCTTCACGGTGTACGGCCAGGTGCCGCTCGGCTCGGTGAGCGCCTCGTCGCCGAGGTGGTCGCCGTCGGCGAGCGAGCCGAGCACCGCCTGCTCGCCGTACTTGCCGGTGCCGACCCGGTCCACCTTGCCGTGCGCGACCAGGAACACCTCCTCGATCGGCGCGCCCTCCCGCACCAGCACGTCGCCGACCGCGAAGTCCCGCTGAACGAACCGGCGGGCCAGCTCCTCCAGCACGGCGTCGTCCTCGTAGCCGCGCAGCGCCGGGACCTCGCGCAGCGAGGGGGCGATCACGCTCACCGCGGAGCCGGCCACGGAGAAGCCCACCCTGCCGCGGCCGGCGGCGAAGCTGAGGCGGCGGTTGACCCGGTAGGTGCCGGCACTGACCTGCACCCAGGGCAGCATCTTCAGCAGCCAGCGGGAGGTGATCTCCTGCATCTGCGGCTTCGACTTGGTCGTCGTCGCCAGGTTGCGCGCCGCGGTCGTGCTGAGGCTGAGCTGGGCCCGCACCCGCACTGTCGCGGATCCCGGGCCGGGGGTCGGGGTGGACTCGGTCTCGACCGTCATGTCCGCACTCCTGTCACTCGGGCATCGATGAGCATCCGTCAGAAGATCCATCGGCCGATCGGCCGGGGCTCGCAAGAGGCGCACGGCGCATTCCTCCCTGCACGAACCGCCGCGCGCGCCCCACCGGCCACCCGCACACGTCCCGTCCGGGTGGCCGGTTCTCGCCGCACACCGCCGACAGGGGCGAAAAACCGGATGAGAAGTGACGGGCTCTCTGCCTACCCTCACCGCGATGGCCGAGAACCGACAAGACACCGACAACCCGCCCGCCGACGGGACCGCCGAACCCGCCGCGGCGGCCACCACCGCCGCAGCCGCACCGCCGGCCGCGCCCCGCCACTCCACGGTCCGCTCGCTGCTGCGCCTGTGGCCGTACGCGCGCGCCGTCCGCGGCCGGCTGGTCGTCTCGGTGACGGCCGCCACGCTCGGCATGCTGAGCACCCTCGCCGTCCCGGTGCTCCTCGGCCGGATCGTGGACGGCCCGCTCGCCACGCACGACCTCGCCGCCCTCTGGCCGCTGATCGGCCTGGTGCTGCTGGTCGGGCTCTTCGAGGCCGGACTGTTCTTCACCCGCCGGGTGGTGCTGGCCCGCCCGCTGGCCGGGCTGGAGACGGCGATGCGCGGCGACCTCTTCGCCAAGCTCCAGCGGCTGCCGGTCTCCTTCCACGACCGCTGGGGCTCCGGCCAGCTCCTGTCCCGGGCCACCGCCGACATGTACACCATGCGGCTGTTCCTGGCCTTCCCGCTGGTGTTCCTGATCGTCAACTCGGTCATGTTCCTGGCGGGCACGGTGGTGATGTTCACCCAGGACTGGCGGCTCGCCCTGATCGCCCTGGTGCCCGTCGTCCCGCTGTTCGTCCTCACCCGGCGCTTCGAGTCCGGCTACTCCGGCGCCTCCCGCCTCGCCCAGGACCAGAACGGCGACCTCGCCACCGTGGTCGAGGAGTCCGTCCTCGGCATCCGGATCCTCAAGGCCTTCGGCCGCCACCGCTCGATGGCCGAGCGCTTCCGGGCCCAGGCCCGGGAGCTGCGCCGCACCGAGCTGCACAAGGCCCACCTGCTGGCCAACCTCTGGGCGGTGATCGTCGGCCTGCCGGAGATCGTCCTCGGCTGCGCCCTCGCCGTCGGCGCGTACCTGGTCGCCCACGACGAGCTGAGCGCCGGCGCCCTGGTCGCCTTCCTCTCCACCGCGCTCGCGCTGCGCTGGCCGGTGGAGTCGCTCGGCTGGCTGCTCGCGTACGCCAACGAGGCCGCCACCGCGACCGACCGCTTCTTCGAGGTGCTGGACGAGCCGGACACCCCCGACCCGGGCACCGCCACCGGCCTCACCACCCGGGACGGCATCCGCTTCACCGGCGTCCGCTTCCGCTACCCCGACGCCCCGGCCGGCAGCCCCGACCTGCTGACCGGCATCGACCTGCACGTCCGCAGCGGCGAGACGATGGCCCTGGTCGGCGCCACCGGCAGCGGCAAGACCACGCTGACCGCCCTGCTCCCCCGGCTGTACGACGCCACCGCCGGCACCATCACGCTGGACGGCCGGGACATCCGCGACCTGCCCCGGGAGCGGCTGCGCGAACTCGTCGCGGTCGCCTTCGAGGAGCCCACCCTGTTCTCCGCCACCGTCCGGGAGAACGTCCTGATGGGCGCCCCGGGCGCGACCGGGGAGCAGCTGCGCTCCGCCCTCGCCACCGCCCAGGCCGGCTTCGTGGAGAAGCTCCCGGAGGGTGCCGACACCGAGGTCGGCGAGCAGGGCCTGAGCCTGTCCGGCGGCCAGCGCCAGCGCCTCGCCCTGGCCCGCGCGGTGGTCGGCGACCCGGCCTTCCTGGTGCTGGACGATCCGCTCTCCGCCCTGGACGTGCACACCGAGGCCCTGGTCGAGCGCGCGCTGCGCGAGGTCCTCGGCACCACCACCGCCCTGGTGGTGGCCCACCGTCCCAGCACCGTGCTGCTCGCCGACCGGGTCGCGGTCCTGGCGGACGGCCGGATCGAGGCCGTCGGCACCCACCAGGAGCTGCTCCGCGACTGCGCGCTCTACCGCGAACTGATGTCGGGCGAGGCCGCCCTCGTGCCCGAAGGAAGTGCAGCCCCGTGACCACGACCGCCGAACCCACGAAGGCCGGGCCCGCCGCGTCCGCCGCGTCCGCCGAGGAGGAACTTCCCCCGCCCCCGGCCGACGAGGAGGACATCCCCGTCCCGCCCGGCGCACCCCGGGCGCTGCTGCGCTCGCTGCTCGGCCCGCACCGGGCCCGGATCGCCGTCGCGATGGTGGTGATCCTGGTCCAGCAGGCCGCCCTGCAGTCCGGCCCGCTGCTGGTCGCGGTGGCGATGGACCGCGCCATCCCGGCGCTGCGCGAGCACGACTCCGGCCCGCTGGTCGCGGTCATCGCCGCGTACCTGTTCTGCGCGCTGCTCAGCCCGGTGCTGCAGTGGGTGTTCATCAAGATCAGCGCCCGGATCAACCAGGACATCCTGCTGGAGCTGCGCGGCCGGATCTTCCGGCACGCCCAGCGGCTGAGCCTGGACTTCCACGAGCGCTACACCTCGGGCCGGATCATCTCCCGGGCCACCAGTGACATCGACGCGCTGCGCGAGCTGCTCTCGGAGGGCCTGCAGGAGCTGCTGACGGTCTTCCTGTCGGTCTGCTACATCTCGGTGCTGCTGCTGGTGCTGGACTGGCGGCTCGGGCTGGTCTCGCTGGTGTCCGCGGTGCCGCTGGCGCTGATCGCCCGGTCCTTCCGCAGCCGCTCGCGCCGGGTGTACCGCCGCTCCCGCACCTCGGCGGCCTCGCTGATCGTCCGCTTCACCGAGACCATGAACGGCATCCGCCCGGTGCAGGCCTTCCGCCGCGAGAAGGCCAACGACGCGGCCTTCGCGGTGGTCAACCGGCAGTCCGCCACCGCGACCGCGGACGGCCTGCTGGAGATCGCCCGCTACGTCGGCCTCTCCCGGGCCACCGCCAACCTGTGGCTCACCGGCGTGCTGCTGTTCGGCGCGTACCTGGCCGTCGACGACTCGCTGGCGCTGGGCACGCTCACCGCCTTCGTGCTCTACCTGCGCCGGCTCTACGACCCGATCGACCAGCTGGCGATGTTCCTGAACAGCTACCAGTCGGCCGCCGCCGCGCTGGAGAAGATCGCCGGCCTGCTCGCCCACGAGCCGACCGTCGCCGAACCGGCCGAGCCGAAGGAGCTGCCGCAGGCGGCCCGGAAGGGCCGGGAGGTGTCCTTCGAGGCGACCCGCTTCTCCTACCCCACCGGCAAGGAGGTGCTGCCGCCCTTCGACCTGCTGATCCCGGCCGGGCAGACGGTCGCGGTGGTCGGCGCGACCGGCGCGGGCAAGTCGACGGTCGCCAAGCTGCTGGCCCGCTTCTACGACCCGACCGAGGGCCGGATCCGGCTGGACGGCGTGGACCTGCGCGAGCTGGCCACCGCCGAGCTGCGGCGCGGGGTGGTGATGGTGACCCAGGAGTCCTTCCTGTTCTCCGGCACGGTCGCCGAGAACATCGCGATCGGCCGCCCCGGCGCCACCCGCGCGGAGGTCGAGCGGGCCGCCCGCGACATCGGCGCGTACGAGTTCATCGCCGCGCTGCCGGACGGCTTCGACACCGACGTGCGCAAGCGCGGCGGCCGGATCTCGGCCGGCCAGCGCCAGCTGGTGGCCTTCGCCCGCGCCCTGCTGGCCGACCCGGCGGTGCTGATCCTGGACGAGGCGACCAGTTCGCTGGACGTCCCGGGCGAGCAGGCCGTACAACGGGCGATGCGCACGGTGCTGGCCGGCCGGACGGCGGTGATCATCGCGCACCGGCTCTCCACCGTGGAGATCGCCGACCGCGTCCTGGTGATGGACCAGGGCCGGATCGTGGAGGACGGCTCCCCGCAGGAGCTGGTCGACGGCTCCGGCCGCTTCGCCACCCTCCACCGGGCCTGGCGGGACAGCCTGGTCTAGCCGCGGGGTGTCCGACACCCCCGGCCCCTCGATGTGCCCGTCCGGGTGCGCCGTCACGCACCCGGCCGGGCCGCCCCTCGGACGACTGCCGTCCGTCCGTCGCGGACGCACGGACGGCAGTCGTCCGGCGCGACGTCAGCGCAGCAGCCCCGCGTCCATCCCGGCCGACTCGACGGGCAGGGCGACCAGGCCCGGCTCGGCCGGGGAGGCCAGCAGCGGGTGCGCGGGCAGTACCCGGACGGTGTAGCCGAACGGGCCGGTCCGGCACAGCTCCAGCGTGCCCTCGTAGCGGGTGCGGCCGTCCAGGTCGGGCCCGCCGACCGGCTTCAGGGCGAGCAGGCAGGCGTCCGAGATGCCGTCCGACTCGTCCACCCGGCCGGAGACCACCTGGACCTCGACGTCGCCCGGCTGCAGGGTGCCGAGCGCGACCTGCACCCGCAGCGCCAGCGAGCTGCCCAGCTCCTGGGCCTCGGTCGGGCACTCCGCCTCGACGTGCTCGACCCGGACGGCCGGCCAGGCCTCCCGGACCTTCGCCTTCCAGCCGGCCAGCTCCCGGGCGCCCGTGAACCGCCCGGTGGACCGCCCGCCCGCCTCCGCGCGCCCGGCTTCCGGCGCCGCCAGCTCCCGCTGGGCCAGCGCCGCCGGGGCGTACAGCCGTTCGACGTACTCGCGGACCATCCGCCCGGCGAGCACCTTGGGCCCGAGGGTGACCAGGGTGTGCCGGACCATGGCGATCCAGTGGTGCGGCAGGCCGTCCGCGTCGCGGTCGTAGAACCGGGCGGCGACCTGGTGCTCGATCAGGTCGTAGAGCGCGGCCGCCTCGATGTCGTCGCGCCGCTCGGCCTCGCCGCTGTCCGGGTCGAGCACCCCGCCGCTCTCGTCGGCGGTGGGGATCGCCCAGCCGTTGCGGCCGTCGTACCACTCGTCCCACCAGCCGTCCAGGACGGACAGGTTGAGGCAGCCGTTGAGCGCGGCCTTCATCCCCGAGGTGCCGCAGGCCTCCAGTGGGCGCAGCGGGTTGTTGAGCCAGACGTCGCAGCCGGGGTAGAGGTGCCGGGCCATCGCCATGTCGTAGTCCGGCAGGAAGACGATCCGGTGCCGGACCGCCGGGTCGTCGGCGAAGGCGACCATCTGCTGGATCAGCCGCTTGCCGCCGTCGTCGGCCGGATGGGCCTTGCCGGCCACCACGATCTGCACCGGCCGGGTGGGGTGCAGCAGCAGGCCGCGCAGCCGCTCCGGGTCGCGCAGCATCAGGGTGAGCCGCTTGTAGGAGGGCACCCGGCGGGCGAAGCCGATGGTGAGCACGTCGGGGTCGAGCACCGAGGAGACCCAGCCGAGCTCGGCCTCCCCGGCCCCGCGCTGGCGCCAGGAGGCGCGCAGCCGGCGGCGGGCCTCCTCCACCAGCTGGGCGCGCAGGGTGCGGCGGAGCTCCCAGATCTCGGTGGTGCCGATCGTCTCCAGGCCGGTCCAGCGGGTGGCCTCGCCGGTGGTCATCGCCTCCTCGGCGCGCTCGGCGCCGATCTCGGCGGCGCCGAGCCGCACGACCGCCGGGTCGATCCAGGTGGCGGCGTGCACGCCGTTGGTGACCGAGGTGATCGGCACCTCGGAGGGGTCGAAGCCGGGCCAGAGGCCGTTGAACATCGAGCGGCTGACCTCGCCGTGCAGGGTGGAGACCCCGTTGGCGCGCTGGGCCAGCCGCAGGCCCATGGCGGCCATGTTGAACAGCTTCGGGTCCCCGCCGGGCCAGGTCTCGGCGCCGAGCGCGAGCACCCGGTCGACCGGGACGCCGGGCAGCGCGGCGTCGCCGCCGAAGTGGCGGGCGACGAGGTCGCGGTCGAAGCGGTCGATGCCGGCCGGGACCGGCGTGTGGGTGGTGAAGAGGGTGCCGGCCCGGACGGACTCCAGGGCGGCGGCGAAGTCCGGACCGTCCGGCTCCTCGGCGACGAGTTCGCGGATCCGTTCGACGCCGAGGAAACCGGCGTGGCCCTCGTTGGTGTGGAAAACCTCGGGGGCGGGGTGTCCGGTGAGCCGGCAGTAGACGCGCACGGCCCGGACGCCGCCGATGCCGAGCAGCATCTCCTGCAGCAGCCGGTGCTCGCTGCCGCCGCCGTAGAGCCGGTCGGTGACGTCGCGTTCGGCCGGCGAGTTGGCCTCGATGTCGGAGTCGAGCAGCAGCAGCGGGACCCGCCCGACCTGGGCCTTCCAGATCCGGGCGGCCAGGGTGCGGCCGCCGGGCAGGGCGAGGTCGACCCGGCTGGGGGTGCCGTCGGCCTCCCGGAGCGGGCTGACCGCCAGCTCGTCCGGGTCGAGCAGCGGGTAGCGCTCCTGCTGCCAGCCGTCCCGGCCGAGGGACTGCCGGAAGTAGCCGTGCCGGTAGAACAGCCCGACGCCGATGACCGGGACGCCGAGGTCGCTGGCGGCCTTGAGGTGGTCGCCGGCCAGGATGCCGAGCCCGCCGGAGTACTGGGGCAGCGCGGCGGCGATGCCGTACTCGGGCGAGAAGTAGGCGATCGCGGCGGGCAGCGGGGCGGCCTCGGCCTCCTGCTGCCGGGTCTGGTACCAGCGCGGGCCGGTCAGGTAGTCGCGCAGGTCGTCGGCGAGGTCGCCGAGTCTGCGCAGGAACCGCCGGTCGGCGGCGAGCGCGGCGAGCCGGCCGGCCGGGACCTCCCCGAGCAGCCGCACCGGGTCCTCGCCGGTCGCGGCCCAGACCTCCGGGTCCACGGACCGGAACAGGTCCCTGGTCTCGGGGTGCCAGGACCAGCGCAGGTTGAGGGCCAGCTCGTGCAACGGCTGGAGTTGTTCGGGCAGGACGGTGCGGACGGTGAATCTGCGGATTGCCTTCACGGCGTGAAGCGTAGCCGTGGCGGCCGGTCCGACAGTGCGTCAAGTGGGCTATTGGGCATCCGTTCGGGCTATTGATGAGATCGCATTCGGCGCATTGGACTGCACGGGGGGCGCGCGAGGCGCACATTTCGAGGAGCCGCGCTACCAATACGTGAACTCTTCGGTACGGATCCATTTCCGATGGCGCATCCGCTCGGGAGAAGACCCGAAACTACTGTCGTACTGCTGCAAAAACCTTGTCGCCGGTGCGAGGATGACCGAAGGTCGTTGATGCTGTGGGGAGTGCGGCGACGGGTGGCGTCCCCCTTGAAGCAGCACGTCCGAATCCTTTTCGCGTTGGCCGTTCCCGTTCTTCTTAGCCCATTCGGCGCTCACCGCGCACCGACGCGTGTCCTCGCGCCCGGCCCGCTCGTTCACGGGTGGACCGGACCGCCCAGGGGCGCGCCCCCGGAGGCGTGCGCCGGGACGCGCACGGGCTCGGGGGCGTCCTGCCACCGGCTCGGCGGGCGCCGGGCAGGTTGCCGGGGACGGCGGCGCGGGCAGGCTCCGGTCGCACGTCCTCCCCACCCAGCAGTCCTCCCGGTACTCCCCTGGCCCGATCCCCCGGCCCGCGGGAGCTGCCGCCGATCTCGGGCAGGAGCTTGGCATGCACGGCGACACGCGGGACCAGTCCACACCGGTGGCCGAAGCCCTCGACTCAGCGGTCGCGGAATCCGCCGGACGGATGGATTCTGACACTCGGACAGATCCGGCGATGCCTGCGCCCAGGGCGTCCGGCGCGGTCAGTACCGGATCCTCCGAATCCCAACCCCCCGCGGACCGGCCCTCGACGGCGCGGTCCTCCGAAACGGCCCGACGACCCGGGACCGAGGAGGACCGGACCGCGGCGCCCCGCAGGCGCACCACCACGCGCCGCACCACCGCCACCGCGTCGGCCGCCACCCCGAAGGCCGGAGCCGGGGCCGAGCCCGCGCCCCGCAAGACCGCCACGAGGAAGGCGGCCGCCCCGAAGGCGCCCGCCGCGAAGACCGCCGCCGAACCGGCGGCCGGGCCCGCCCGCAAGACCGCCGCCAAGCCCTCCGCCCGCAAGACAGAGAGCGACACCGTGATCGGCCGCATCCCCGTCCTGGACGTCAGTCCCCTCGTCGACGCCGGCCGCCGCCCGGCCAAGGCCGTCGTCGGCGAGACCTTCCTGGTCACCGCGACCGTCTTCCGGGAGGGCCACGACGCCGTCAACGCCAACGTGGTGCTGCGCGACCCGCGCGGCCGCAGCGGCCCGTGGACCCCGATGCGCGAGCTCGCCGAGGGCACCGACCGCTGGGGCGCGTACGTCACCCCGACCGCGCCCGGCCGCTGGTCGTACCTGGTGGAGGCGTGGAGCGACCCGGTCGCCACCTGGCGCAGGACCGCCTCGGTGAAGCTGCCCGCCGGGATCGACACCGCGCTGGTCCTGGAGGAGGGGGCCCGGCTGTTCGAGCAGGCCGCGGCCGGTGTGCCGAAGAAGGAGGGCCGCGCCGACGTCCTGGCCGCCGCCGAGGCGCTGCGCGACCCGACCATGCCGCCGCTGTCCCGGCTGGCTGCCGCCCTCGCCCCCGAGGTGCTGGAGCTGCTGGCCCGCTACCCGCTGCGCGAGCTGCTCAGCGCCTCCCGCCCGCTGCCGCTGCAGGTGGACCGCGAGCGGGCGCTGTTCGGCTCCTGGTACGAGTTCTTCCCCCGTTCGGAGGGGGCCGTGGTGGACCCGAGCGGCGTCGAGCCGCCGCGCTCGGGCACCCTGCGCACCGCCGCCGAACGGCTGCCGGCGGTCGCCGCGATGGGCTTCGACGTGGTCTACCTGCCGCCGGTCCACCCGATCGGCCGAGCCTTCCGCAAGGGCCCGGACAACACCCTGACGGCCGGTCTGCACGACGTCGGCTCGCCCTGGGCGATCGGCTCCCCGGAGGGCGGCCACGACGCCGTCCACCCGGACCTCGGCACCGTCGAGGACTTCGACCACTTCGTCTCCGAGGCCCGGGAGCTGAACCTGGAGGTGGCGCTCGACTTCGCCCTCCAGTGCTCGCCCGACCACCCGTGGGTGAACAAGCACCCGGAATGGTTCAGCCACCGCGCGGACGGCACCATCGCCTACGCCGAGAACCCGCCGAAGAAGTACCAGGACATCTACCCGGTCAACTTCGACCAGGACATGGACGGAATCGTCAAGGAAACCGTCCGAATCCTTCGGTTCTGGATGTCACACGGCGTGCGGATCTTCCGGGTCGACAACCCGCACACCAAACCGGTGGTGTTCTGGGAGAAGGTGCTCTCCGACATCGCCCGCACCGACCCCGATGTCGTGTTCCTGGCGGAGGCCTTCACCCGCCCCGCGATGATGCACACCCTGGCGAAGATCGGTTTCCACCAGTCGTACACGTACTTCACCTGGCGCACCACCAAACCGGAACTCACCGAGTACCTCACCGAACTCACCGGTGACGCAGCGGCCTACATGCGCCCCAACTTCTTCGCCAACACCCCGGACATCCTGCACGCCTACCTGCAGCACGGCGGCCGCGCCGCCTTCGCGGTCCGCGCGGTGCTCGCCGCCACCCTCTCCCCCAGCTACGGCGTCTACGCCGGCTACGAGCTCCACGAGAACGAGCCGGCCCACCCGGGCTCCGAGGAGTACCTGCACTCGGAGAAGTACGAGCTGCGCCCGCGCGACTGGAACCGCACCGACACCCTCGCCCCGCTGCTGACCGTGCTCAACCGGCTGCGCCGGCGCCACCCCGCCCTGCAGCAGCTGCGCGACCTGCGCTTCCACCCCACCGACAACGACCAGGTGCTCGCCTACTCCAAGACCGCGACCACCCCCGAGGGCCTCACCGACCAGGTCATCACCGTGGTGAACCTCGACCCGCACCACGTCCAGGAGGCCACCGTCAGCCTCGACGGCGACGGCCCGTACGCGGTGCACGACGAGCTCACCGGCGCCGTCTACACCTGGGGCCGGCACAACTACGTCCGGCTCGATCCCTCAGCCGAGCCGGCTCACCTCCTCACGGTTCGGAGGAACCCAGCGTGACAGTGAACGAGCCCGTCCCCGACACCTTCCCCGAGACCTCGAAGAAGAACCTGGACCCCGAGTGGTTCAAGCGTGCGGTCTTCTACGAGGTGCTGGTGCGGTCCTTCCAGGACAGCAACGGCGACGGGGTCGGGGACCTCAAGGGGCTCACGGCCAAGCTCGACTACCTCCAGTGGCTCGGGATCGACTGCCTCTGGCTCCCCCCGTTCTTCGCCTCGCCGCTGCGCGACGGCGGCTACGACGTGTCCGACTACACCTCGGTGCTGCCGGAGTTCGGCGACCTCGCCGACTTCATGGAGTTCACCGACGCCGCGCACGCCCGCGGCATGCGCGTGATCATCGACTTCGTCATGAACCACACCAGCGACCAGCACCCGTGGTTCCAGGCCTCCCGGGAGGACCCGGACGGGCCCTACGGCGACTTCTACATGTGGGCGGACGACGACAAGCAGTACCCGGACGCCCGGATCATCTTCGTCGACACCGAGACCTCCAACTGGACCTACGACCCGGTCCGCAAGCAGTACTACTGGCACCGCTTCTTCTCGCACCAGCCGGACCTCAACTACGACAACCCCCGGGTCCAGGACGAGATGATCGCCGGGCTGCGGTTCTGGCTCGACCTCGGCATCGACGGCTTCCGGCTGGACGCGGTGCCGTACCTCTTCGCCCGCGAGGGCACCAACTGCGAGAACCTGCCGGAGACCCACGAGTTCCTCAAGCGGGTCCGCAAGGAGATCGACGCCGACTACCCCGACACCGTGCTGCTCGCCGAGGCCAACCAGTGGCCGGAGGACGTCGTCGACTACTTCGGCGACTTCACCTCGGGCGGCGACGAGTGCCACATGGCGTTCCACTTCCCGGTGATGCCGCGGATCTTCATGGCGGTGCGCCGCGAGTCCCGCTACCCGGTGTCCGAGATCCTCGCCAAGACCCCGCGCATCCCCAACGGCTGCCAGTGGGGCATCTTCCTGCGCAACCACGACGAGCTGACCCTGGAGATGGTCACCGACGAGGAGCGCGACTACATGTACGCGGAGTACGCCAAGGACCCCCGGATGCGCGCCAACGTGGGCATCCGCCGCCGGCTCGCCCCGCTGCTGGAGAACGACCGCAACCAGATCGAGCTGTTCACCGCCCTGCTGCTCTCCCTGCCCGGCTCGCCGGTGCTCTACTACGGGGACGAGATCGGCATGGGCGACAACATCTGGCTCGGCGACCGGGACGGCGTGCGCACGCCGATGCAGTGGACCCCGGACCGCAACGCGGGTTTCTCCTCCGCCGACCCGGGCAGGCTCAGTCTGCCGCCCATCATGGACCCGGTGTACGGCTTCCAGGTGACCAACGTCGAGGCGCAGCAGAGCAGTTCGAGTTCGCTGCTGCACTGGACGCGTCGCATGATCGAGATCCGCAAGCTCAACCCGGCGTTCGGCCTCGGCAGCTACGCCGAACTGCCGTCCAGCAACCCCGCCGTGCTGGCCTTCGTGCGCGAGCACGAGGGGGACCTGGTCATGTGCGTGAACAACTTCTCGCGGTTCGCTCAGCCGACCGAGCTGGACCTGCGGCAGTACGGCGGGCGGTACCCGGTCGAGCTGATCGGCGGGGTGCGCTTCCCGTCGATCGGTGAGTGGCCCTACCTGCTCACCCTGGCCGGGCACGGCTTCTACTGGTTCCAGCTCCGGCAGCCCCCGCGTCTGAGCGGGACCAGGCGGTCGAAGTAACGATCCGCCACGGCCGCACCGCCATACCGGCACCACCAGACCCTCCGGGGGCGCCAGTTGAACCCCAGCGCCCCCGGAGTTCTCTGCACCACCGCGTACGGAGAACAGCCCAACGGCCACCCACACGAAGGCGTGACACCCGAGCCACGCTCGCGTGCCGCGACCGCCGCGCCGCCGCAATCCGGAAGACTGACGGACCCGGCCACGACCCGTCGGGCAGTCCGCGTGCTTCCGGGGAAAGGGAGTCATGTCCGAAACCTCCCGTTCTCAAGCCCATGTGCAGCACGACGCCCCGGCCGGCTCCACCACGCCGACTGGCGCGCGGGGCTCCGGGGTCCGGAGAACCGCCCTGGGGGTCAGCGAGCTCGTCCAGGCGGCGCTGCCGCTGATCGCGGCGTGGCTGCCCACCCAGCGCTGGTACGCCGGGAAGGGACGGCCCATCACCGGTCTCACCCCGGTGGTCGGCACCCCGCTGCAGGTCGGCGACCCGGCCCTGCTGCACCTGCTGCTGCGGGTCGAGCACGCCACCACGGCCGGCGCGCCGCACGGCGACATCTACCAGCTGCTGCTCGGCATCCGCTCGCAGGGACTCGGGGACATCGGGCCCGGCGCGGTGCTCGGCCGGCTCAGCCAGGGACCGTACGACGGCGCGACCCTCTACGACGCGGTGCACGACCCCGAACTCACCGGGCGCCTGCTGGAACACCTCGCCACCGGCGACCGCTTCGGCTCGCTGTCCTTCCGCCGCACCCCCGGCTCCGGACTGCCCGCCAACCTCCCCGGCCGCGCCTCCACCGCCGAGCAGTCCAACAGCTCGGTCATCTACGGCACCTCGTACATCCTCAAGCTGTTCCGCCGCATCCACCCCGGCACCAACCCCGACCTCGAACTCTCGCTCGCCCTCTCCCGGGCCGGCTCCACCCGCATCCCGCGGGTCGCCGCCTGGTTCGAGAGCCGGATGGAACGCGCCGAACCGGCCACCCTCGGCCTGCTCCAGCGCTACCTGCCGGACGCCGAGGACGGCTGGGAGCTCGCCCTCGACCAGGTCGGCCGGCTCAAGGGCGACCGCTCCCCGGGCAACTTCGCCATCGAGGCGCACCGGCTCGGCCGGGCCACCGCCGAGGTGCACCGGGTGCTGGCCCGGTCGATGCCGGTCGCCCGGCTCGACCGCACCCAGACCGGACGGCTCGCCACCGCGATGGCCGACCGGCTGGACAGCGCCGTCGCCGCCGTCCCCGGACTGCTGCGCTTCCGGGCCGCGCTGCGCACTGCCTTCCAGCAGCTCGCCGACGCCCACCCGGACGGGCTGCCGGTCCAGCGCATCCACGGCGACCTGCACCTCGGGCAGGCCATGCGGACCCCGCACGGCTGGGTCCTGCTGGACTTCGAGGGCGAGCCCGCCAAGTCGGTCAACGAGCGGCGCGAACCGCAGCCCGCCCTGCGCGACGTCGCCGCCATGCTCCGCTCCTTCGACTACGCCGCCGCCCACCTGCTGGCCGGCGGCCCGGTCGACCCGGAACTGGCGCACCTGGCCGCCGCCTGGGCCCAGCGCAACCGCACCGCCTTCAGCGCCGGCTACACGGCCGGGGGCGGCGCCGACCCGGCGGCCTCGCCGGAGCTGATGCGGGCGCTGGAGATCGACAAGGCGGTGTACGAGGTGGTGTACGAGGCCCGGCACCGGCCGAGCTGGCTGCCGATCCCGCTGGCCGCGATCAACCGGCTCGCCCTGTCCGTCTGACTCCCCCGATCCCCGCTCACCCGCCACCCGCACCACCGCCCGCCGCACCGCCGCTTCCCGTACCGCCCGCAGGAGTTCGCCCACCCCCGCCGCAGGAGGACCACGCCGTGACGCCGCTCGACCCGACCGGCCGCCCCGACCGCACCGTTCCGGCCACCTTCCTGGCCGGCGCCGCCGACCCGCCCCGAGCCGAAGGGCTCGCCGACGCCGACGGCGGAGCGGGCCGAGCGACCGACGAAGGAGGGGGTGCCGAAGCGGCGGGCGCCGACGCCGGGCCCGAGCGCCCGGCGCCGCGCGGGCGGACCACGCCGCGCGCGGCCCCCGTTCCCGCGGGCGTTCCGGCGGACGCCCCCGTCGGGGCCCTGCGCCTGCCCGAGGCGCCGCTGCCGCCGTCCGAGGTGGACCGGCTGGTGAGCGGGCAGCACCACGACCCGCACGCCCTGCTCGGCGCGCACCCGGTGCACGGCGGCACGGCGGTCCGGGTGCTGCGCCCGTTCGCCGAGCGGGTGGTCGTCGAGACCCCGCAGGGCCCCGCCGAACTCACCCACCAGCGGAGCGGGCTGTTCACCGGGCTGGTGGCCGGCGGCGAACTGCGGGACTACTCCCTGCTGGTGACCTACCCGGACGGCGAGCCGATGCGCCAGCAGGACGGCTACCGCACCGCGCCCACCCTCGGCGAGCTGGACCTGCACCTGATCTCCGAGGGCCGGCACGAGCAGCTGTGGCGGGCGCTCGGCTCGCACGTGCGCACCGTCGACGGCGTGGCCGGCACGGCGTTCGCGGTCTGGGCGCCGAACGCGGTCGGAGTGCGGCTGATCGGCGACTTCAACCACTGGAACGGCACCGGGCACCCGATGCGCTCGCTCGGCTCCTCCGGCATCTGGGAGCTGTTCGTCCCGGGCCTGGCCGAGGGCACCACGTACAAGTACGAGGTGCACACCCGGCAGGGCTGGGTGCTCGACAAGGCCGACCCGCTGGCCCGGGCCGCCCAGTGCCCGCCCGGCACCGCCTCGGTGGTCACCTCCTCCGCCTACGCGTGGCAGGACGGCGAGTGGATGGCCCGCCGGGCCCGCGCCCCGCACCACCGGGCGCCGATGTCGGTGTACGAGCTGCACCTGCCCTCGTGGCGCCCGGACCTCACCGACTACCGCGCCATCGCCGATGAACTCCCGCGCTACCTCAAGGAGTTGAACTTCACCCACGTGGAGTTCATGCCGGTGATGGAGCACCCCTTCGGCGGCTCCTGGGGCTACCAGGTGTCCGGCTACTACGCCCCCACCGCCCGGCTCGGCGGGCCGGACGACTTCCGGTACCTGGTGGACACCCTGCACCGGCACGGCATCGGCGTGATCGTCGACTGGGTGCCCGCGCACTTCCCCAAGGACGACTTCGCGCTCGCCCGCTTCGACGGCGAGCCGCTGTACGAGCCCGCCGACCCGCTGCGCGCCGAGCACCCCGACTGGGGGACGCTGGAGTTCGACTACGGCCGCAAGGAGGTGCGCAACTTCCTGGTCGCCAACGCGGTCTACTGGTGCGAGGAGTTCCACATCGACGGCCTGCGGGTCGACGCCGTCGCCTCGATGCTCTACCTCGACTACTCCCGCGAGGGCGGCGCCTGGACGCCCAACCAGTTCGGCGGCCGGGAGAACCTGGACGCGGCCTCCTTCCTGCAGGAGATGAACGCCACCGTCTACCGGCGCTGCCCCGGTGTGATCACCATCGCCGAGGAGTCCACCGCCTGGGACGGGGTCACCCGCCCCACCGACGCCGGCGGCCTCGGCTTCGGGCTCAAGTGGAACATGGGCTGGATGCACGACTCGCTGGTCTACATCTCCAAGGAGCCGGTGCACCGCAAGTACCACCACAACGAGATCACCTTCTCGATGGTGTACGCCTACTCGGAGAACTACATCCTGCCGATCTCGCACGACGAGGTCGTCCACGGCAAGCAGGCCCTGGTCTCCAAGATGCCCGGCGACTGGTGGCAGCAGCGCGCCAACCACCGCGCCTACCTGGGCTTCATGTGGTCCCACCCGGGCAAGCAACTGCTCTACATGGGGCAGGAGTTCGCCCAGGGCGCGGAATGGGACCACGAGCACGGCCCGCAGTGGTGGGTGCTCGACGAGCAGTGGCCGGCCCACGAGGACCACCGCGGGGTGCGCCGCCTGGTCCGCGATCTCAACCGGCACTACCGCGACACCCCGGCGCTGTGGGAGCTGGACACCACCCCGGACGGCTTCCGCTGGCTCGACGGCGGCGCCGCGGACGACAACCTGCTCTCCTACGTCCGGTACGCGGCCGACGGCACCCCGCTGGTCGCGGTCTGCAACTTCTCCCCGGTCGTCCGGCACGGCCGCCGGGTCGGCCTGCCCCGCCTGGCGGGCCGCGACCAGCTGTGGGAGGAGGTGCTGAACACCGACGCCGAGGAGTACGGCGGCAGCGGCATCGGCAACTCCCACCCGGTCAAGGCCGAAGCGGTGGAGTGGGACGGCCAGCCCCGCTCCGCGGAACTGGTCCTCCCGCCGCTCGCCACGCTCTGGCTCCGTCCGGCGTGATCGCCTAGGCTCCCCGCCTGAGACTGATCGTCAGCAGGCGGGGGGCTTGCGCGTGTTGCTGTGGACGTCGTTGAAATGTATCTACCTGCTGGCGCCCTTCGTCGGCTGGGCGGCGCTGGTGCGGACCCGGGCGGTCGGGGCCGCGGTCTTCGCCGTCCTGATGGGCCTGGCCACGGCCATCGTCGGCCCGGCGTACGGGTGGTTCTTCATCTGGCCCAGGGCCGACCTGGAAGCCGGGTACCCGTTCGTGGCGGCCCTGGTGATCCTGGCGGGCGTGCTGGGCGAGCGGTGGCTGCGCGGCCCGCGGCCGGAGAACAGGTTCGTCGACCCCGAGAGCGGGGCCGCCGTCGCGTTCTGCATCCACGCGCTCGCCGGAGGGGCCCTCGTGTTGATGTACCAGTTCTTCGCCTACGACGCCTTCCTCCCGAACCTCGCCGAGGTGCCGCTGCCGCCCGGGCTGACCATCGAGCACGTCTCCGGCACCGAGGGCGCCTGTGGCTCGAACTTCTGCTCCCGGACCCTCACCATCGGCAGCCCCGCCGGCGTGACGGCCGACCAGGTGGAGGCCCGGCTGCGGGCCGCGCTCGCCGCCGACGGCTGGACCCCGGGCCGCAACGGCACCCTCGTGCACCCGCACGGCTGGCTGGTGGACCCGCGCGTGTCGGAGGTCTTCGTCAGCGGGCGAACGGTGGAGCTGTCCGGCTCGGACGGCTCCACCGCCCGCTGACCACCGGCGCCCCCGGCAGGACCTTCGTCCCTTGCCGGTCCGGCCCGCCTCTGCTCGCGGACGTTCGTTCGGGGTGCGAAGGTATGGTCGATATGACCACCTTCCGAGACGACGGGACGGAGAAACCCACGTGGCGCGCAGCGTGTACGTGACCGGGATCGACCGGGGGGACGGCCGACAGGCGGTCGAACTCGGGGTCATGGAACTGCTCACCCGCCAGGTGGACCGGGTCGGGCTCTTCCGCCCGCTGGTGCACGCCTCCGCCCCCGGTGAGCCGGGCTCGGACCACGTCGTCGAGCTGCTGCACGGCCGCTACCGGATCGACCTGCCGAGCACCGAGCTGTACGGCCTCACCTACGAGGAGGCCGCCGCGCTGCAGGCCGCCCAGGGGCAGGACGAGCTGGTCTCCGTCCTGGTCGACCGGTTCCGCGCGATGGAACGGCGCTGCCAGGCGGTGCTGGTGCTCGGCACCGACTTCGCCGACACCAACATCCCGGACGAACTGGCCTTCAACGCCCGCCTCGCCAACGAGTTCGGTGCCGCCGTGCTGCCGGTGGTCGGCGGTCAGGGCAAGGACCCGGAGGCCGTGATCGCCGAGGTGCGCAACGCCCACCGGGCGTACACCGACCTCGGCTGCGAGACCCTGGCGATGATCGCCAACCGGACCGCCGCCAGCGCCAAGCAGCGGATCCAGCGCAAGCTCACCGAGAAGCTGCCGATCCCCGCCTACGTCATCCCGGAGGAGCCGGCCCTGGCCGCGCCGACCGTCGCCCAGCTGGTCGAGGCGACCGGCGCCGAGGTGCTGCTCGGCGACGCGGCCGGCCTGGCCCGCGACGTGCGCGGCTACGTCTTCGGCGGCGCCATGCTGCCGACCTTCCTGGACGCGCTGACCGAGGGCGCGCTCGTCGTCACCCCCGGGGACCGCGCCGACCTGGTGATCGGCTCGCTGGCCGCGCACGCCGCCGGCGCCCCGCCGATCGCCGGCGTGCTGCTGACACTCGGCCAGCACCCCGGCCCGAACGTGATGGCGCTCGCCGCCCGGCTCGCCCCGGGCACCCCGGTCGCCGTCGTCCCCGAGGGCAGCTGGCCGACCGCCGCCGCCCTGACCCACCTGGAGGGCAAGCTCACCGCGGCCAGCCCCCGGAAGGCCGAGATCGCCCTCGGCCTGTTCGAACTGCACGTCGACACCGTCGAGTTGACCAACCTGATCGAGGTCGACCGGTCCGAGCGGGTCACCCCGATGATGTTCGAGCACGAGCTGCTGGAGCGGGCCCGGGCCGGCCGCCGGCACGTCGTGCTGCCCGAGGGCACCGAGGAGCGGGTGCTGCGCGCGGCCGAGATCCTGCTGCGCCGCAACATCTGCGACCTCACCCTGCTCGGCGATCCGGACGCGGTGCGCCGCAAGGCCGCCGGCCTCGGCATCGAGCTGCCGCTGGAGGCGCCGGGCGCCGACCGTGCCCAGGTCCGGCTCGTCGACCCGACCACCAGCCCGCTGCGCCGCCAGTTCGCCGAGCTGTACGCGCGGCTGCGGGCCCACAAGGGGATGACCGTCGAACTGGCGCTGGACGTCGTCACGGACGTCTCCTACTTCGGCACCCTGATGGTCCAGGAGGGCATCGCGGACGGCATGGTGTCCGGCGCGGTGCACTCCACCGCGGCGACCATCCGGCCGGCCTTCGAGGTGATCAAGACCTCGCCGGGCGCCGCGATCGTCTCCTCCGTCTTCTTCATGTGCCTGGCCGACAAGGTGCTGGTGTACGGCGACTGCGCGGTCAACCCCGACCCGGACGCCCAGCAGCTGGCCGACATCGCGATCCAGGCCGCCGCCACCGCCGCCCAGTTCGGGGTGGAGCCGCGGGTCGCGATGCTCTCGTACTCGACCGGCACCTCGGGCTCCGGCGCCGACGTCGACAAGGTGCGCAAGGCCACCGAGCTCGTCCGCGAGCTGCGGCCGGACATCCTGGTCGAGGGCCCGATCCAGTACGACGCGGCGGTGGACGAGCACGTCGCGGCCACCAAGCTGCCGGGCTCCCCGGTGGCCGGGCGGGCGACCGTGCTGATCTTCCCGGACCTCAACACCGGCAACAACACCTACAAGGCGGTCCAGCGCTCGGCCGGCGCGGTCGCGGTCGGCCCGGTGCTGCAGGGGCTGCGCAAGCCCGTCAACGACCTCTCCCGCGGGGCGCTGGTGCAGGACATCGTCAACACCGTGGCGATCACCGCCATCCAGTCCCAGGACGACAAGGAGCACCGGGCATGAGCGAAGGAACCCGCGTTCTCGTGCTGAACGCCGGCTCCTCGTCGGTGAAGTACCAGCTGATCGAGATGCTGGACGGCACCCGACTGGCCTCCGGGCTGGTCGAGCGGATCGGCGAGTCGGGCGGGCGCCTGGTGCACACCCCCCGCGCCGGCGAGCCGCGCGAGGCGCTGCAGCCGTTCCCCGACCACTCGGCCGCGCTGAAGGCCGTCGCCGAGGAGCTGGCCGCCGACGGCCTCGGGCTGGACTCCCCCGAGCTGGCCGCGATCGGCCACCGGGTGGTCCACGGCGGCAAGCGGTTCACCGAGCCGACCGTGATCACCGAGGAGGTGCTCGGGGAGATCCGCCGGCTCATCCCGGTGGCCCCGCTGCACAACCCGGCCAACATCACCGGCATCGAGGTGGCCCGGGCGCTGCGCCCCGACCTCCCGCAGGTGGCCGTCTTCGACACCGCCTTCCACGCCTCGATGCCCGAGTACGCGGCGCGGTACGCGATCGACAAGGACGTCGCCGACGAGCACCGGGTGCGCCGCTACGGCTTCCACGGCACCTCGCACCAGTACGTCTCGCGGGCGACCGCCCGGCTGCTCGGCAAGGACCCGGCCGAGGTCAACGTGATCGTGCTGCACCTGGGCAACGGCGCCTCCGCCTCGGCGGTCAGCGGCGGGCGCTGCGTCGACACCTCGATGGGCCTGACCCCGCTGGAGGGCCTGGTCATGGGCACCCGCTCGGGCGACATCGACGCCGGTGTGGTGTTCCACCTGCACCGGGTCGGCGGACTGTCGATCGACGAGATCGACGACCTGCTCAACCGCCGCAGCGGCCTGCGCGGCCTGTGCGGCGAGAACGACATGCGCGAGATCATGCGCCGCGCCGACGAGGGGGACGCGGACGCCAGGCTCGCCTTCGACAGCTACGTCCACCGGCTGCGCAAGTACATCGGCGGCTACTACGGGGTGCTCGGCCGGGTGGACGCGATCGCCTTCACCGCGGGCGTCGGGGAGAACGCGGCGCCGGTGCGCGCGGCGGCCACCGCGGGGCTGGACGAGCTGGGCATCGCCGTGGACCCGGAGCTGAACTCGGTGCGCTCGGGCGCGGCCCGGATCATCTCGCCCGCGTACGCCCGGGTGGCGGTCGCGGTGGTGCCCACCGACGAGGAGCTGGAGATCGCCCGGCAGGCCTTCGCACTGGTGCACCGGGAACCTCACATGTCCGAGGACTGACACAAAATCGTCTCACTCCTCGGAATCATTCGTCGGCGATTCCTCCCGGTCCGTGCCGAATGCACCCATAACCCGAACGGATAGACTGATCGATATGCGCCGAGCGAAAATTGTCTGCACCCTGGGTCCGGCGACGGACTCCTACGAACAGCTGAAGGCCATCGTCGAGGCGGGCATGAACGTCGCCCGACTGAACATGAGCCACGGCAACCACGCGGACCACGAGGAGCGGTACCGCAAGGTCCGCCAGGTCTCGGAGGACACCGGCAAGGCCATCGGCGTCCTGGCCGACCTCCAGGGTCCGAAGATCCGTCTGGCGACCTTCGCCAACGGCCCGGTGACCGTCGACAACGGCGACGAGTTCACCATCACCACCGAGGACGTCCCCGGTGACCAGTACATCTGCGGCACCACCTACAAGGGCCTGCCCGGCGACGTGAAGCCCGGCGACCCGATCCTGATCAACGACGGCGTCATCGCCCTGGAGGTCGTCAGCGTCGACGGCCCGCGGGTGAAGACCGTGGTGGTCGAGGGCGGCGTGCTCTCGAACAACAAGGGCATCAACCTGCCCGGCGCGGCCGTGAACGTACCCGCCCTGTCCGAGAAGGACAAGGACGACCTGCGCTTCGCCCTGCGCCTGGGCGTCGACATGATCGCCCTGTCCTTCGTCCGCAACGCGGACGACATCAAGGACGTCCACGAGGTCATGGACGAGGTCGGCATCCGGGTGCCGGTCATCGCCAAGATCGAGAAGCCGCAGGCCGTCGAGGCCATGGAGGAGATCGTCCTCGCCTTCGACGCCATCATGGTCGCCCGCGGCGACCTCGCCGTGGAGTACCCGCTGGAGCGGGTGCCGCTGGTCCAGAAGCAGCTGGTCACGCTGGCCCGCCGCAACGCCAAGCCGGTCATCGTCGCCACCCAGATGATGGAGTCGATGATCCACGCCTCGCGCCCGACCCGCGCCGAGGTCTCCGACGTCGCCAACGCCATCCTGGACGGCGCCGACGCGGTCATGCTCTCCGCCGAGTCCAGCGTCGGCAAGTACCCGGTCGAGACCGTCCGCACCATGAGCCGGATCTGCGAGAAGGCCGAGGAGGAGCTGGTCTCCCAGGGCCTGCAGCCGCTCAACCCGGGCCGCAAGCCGCGCACCCAGGGCGGCTCGGTCGCCCGCGCCGCGTGCGAGCTG
Source organism: Kitasatospora sp. NPDC096140 (assembly GCF_040303045.1). Classification (NCBI taxonomy): domain Bacteria; kingdom Bacillati; phylum Actinomycetota; class Actinomycetes; order Kitasatosporales; family Streptomycetaceae; genus Kitasatospora; species Kitasatospora sp. NPDC096140. The sequence goes on from NZ_JBEOUW010000005.1 coordinate 174,470, forward strand.
GGCGACTTCCTCGACGGCAAGGCGCTGGTCGCCTTCACCAAGTCCGGCGACACCGCCCGCCGGCTGTCCCGCTACCGCTCGCCGATCCCGGTGATCGCGTTCACCCCGGACTCCGCGACCCGCAACCAGCTCTCGCTGAGCTGGGGCGTCGAGGCGTACGTGACCGAGCAGGTCGCCACCACCGACGCCATGGTCGCCCAGGTCGACCGTGAGCTGCTGCGGATGGGCCGGCTCGCCGAGGGCGACACCGTCATCGTCACCGCCGGTGTCCCGGTCGGCATCCCCGGCACCACCAACATGGTGCAGGTGCACCACCTGGGCACCCGGGGCGAGTGAGCCCCAGGACCTGAGAACGCCCGTGGGGCGGTCCTCCCGCACGGAGGGCCGCCCCACGGGCGTCAGTGCGTCCGGAGCCCGTCGCTCACTCGTTGCTGTAGGGCGCGTCGTCGTTGAACATGTGCATCCCCGGGATGTGCAGGGTGCCGCCGAACTGGCCGGCCTGCTTGGCGGTGACGCCGGTCAGCTCCAGGTCCAGCGGGATCGGGATGGCACCGATCAGGTCGTACAGCCAGCGCGGCAGGGTGTCCGGGGTGAGGGTGATCTCGCCCAGGTCGATCGGGATCGGCAGGCCGAGCACCTTGGAGAGGTGGCCGGACAGCCGCTCCACGTACATGGTGACCGGGCCGTTGCGCATGGTCGAGGTGGAGCCCTTGGCGCCCTGGACGTGGAAGGTGACGCCGTTCCCCTCCAGTGTCGACATGTCGAGATTGTCGATGTCCACGCTGTCGACCACGAACTTCAGCACCCGCTTGCTGCCGGTCGGGGTCTTCACGTCGTAGACGCCGTGGAAGGCCGCGCCGTGCAGGGCCAGACGGCTGGTCAGCAGCGTCCAGTTCTGCTCCGGGACGACGTGGCCGGTCGTGGCCGCGCCCGCGGTCAGGCCCCGGGTGTCCACGTCGCAGTTGGGGTTGTCGGTGGGCGTGGCGGACGGGGTGCCGGTGGCGCCCGCGGTGGGCGAGGCGGTGCCGGAGGCGCCGGCCGAGGGCGTCGCCCTGGGGCTCGCCTTCCCGCTCGGCGTCGCGGCCGGCGAGGGCGCGCCGCCGGAGGACGGGGTCGTGGTCGGCGCGGCGTCCGGGGTCGCGCCGTGGGCCTGCGGCTGGGCGGGCGCGGGCTGGGCCGGCGTGCCGGCCCGCGGGGCCGGGGCGGTCGGGGTGGTGGCCGCCGGCGCCGGGGTGGTGCCCGGCTTGGGCGCCTGGGTCGGGGCGGCGGTCGGGCTGGGCGAAGCCGTCGGGTTCAGCAGGTGGTTGATGCCGCCGACGATGTCGTCGATCAGCCCGGCCTGGGTCGCCGTGCCAGGACCGCTGCCGACGCCCGGCCGGTCCGTGCCCGGCGCGACCGCGCCGGTGGTGGCGGCGCCGGCCTGCGGCTGCGCGGCCGCCCGGGCGGCGGGCGGCAGCGTGCCGGGCTCCGCCGCGGCCGGCGGCTTGACCGGCGCGACGGTCGGCGCCTGGCCGGTCGGCTGGGTCGGCACCGAGCTCGGGCCGGTCGAGGGCCCGTTCGAGGGCCCAGGGGTGGGCGCGGTGGTGGGCGCGGTCGGCGGGGTGGTCGGGCCCGTCGTCGGGTCGGCGGTCGGGCCCAGCGGCGGCTCGGGCAGCTCGCTCTTGGGGACGGGCGTCTCGATCGGCGCGACGTCCGGCACCGTGGCCGGCGCGGCACCGCAGGGCTTGCCCGCCGCCGCCTCGGCGATCGCCGGGTTGGGCGTGTAGGCGGCGGCCATCAGCAGCGCGGTCGGCACCGCGGCCATCGCCAGTGCGCGGCCTCTGAGTCTGACCCGTACGGGCGTGCGCGGGGCCGCGTGCCGACCGGAGCGCCGCGCCGGCACGGCCGCGTCGTCGGCTTGCTCGGCCGGCCCGGTCACCGCGCGGCCTCCGGATCGGTGGCGCCGGCCTGCTTCGGGACGGACGCCTCGGCGGCGGGCTGGGCGGCCGGCTCCTGCGGCTCGCCCTGGGCGGGCAGTTGGGCGGTGGGCGCCTCGGCGGCAGCCGCGACGGTGGTCTCCGCGGCGGCCTCGGCGGCCGGCTCGGTGGCGACGCTCTGCGCCACGGCCTCACCGGCCCCGGTGTCCGCGGCCGCCGCGTCCTCGGCGCCCTTGCGGCGGCCACGGCGACGGCCCTCACCCGCGGTCTTCGGCTCCGGCAGCGGGGCCCAGGAGACCATCAGCCCGCCGCCGATCAGGCCCGGCAGCAGCGCCAGTCCGAAGCCCGCCAGGTTGGAGACCGGGATCGAGACCAGGGTCAGCAGGATGGTGGCGATGCCGCCGAAGACCCGCACCGCGGGCTGGAACCAGGCGGTCAGACCGAGGATGATCATCAGCACGCCGATGATCAGCGACCCCGCGCCGGCCGTGGTCGACATCGCGATGGTCAGGCCACCGAACGTCAGGTGCGCGTAGGGGAAGTAGAGGATCGGGACGCCGGCGATCATGGCCAGCAGGCCGCCCCAGAAGGGCCTGGTGCGGCGGAAATCACGGAAGTGCCGCCAGAGCCACCCGATCGGGTTCTGGTGGCCGGTCCGGGGTTCGACCGTTGCGCTGGACATGGTGCAGCTCCTCGATGTCGCTACGAGGGGAGAACAATGGGGGTGGGCCGGGGGCGGCGATGCTCCGCCGTCCCCGGCCCCGGGTGGACCCGTCGTCGGGGCGCGTCGCCCGGCAGGCCGTCAGGCGTGCCGGGCGGGCGTCCCGGTCAAAGCGAGGCTCAGAAGCACTCGTTGCCCGCGCCGTCGCCGCTCTTCAGCGCGAGGTTCAGGCCGTTCAGCTTGAACGTGCCGGCCGAGGTGGCCCGGGCGACCTGCTGAACGCCGCTCAGGTCCGCCGCCTTGGCGGCCTGGGCGAAACCGGTCGCACCGGAGGGCAGACCGGCGCCGCCGCCGGCCTTGGTGACGCCCGGGTGCGGGGTCCAGCCCTGGGTGGCCGAGCCGGAGAGGGTGGAGGCGTCCTGACCGATGTTGATGTTGGTGAAGGTCGCGTCCGCCTTCAGCTGCTCCAGGTCGATCAGCAGGTTGTCGGCCTGAACCGGCTTGCCCGCCTCGGTACCGGCGTGCAGCTGCAGGGTGATCTTGCCCAGACCGAAGCCGGTCAGGTCCGTCACCACCGACTGGCACAGGTTGGTGATGTCGGCGTGGTCGAAGGCCGAGACCGCGACCGGGTGCGGCTTGCCGTTCGCCTCGATGTCGACCGAGCCGAACTGGGCGAAGTTGGTGCCGTGCAGCTGGTCGGTGCTGACCTTGAACTGCTGGCCGGAAATGCTGAACGAAGCGGCGAGCGCGCTGTTGGCGATCGAGACGCCGACCATCGCGGTGGCCGCGACGCTCGGAACCATCACCAGGGCGAAGCGCTTCCAGCGGGTCTTGCCGTAGGTCTTGGACATGCGAGTCCTCCTTCTAGGACGTACATCTCCGGCTCCCCGGCGGCGTGGCGCGCGCCGGTGGGGGCCTGGGATGGGAGAGAGCTACGTCCTCGGTAGCGGAGAGCGCCTTGGGCGTCGTCGGACGCGGGAGCGGCCTGCGTAGAGCGGCCCTCCCGGCCGAGCACCGACCGACCTTGTGGGGCGGCGGGCAGGACCGACGACATCGGCGATCACCCCCGAGCGACAACCAGCGACCGCGCAGGGCCGCGCGGCCGGTCGAAGGACAGGAACCGCCGTGGGACCGCGGATACCCCCCTGCCCTCCCTACCGCCGACCGGGGCCGACGGATCACCCGGTGGGGATCCCGCGCTCCGCTTGGCCGACGGCTGTCGGAGGGTGTGGAGTCTGGGACCGGGCGACGCCGATGCTGCTTGAATCCCGGGCGAAGCACAAGGGGTGCCTTACTGACGGGTAATCCAACATTCGGTGGCGTCGATCATGAACTGGACGCGACGAACACCGTACGTGACGTCTTGAAGGAACGGTGACGGCGAAATCTGCCGGAAACACCGCCGAAACACCCGTGGGCGGTCACGGATAGTGACCACCCACGGGTGAAATCAAGATTTGGTAAACCTCTGTCCGGTTGACCGGATTGTCGCCAAATCACCTGGCGACACCGCAGGTCATCCGCCGTGCCAGCCGACCGGCCGGAGCCGGGTCGGACCCGGCCTCGGAGCGGACCCGAAGCGCGCTCGGAACGGGCCCGGACCGGCGTCGGAACGGGCCCGGACCGGGGTCAGAACAGGACGCGCGCCAGCGCCGTACGGGCCGCGGTGACCCGCGGGTCGTCCGACCCGATCACCTCGAACAGCTCCAGCAGGCGCAGCCGGGCGGTGTCCCGGTCCTCGCCGGCCGTCCGCCCGACGGTGTCCACCAGGCGCCCGAAGGCGTCCTCGACGTGGCCGCCGACCAGGTCCAGGTCGGCCGCCTGGAGCTGGATCGCGACGTTCTTCGGCTCGGCGGCGGCCGCCGTCCGGACGTCCTGCAGGTCCAGGCCCTCGATCCGCTGCAGCAGCTCGGCCTGGGCCAGGCCCAGCTTGGCCTCGGTGTTGCCCGGCTGGTCGGTCAGCACGTTCTTGTACGCCTGGATGGCACCGCCCAGGTCACCGGCGTCCAGCGCGTCGTGCGCGGCGGCCAGCGCCGGGTCCTCGGGACGCTCCGGGGCCGCGGCCGGGGCCTCGCCCGGGGCGACCGCGCCACCCACGCCGAAGCGCTGCTCGGCGACCAGGATCAGCTGGTCCAGGATCTTGCGGATGTTGGCGGCGCTCTCCGCGCCCTGGAACAGCGGCACCAGCTGGCCGGCCACCACGGCCATCACGGCCGGGATGCCCTGGATGCCGAACTGCTGGGCCAGCAGCTGGTTCGAGTCCACGTCGATCTTGGCGAGCACGAAGCGGCCGGCGTACTCCTCGGCCAGGCCCTCCAGGACCGGGCTGAGCTGCTTGCAGGGGCCGCACCACTCGGCCCAGAAGTCGATGACGACCGGCACCTCGGTGGAGCGCTGGACGACGTCGGACTCGAAGGTGTCCTCGGTGACGTCGATGACGAGCTGGAGGGCGGACTGGGCGGGGGCGACTCCGGCCGCTTCGGCGGCGGCCGCCTGACGGGCCCGATCGGCCCGGGCCTGCTCGGCCTTCTGTGCGGCCTCGCCGGCCGCCTTCACTGCGGCGAGGTCGACCGCGCCGCGCAGGGCGGAGCTGTTGGGACGCGAATTCCGTGGCTGCATGGCACCATCCTCCCCCGTCCGCGCTGCTCGCGGGCACCATCCTCGGGAAAGTCGGCTCGCGCGGGGCGCGCTGCGCCGGTTCCCGGGCGTGGTACCCGCCCCCCGGTAGCCTGGACCGTTCGGCGCGGATCCCCACCCGCGCCCGCGCCGCTCCCGTCCCACGGTCGCGGCGCCTGGTTGTCACTGTTCTTTCGCTACGAGTCGTAGCGTAACTGGAGGCGGTGCCCCGGCCGCAAGCCCCACCGGCGGTTCGGCGACGTGACCTGCCCCACTTTCCCGGGCGGCCCGGCTGCCCGAATCGGCCAACAGTCGCTACCGTTACCTGCCCCACCCAAGTTACTTACCAGTAAAGCGCAAGGAGGCCCGGTGCCGGCCGCCCAGCCCCCCGCGAGCCCGGAGAGCACGGTCCCGACGTCCACGGACCCGGCGAGCTCGGCCCCGGAAGCCGCGCACCCGACCCCGGAGGCCGTCGGCACCGCCCGGGCCAAGGGCCGCCCGCGAAGCGCCGCCGCCGACCGCGCCATCCTCGCCGCCACCCGCGAAGCCCTCGCCGAACTCGGCTGGGGCGGACTGACCATGGGCCACGTGGCGAGCCGGGCCGGGGTCGCCAAGACCACGCTCTACCGCCGCTGGCCCTCCAAGAACGAACTGGTCGTCGACGCCGTCGCCACCCTCTTCGACGACCTGGTGATGCCCGACCTCGGCAGCCTGCGGGCCGACATCGAGGCCGTGGTGGCCCAGTTCGCCGACCTGCTGGCCCGCCCGGAGACCCAGGCCGCGCTGCTCGCGCTGTTCGCCGAGGGCATCCGCGACCGGCAGCTGCACCGCCGGATCCGCGAGGCCATCGTGGACCCGCAGAAGCGGCTGGTCCGCCAGGGCCGGACGGCCGCCCAGGCGCGCGGCGAACTCGAACCGGACACCGACGCCGGGTCCGCCTGCGAGGAGGTCGACATCATCTTCGACACCATCGCGGGCACCGTCGAACACCGCGTCCTGGTCAGCGGCGAGCCGATCACCCCCGAATGGACCCGCCGCTTCACCGACCTGCTGCTGGGCCCGCTCACCACCTGCTGAGGGCACGACGGAGCCGCCCGTACGGAACCCCGTACGGGCGGCTTCCCGCGCTCCTGCGACCGTTCGCCGGCCCGGTCAGAACGCCGCGTTCTCCTGGTACGTGCCCCACTCCTGCCGCAGCGCGTTGCAGATCTCGCCCAGCGTCGCCTCGGCGCGCACCGCGTCCAGCATCGGCGGGATCATCGACTCGCCCGAGCGCGCCGCCGCCAGCATGGCGTCCAGCCCGGCCCGCACGGCCGCGTCGTCCCGGCCCGCCTTGCGCTCGCCCAGCACGCGCACCTGCTCGCGCTCGACCTCGTGGCTGACCCGCAGGATCTCCAGCTCGGGGGTGACGCTGCGCGGGTGGCAGTTGACGCCGACCACGCGCTTCTCGCCCTTCTCCACGCCCTGCTGGTACTGGAAGGCGGCCTCGGCGATCTCGCCGGTGAACCAGCCCTCCTCGATGCCGCGCAGGATGCCGGAGGTGATCGGGCCGATCTCGTGGTCCTCGCTGCCCTTGTCCAGGATCCGCTGGAAGATCGCCTCGGCCTGCTGCTCGATCCGGTCGGTCAGCGCCTCGACGTACCAGGAACCGCCCAGCGGGTCCGCCACGTTGGCGACGCCGGTCTCCTCCATCAGCACCTGCTGGGTGCGCAGGGCGATCTCGGCGGCCTGCTCGGAAGGCAGCGCCAGGGTCTCGTCCAGCGCGTTGGTGTGCAGCGAGTTGGTGCCGCCGAGCACCGCGGACAGCGCCTCGACGGCGGTGCGGACCACGTTGTTGTACGGCTGCTGCGCGGTGAGCGAGACGCCGGCGGTCTGGGTGTGGAAGCGCAGCCACTGCGCCTTGTCGGTCTTGGCGCCGAAGCGGTCGCGCATCCAGCGGGCCCAGATCCGGCGCGCGGCACGGAACTTGGCGATCTCCTCGAAGAAGTCCAGGTGCGCGTCGAAGAAGAAGGACAGGCCGGGTGCGAAGACGTCCACGTCCAGGCCCCGGGACAGGCCCAGCTCGACGTAGCCGAAGCCGTCCGCGAGGGTGTACGCCAGCTCCTGCGCGGCCGTCGCCCCGGCCTCGCGGATGTGGTAGCCGGAGACGGACAGCGGCTTGTACGCGGGGATGCCCTCGGCGCAGTAGGCCATCAGGTCGCCGATCAGGCGCAGGTGCGGCTCGGGGGCGAAGAGCCACTCCTTCTGCGCGATGTACTCCTTGAAGATGTCCGTCTGCAGGGTGCCGTTGAGCACCGCCGGGTCGACGCCCTGGCGCTCGGCGGCGACCAGGTACATGCAGAAGATCGGGACGGCCGGGCCGCTGATCGTCATCGAGGTGGTGACCCCGCCGAGCGGGATGTCCTTGAACAGCACCTCCATGTCGGCGGCCGAGTCGATGGCCACGCCGCAGTGGCCGACCTCGCCCAGCGACTTGGGGTCGTCGGAGTCGTAGCCCATCAGGGTGGGCATGTCGAAGGCGACCGAGAGGCCGCCGCCGCCCGCGTCCAGGATCATCCGGTAGCGCTCGTTGGTCTGCTGCGCGTTGCCGAAGCCGGCGAACTGGCGGATGGTCCAGGTGCGGCCCCGGTAGCCGGTCGGGTGCAGGCCGCGGGTGTACGGGTACTCGCCCGGCCAGCCGATCCGCTCGAAGCCCTCGTAGGCCTGCCCGGCGGGCGGGCCGTAGACCGGCTCGACCTCGTCCCCGGAGAGGGTGGTGAAGTCCGCGTCCCGCTTGCGGGCCTTGTCGTACCGCTGCTGCCAGCGCTGCCGTCCGCGCTCGATCTCCTCGGCGTCCATGACCCCGAACTCCGCTCCGTACGGCCGCCACGGCGACGGGCGGCACAGCTATTAGGACGTCCTACTAATTTACTCGGACGTCCTAGTACTTGTCGACGGACGACACCCCCGAAAGGGCCGGCGAGTGGAGCCGACCGGGCCGGCGGGCGGGGGCGGCCGGGCCGGCGGGGCGGGCCGGACGGGTCCGGGAACGCCGAGGGCCCCTCCCCCGCGGTGGGGAAGGGGCCCTCGTACGGGCTCCCGGGCGGCGGACCGCCGCACAGACTCCCGGGCGGCCGGTCGGCTCAGACGCCGGCCGGCTGGCGGGCACCGGTGCCCGCCGGCAGCTTCTCGGCAGCCTCGCGGGCCACCTTGCGCTCGAAGACGAAGGAGAGGAACGGGATGCAGCCCGCCGCCAGGGTCAGCACCAGCCGGCCGAGCGGCCACTTCAGCTTCTGCCCGAGCAGGAAGGTCACCACGAAGTACCCGATGTACAGGTAGCCGTGCAGCATCGCGACGTACGTGGTCACGTCCTCGGCCGTGCTGAAGCCGTACTTCGCGACCATGAAACCGCAGAACACCAGCAGTGCCACACCGGTCGCAATGGCCAGGGCCCGGTACCAGCCCAGCAGGGGGGTCGCCTTCATACTCTTCCTCGCCTCGCTCGGCAGTTTCCGCCGGTACGCCCGGATCCGCGCACCGCTCCCACGAGGGTAGCCGTCCTCACGCCTCCGCCTGCGCAGCCCCCTCGTCGGGCTCGGAGAAGTCACCGGCCGCGATCCGCAGCGGCTTCAGCAGGTCGAACACCTGGCGGCACTGCTCGGGGCCGTACTCCTCCAGTCCGAACTCCATCGCCATGAGCTCCCGGGTGGCCTCCTCGACCGCCTCCCGGCCGCGCCCGGTGATCGCGGCCAGCACGCCGCGGCCGTCCAGCGGGTTCGGGCGGCGGGCGACCAGGCCGGCCCGCTCCAGACGGTCGACGGTGTTGGTCACGCTGGTCGGGTGGACCATGAGCCGCTCGCCGATCTTGGAGAGCGAGAGCTCGCCGGTCCGGCTGAAGGTCAGCAGCACCAGCGCCTCGTAGCGGGCGAAGGTCAGCCCGTACGGCTTGAGCACCGCGTCCACCCGGGAGAGCAGGATCTGGTGGGCGCGCATGATCGAGGTGATCGCCGCCATCGAGGGGACTCCGCCCCAGCGGCGGGTCCACAGCTCGTCGGCGCGGGCGATCGGGTCGAAGTCGAGTGCGAGGGGCTTGGCCACCTCCTTACCGTACCGGCGGACCGTACGGGTGCTACCAGCTGTCCTGATGGTGGACAAGCGCAACGTGTGGCGGGATCCCGCCAATCGGACGGCCAGGCCCATACCAGGACATTGCACCGGTGTGAACGGACTGCAACGGACGTACGGCGCACCGGGGTTGACCACTGATCGCGCCAACACCGCTCTAACAGGCCTCCGTTCGGGCGGTAACCCGTCGAACGGAGGGGTGATCCGTTCCTTTTGTCCGCTCGTTCACAATCCTTCCCCCTGGCGGGACTTGGCCAATTCATGAGCAAGACCTGTCATTTGTTTTGCTCGATTGTCATGCTTTCCGCCAACCCCGTACGGCCCTCCACCACCCCCACCCCCGGTGGCCGGCCGCTCGACCGCTCGGGGCTCTGAACGTCAGTGCCCGTCCCGCCCCTCAGGTGCCGACCCCGGCCCCCGGGACGCGGCGCGACCGCGCCCACACGCGGTTTCCCGGAAGGACTCGTCCGTGAAGCGAAAGCTCGCCGCAGTCGCCGTACTCTCCGCCACCGCTCTGCTCACCGGCGTCGTCCAGGTCAGCACCGTGGCCGTGGCGGACCCCGCCCCGCACTCCCGGGCCGGACAGCGCGCCGACCTGATCGCCCTGGCGAACGGCCAGGCGGGCAAGGTGGCGCACGCCCTGGCCCTGGGCGGCCAGGAGCAGCTGGTGGCCAAGGACGCCGTGGTGGACGCCGACGGCACCCGTCACTTCCGTTACGAGCGCACCTTCGCCGGCCTCCCGGTCCTGGGCGGCGACCTGGTGGTGCACCAGAAGGCGGACGGCTCGACCACCTCCGTGGACAAGGCCACCGGTGCGACCATCGCCCTGCCGAGCCTCACCCCGCAGATCCCCGCCGACAAGGCCGCCGCCCAGGCGACCGGCGCCGTGCAGTCCACCGTCGGCATCACCGCCGACGCGGACGAGGCGCCGCTGACGGCGGTGCACCAGACCGGCAAGGCCGAGCTGGTGGTCTGGGCCACCGACGGCAACCCGCGCCTGGCGTACCGCACCACCGTCGAGGGCGAGCGCGCCGACGGCACCCCGAGCCGTCAGCTGCTGGTCACCGACGCGGCCAGTGGCCAGGTGCTCTCCACCCACGAGGAGGTGCAGACCGCCGCCGGCACCGGCAAGGGCGTCTTCGTGGGCACCGTCCCGCTGACCACCACCCAGAGCGGCTCCTCCTACCAGCTCAAGGACGCGACCCGCGGCGGGCAGGCCACCTACACCCTGAAGAGCATGACGTCCGGCTCCGGCACCCTGGTCGCCAACACCACCGACAGCTTCGGCAACGGCCTGGCCTCCAACGCGGAGTCCGCCGCGGTGGACGCCCAGTTCGGCGCGGCCGCCACCTGGGACTTCTACAAGAACACCTTCGGCCGCAACGGCATCAAGAACGACGGCGTCGGCGCCGCGAGCCGGGTCCACTACGGCCGCAACTACGTCAACGCGTTCTGGGACGACAGCTGCTTCTGCATGACCTACGGCGACGGCACGAGCAACACCCACCCGCTGACCGAACTCGACGTGGCCGGCCACGAGATGAGCCACGGCGTCACCTCCGCCACCGCCAACCTGAACTACTCGGGCGAGTCCGGCGGCCTCAACGAGGCCACCTCGGACATCTTCGGCACCATGGTCGAGTTCTACGCCAACCTGGCCGCCGACAAGCCGGACTACCTCATCGGCGAGCTGATCAACATCAACGGCGACGGCAAGCCGCTGCGCTACATGGACCAGCCCTCCAAGGACGGCGCCTCGGCCGACTACTGGTCCTCCGGCGTCGGCAGCAAGGACGTCCACTACTCCTCCGGCGTCGCCAACCACTTCTTCTACCTGCTCGCCGAGGGCAGCGGCGCCAAGACCGTCAACGGCGTCAGCTACAACAGCCCGACCTACAACAACTCCACCCTCGCGGGCATCGGCCGGGACAAGGCCGCGCAGATCTGGTACCGCGCGCTGACCACCTACTTCACCTCCACCACCAACTACGCGGGGGCCCGCACCGGCACCCTGAAGGCCGCTGCGGACCTGTACGGCGCGAGCAGCGCCGAGTACAGCGCCGTCGCCGCGACCTGGACCGCCGTCAACGTCAACTGACCCACGGCGCACGCGATCCGGACGCCCGGGGCCCCTCGGAGGGGGGCAGGCCCCGGGCGTCCGCCCGTTCGGGGCCTGCCGTTCGGGGCTGCCGGTTCGGGGGCGTTCGTACGGGGGCGTTCGGTCGGGGCCGTTCATCCGGAACGGCTGCTTCGGGGCCGTCCGGCTGTCAAGGCCGCCCGGCTGGCGGAGTCCCGCCAGGGGGGCGAACGCGGCATACCAGGCAACGGGCAGCAACCGAACCATCCGTACCGGGACTGGCGATTCCTGGCCAATCCCCGGACGCGGCCTGTCCATTCCGGCCCGAAATTGTCATGCTTCTGACCACGTCCCGTCCGACCTCCGCCACCCCCACCCATCGGCGGAGCGTCAGGAACCGCACGGGAACGGCACGTCCGCGCCCTACCGCCCCAACGGTGCCAACCCCGGCGCCCCGGTACGCGGCGCACCCGCACGCACCCGCGGGTCTCGTGGAAGGAACCCCCGTCCATGAAGCGAAAGCTGACCGTCGGAGCCGTACTCTCCGCCACCGCCCTGCTGGCCGGCGTCGTCCAGATCGCCGCCGTCCCCGCCCAGGCCGCCGCCCCCGCGCCGGAACAGCAGCAGTCCGCGCTGCTCGCGTTCGCCGCCGGGCAGAGCGCCCCGGTCGCGCAGGCCCTCGCCCTCGGCGGCCAGGAGAAGCTGGTCCCCAAGGACGTCGTGGTGGACCGGGACGGCACCCGCCACCTCCGGTACGAGCGGACCTACGCCGGCCTGCCGGTGCTCGGCGGCGACCTGGTCGTCCACCAGAAGGCCGACGGCTCGGTGGGCTCGGTCGACCGCGCCTTCGCCGGCCGGCTGTCCGTGCCCACCCTGACCCCGGCCGTCGCCGCGGGCCAGGCGGCCGAGCGGGCCACCGCCGCGGTGCGCGCCACGGTCGGCATCGCCGCCGACGCGGACGAGGCGGCGCTCACCAAGGTCGACGGCGCCGGCGCGACCGAGCTGGTCGTCTGGGCGGCCGACGGCGCCCCGCGCCTGGCCCACCGCACGGTGGTCACGGGCGAGCGGGCGGACGGCACCCCGAGCCGCCAGGACGTCGTCACCGACGCCGCCACCGGCCAGGTGCTCTCCAGCCAGGAGCACGTGCAGACCGCGACCGGCACCGGCAAGGGCGTCAACGTCGGCACCGTCACGCTGACCACCACCCAGAGCGGCTCGAACTACCAGCTCAAGGACGCCTCCCGGGGCAACCAGTCGACCACCGACCTCAAGGGCGGCACCTCGGGCAACGGCACGCTGTTCAGCAAGACCACCAACTCCTGGGGCAACGGCGCGCCGTCCAACCGTGAATCCGCCGCGGTGGACGCCCAGTTCGGCGCCGCGGCCACCTGGGACTACTACAAGAACACCTTCGGCCGCAGCGGCATCAAGAACAACGGCGTCGGCGCGGCGAGCCGGGTCCACTACAGCACCAACTACGTCAACGCGTTCTGGGACGACTCCTGCTTCTGCATGACCTACGGCGACGGATCCGGCAACACCCACCCGCTGACCGCCATCGACGTCTCCGGCCACGAGATGAGCCACGGCGTCACCTCGGCCACCGCCGGCCTGAACTACTCGGGCGAGTCCGGCGGCCTCAACGAGGCCACGTCGGACATCTTCGGCACCATGGTCGAGTGGTCCGCCAACCTGCCCGCCGACCCGCCGGACTACCTGATCGGCGAGAAGCTCAACATCAACGGCAACGGCACCCCGCTGCGCTACATGGACAAGCCCTCCAAGGACGGCGCGTCGGCCGACTACTGGTCGTCCACCGTCGGCAACAAGGACGTCCACTACTCCTCCGGCGTCGCCAACCACTTCTTCTTCCTGCTCGCCGAAGGCAGCGGCGCCAAGGTGATCAACGGGGTCAGCTACAACAGCCCGACCTCCAACGGCTCGACGGTGACCGGCATCGGCCGGACCAAGGCGGCGGCCATCTGGTACCGCGCGCTGACCGTCTACATGACCTCCACCACCAACTACAAGGCCGCCCGCACGGCGACCCTGAAGGCCGCCACCGACCTGTACGGCGCGACCAGCACCGAGTACAAGACGGTCGCGGCGGCCTGGAGCGCGGTGAACGTCAACTAGCCGTCCGCTCCGGCACGAGCCACCCCCGGTAAGAAACGGCGACAGGCTGCCGCGGCCCTTTGGGAGAGGAGGCCGTGGCAGCCTGTCGACCGTCCGCGCCGCGGATCGGTCCGGTGTCGAGCGGTGGCGGGACCCGAGCGGTGGCGGGACCCCCCGGACGGTGGCGGGACCCGAACGGGGGCAGGACCCCCCGGACGGTGGCGGGACCCGGGCGCCGAGCGCCGGCGGGGATCAGGCGGTGGCGGGCTTCAGCTCGCCGCGCTCCTCCCGGCCGAGCATCCGCTCGGCGAGGAAGCCGCCGGTGGGCAGCACCGCGAGGACGAACAGCAGGACGCCGCGCTTGGCGTCCCACTTCTGCGTCTGCCAGGCCTGGATCCAGAAGACCACGTACAGGATGAACAGGACCCCGTGGACCATGCCCATCACCGGGACGGCGTCGAACGAGGTGGTCCGCTTCAGCACCGAGCAGATCAGCAGCAGGATGAACGAGACCCCTTCGGGGCCGGAGACCAGGCGCAGGCGGTGGACGGCGCTGCTGTTCACGTTGGGTACCTCAATACGGGGGTCGGAGGCGCGGGCGCGCTTGTGAAGCGACTCACAAGCCTTCCGGTCATTATCACCGAGCACACGTCCGACGCCCCTGCCGGGGGTGGGCTCCGTGCCCGATCTCACAGCGCCCGCGCGCGGCGCCGCCGCCCCCGCGGTCCCGTCCCTGTCACAGCTGTGTGCCGGAACACGACCGAGCGCGACGGCCCGTCACCGGGAACCCCTATCCTGCTGCCCGCGCGCCCACCGATCCGGGCGCCGGAAGCATCACGCCACGGGGGTAGTCACCACATGTTCAAGCGCGACTGGGACCGCAGGACCTGCGCCAAGCGCGGCCACATCACCTACGCGCCCACCGAGCCCGAGCTGGCGTCCCGGCTGCACGCCGCCACCGCCCTCGGCGACGCCTGGCGCTGCCTGCGCTGCGGCGACTTCGCACTGGGCGCCCCGCACGGCTCCGGCCCCGCCGGGGACGCGCCGCTGGTGCCGCGCGGCAAGGCGCTGCGGGACCTCTTCATCCTGCGCTTCCTCGCCGTCGAGCGGGTGCTGCGCGGACTGCTGATCATCGTGGTCGCCTGGGCCGTGTGGAAGTTCTCCAACAGCCAGGACGCGGTGCACCGGATCTTCGACGAGAACCTGACGGTCTTCCGGCCCGTCACCGACCACTTCCACTGGGACCTCGAACACGCCCCGATCGTCGAGACGATCCGCAAGACCTTCGACTTCAAGAAGAGCACCCTGCTGATCGTCGCGGGCGCGCTGGTGGCCTACGCCCTGATCGAGATCGTCGAGGCGGTCGGCCTCTGGCTGAACAAGCGCTGGGCCGAGTACCTGACGGTGGTCGCCACCGCAGCCTTCCTGCCGCTGGAGGGCTACGAGCTGAGCCACCACGTGAGCGCGGTGAAGATCTGCACCCTGGTGCTCAACATCGCGGCGGTCCTCTGGATCATGCTCTCCAAGCGCCTGTTCGGACTGCGCGGCGGCGTGGTGGCCTTCGAGGCCGAGCGCCACTCGGCCTCGCTGCTGGAGGTCGAGCAGGCGGCCGGCGCGATCCCGCACCCCGGACACGGGGCGCACGCACGGAGCTGACCGGCGCATTTGTCGCAGCCCCGTACCAGTTGCGCCCCGCACTCTCCCCGCGCCACGGCCGCACCGGCTAGATTGCGGCCGTGGCACAGTTCAGACTCCAGGGATCGCGAGTGCTCGCCGTCGACATGGGCGGGGACGCCGTCAAGGCCCGACACGGCTCCATGGTCGCCTACACCGGGCAGATGACCTTCAAGAAGCTGACCGGCGGCGGGGACGGCCTACGCGGCATGGTCGCCCGCCGGCTGACCGGCGAGAAGATGACGGTCATGGAGGTGAAGGGCCAGGGCACCTGCTACTTCGCCGACAAGGCCGCCGAGATCAACCTGGTCCGGCTGAACGGCGAGACGCTCTACGTCGAGGCGGACAACCTGCTCTGCACGGAGTCCTCCCTGCACACCGGCACCAGCTTCACCGGCCTGAACGGCATGTCCTCCGGCAACGGCCTCTTCACCACCAAGGTGGAGGGGCACGGCTGGGCCGCCGTCACCTCCAACGGGCCCGCCCTCATCCTGCGGGTCGACAAGGGCATGCCGCTGCGCGTGGACCCGGGCGCGTACGTGGCGCACACCGGCAACCTGCACCGCAGCCTGAAGTCGGGCGCGGGCTGGACCACGGTCATCGGCGAGGGCGGCGGCGAGGCCGTCCAGGTCGAGTTCACCGGCGACGGCCTGGTGTACGTGCAGCCCTCCGAGAAGATCACCATCGGGGGTGACGTCTGATGGGCTTCACGAAGATCAACGGAAAGATGGTCGAGGCCCAGGTGGTGCCCGGCCAGCGGCTGTTCAGCCAGCGCGGCGCGATGCTCGCGTACAGCGGCGACGTCCGCTTCACGCCGAACATCACCGGCGGGCAGGGCGGCGTGATGTCGATGATCGGCCGCCGGGTGGCCAACGAGGACACCCCGCTGATGACCGTCGAGGGCCAGGGCCGGGTCATGTTCGGCCACGGCGGCCACCACGTCCACGTGATCGACCTGTTCGGCGACACCCTGTACGTCGAGGCGGACCGGCTGCTCGCCTTCGAGGGCACGCTGCGGCAGTCCACCATGTTCATGGGCTCGCAGGGCGGGGTGATGGGCATGGTCCGCGGCCAGGTCACCGGCCAGGGCCTGTTCACCACCAAGCTGGAGGGCAACGGCTCCGTCGCGGTGATGGCGCACGGCGGCGTCTTCGAGCTGCCGATCGTCCCCGGCCAGTCGGTGCACGTCGACCCGCAGGCGTACGTGGCGCACCGCGGCGACGTGCGCAACAAGCTGTCCACCGCGATCGGCTGGCGCGACATGATCGGCCGCGGCTCGGGCGAGGCGTTCCAGCTGGAGCTGTCCGGCCAGGGCACGGTGTACGTCCAGGCGAGCGAGGAGAAGCTCTGATGTCCTACCCGCCGCAGCCCCCGTACGGGTCGCCGCACGACCAGCCGACCCAGCCCGGCTTCGTCGTGCCGCCGCCCCCGCCGAACCACGGCCCGCAGCAGGGCTACCCGCAACAGGGCGGGTACCCGTCGCAGGGCGGCCACCCGCAACAGGGCGGGTACCCCCAGCAGGGCGGCTACCCGTCGCAGGGCGGGTACCAGACGCCTCCGCCCGGGCAGCCGCAGCAGTACGCCCAGCCGCCCGCGCCGCAGCCCCAACAGGCGTACGCCCAGGAGCAGTTCGGCGGCCCGATCGCCCCGCTGCCGACCGCCCAGGGCGGCACCGGCCCGGTGGTGCACGACGTGCACAGCCTGCCGGTCAACGACAACGTCAACCCGTACGCCTTCTCGGTTGAGCTGAACGGGTCCTACTTCCTGCAGAAGGGCAAGATGGTCGCCTACTACGGCGACATCACCTTCAAGGGCGTCGGCGCCGGGATGATCGACCGGATGCTCGGGCAGCACTTCAACTCACCGATGCACGCGGCGGACTGGGTGGTCGCCGAGGGCCGCGGCAAGCTGCTGCTGGCCGACCGGGCGTTCGACCTCAACTCGTACGACCTGGAGGACGGCAACCTGACCGTCCGCTCCGGCAACCTGCTCGCCTTCGATCCGACGCTGCGGCTCAAGCAGTCGATCATCCCGGGCTTCCTGACCCTGATCGGCACCGGCCGCTTCGTCGCCGCCTCCAACGGGCCGGTGCACTTCGTCGAACCGCCGCTCCGGGTGGACCCGCAGGCCCTGGTCGGCTGGGCGGACTGCCCGGCGCCGTGCCACCACTACGACCACGACTACATGCACGGGCTGATCGGCGGCATCCGGCGGCTGACCGGCATCGGGGGCGCCTCCGGCGAGGAGCACCAGTTCGAGTTCATCGGTGCCGGGCAGGTGCTGCTGCAGTCCAGCGAGAAGCTGATGGCCGAGCGGTCGGTCGGCCAGGTCGGCGCCGAGGCGGGCGTCCCGATGGGCGGGGTGCCGTCGCAGCCGGGTTCGGCCGGTCACGGCGGCGGCAATCCCAACCTGCCGGGGCTGGGTAACCTGGGCGAACTCGGCCGACGTTTCGGCCTGTAAACTCGTACAAGATTGAACTAAATCAGGTATGCTGGGTGCCATGGATACGCACACGATCGACACTGCGGACAACCCTCCGTCGCAGCCCGAGGAGGAGACTCCCTGGCTGACCGTCAGGGAGCAGCGGATGTGGCGCGCCCATCTGGAGGTCTCCAAGCTGCTGGAGTACCAGCTCAGCCGCGAGCTCCAGCCCCACAACCTGGCGATCAACGACTACGAGATCCTGGTCGTGCTCTCCGAGGCCCCGGACCGCCGGATGCGGATGACCGACCTCGCGACGGCCACCCTGCAGTCGAAGAGCCGGCTCTCCCACCAGATCACCCGGATGGAGAACGCCGGCCTGGTGCTCCGCCAGGAGTGCCCCGGTGACCGCCGCGGCCTCTACGCCCACCTCACCGAGCAGGGCTGGGAGACCATGCAGCGCGTCGCGCCGGACCACGTGCGCAGCGTCCGGGCGCACTTCATCGACCGCTTCACCCCGGAGCAGCTGGACGCCATGTTCGACGCCCTCGCGCCGATCGCCGACCACCTCCGCGGCCTCCGCGGCCGCGGCTAGGCGCGCTCGCACTCCCCCGCCCCGCCGCGACCACCCTCGCGGCGGGGCGGCCCGCGTTCCGGGGGCCCCTCGGGTCCTCCGCGCCAGCCGAGAGGGGTGGCGCGGGAAAAGCCAAAGGGAATGATCAAAGCTGGGCGGGCCCGTGCACGCACACGGGCCCGCCCACGTACTGAGCACCCCACCTGCCCGCCCTCTCCGCAGCCATATGGCGCAAGAGCTCGTTCAGTGGCCCTGACAACGAGTGCATCGAGGTCGCGGACGGATTCCCGGGCATGCTTCCCGTCCGTGACTCCAAGGATCCGCAGGGACCGTCCCTCCTCTTCACCACCGATGCCTGGACGGCGTTCATCGCCGGCGTCCGCGCGGGAGACTTTTCCGGGAGGAACTGATCGGCAACAGACCGGCGACCCACGCCTCAGCCGCCGCCGAGAGTGAGGCCCACGTGCCTCCGTCCCGGATCGCGCGAAGCTGCCACCGGGCCGCGATCACGACAGCCAAGGAGGCCACCTTCGCGGGATCGGCGACGGCGTAGGGCGGGACCTTCGTCGCCCACCGATGTGCTTGCGCGACGGTGTGGCCGGCGGCAATCAAGCGGGGGAGCAATGAGGCGGTATCGACCCAGGCGGCAGCCGGGGCCGGCCATGACCAGTCGATGACGCGAACCCGGGCACCATCGACAAGGATGTTCGAGCCGGTCATGTCGGTGTGGGCCAGCGTGTCACCGACGACCGCCTCCGATACCCGGCTCTCCAGCACGGTGAGCGCGTCCAGGTGTGCGGCCTGCCACGGGGTCAGTCCGTCTGCGGCAGCGATCTCAGGCCACAGTGCCGAGCCGGTCCACCGCTGCGCGA
Organism: Kitasatospora sp. NPDC096140; assembly: GCF_040303045.1. Lineage (NCBI taxonomy): Bacteria > Bacillati > Actinomycetota > Actinomycetes > Kitasatosporales > Streptomycetaceae > Kitasatospora > Kitasatospora sp. NPDC096140. The sequence goes on from NZ_JBEOUW010000005.1 coordinate 193,500, forward strand.
GGCTGAACGTCCGCAGCGCGGGTGCAGGAGTGAGCTTGTCGGCGAGGCCCGCCAGGGTACCGGCGATGAGCGGCAGGTCCGATGAGCCGGGAGACAGGTCAGCGTGCCGTCCCGGTACGAACTCGAAGGCGGTGACCAGCCAGCCTCCGACTTCCCGCTGCCACAGCAGACCCGCGCCGATACCCTTCACCGCCGGTGCGGCCTGCGCTTCCTTGCGAGCCATCCACAGGTTCGGGCTGTCGAGCCGGGCCGCCTTCACGAACAGGTGTCCGGTGGCAGTGTCGAGGGCGGCGGTGAACTCGGCGATCTCGCCGGAATCCGGCACCGCTACCCCGGTGACGGTGCCGCACCGCTCGGCAATCAGATCACGGACCACAGTCGGCAGATCGGTCCACTGGTGGCGCATGGCCTTCCCCCGGGATCGGGCTGGGGCCGGACGGCGCCCTCGCCGTCCGGCCCCGATGGTCAGTTGGAGTTGTGGCAACCCTGGTGGCACTGCGAGCAGTTGCCGCTTCCACTGCTGTCGGATCCGTCGCCCCCGCTGCCTTCGGAGCAGTCGGCGGACATGACCCACAACTCGGTGTCCACCCGGTAGCCGGCCCCCATGAGCGCGGCCATGGTGGCGGCGGTGCTCGCGCCCTTCACGGGGCAGTCGCCGTCCTCCGGGTTGTGGTGAAGGAAGCCGCCCGCAACCCGGTCGCAGAACCCGGCGTACTCACGCGTGTACATCAGGAAGGCGTGCCACCCGTGGTCGACCAGGAGCGACGGCGACAGCCGGGCACCGGGCGTGGCAGCACACGCACCCAGGAACGCGAGGGCTTGGTCCACGACCCGTTCCGCGAGCTGCTGCTCCATGTCCTGGTCGTGGACGATCCGGTGAACCAGGCGCCAGAACAGGGCGTCCTCGATCAGGGCTCGGCCGGTGATCTGTGCCGTGCTTACGGGGCTCATGCTGTGCTCCCTTGATCGGTTCGGTCCCGCCGTGCGGCGGGTACGTGGCCGGGCGTCGCCACCTGGGTCACGACCTGCGAATCAGATCGGGCGACGCGTTCGACGGTAGGGAGTAACCGGGCGGCCACTCAACGCGATTGCGGCTGATTGCGGATTCTCAATCGAGAGCGGCAATCGCGGAGGCGATCAGCGCACGGGCGGAAGCCCCGTAGACGGCCATCTTGGTCAGCTCGGCAAAGGCGCGGTGGTAGTCCGCGAGTTCGCGCGGCTGGACGACGCTGATCTCCGCGGTCAGTGTCTCCACTGCTGCCTCCTGGTTGTCGAAGAGGTAGAACGCCTCCAGCGGCCAGAGGCGGCGCTGCGCGGTGAACGGGATGATGCCGAGCGAGACAGATGCGAGCGGCATCACCGCAAGCAGGTGTCCGAGCTGACCGGCCATGGTGTCCGGGTCGCCGATGCGGTACCGAAGGACGGTCTCCTCGGCCAGGACGACGAAGCGATGGCCGCCTTCACACAACAGCCGACCCCGCTCCAACCGGACCGCCACCGCCTCGGCGACGTCGTCCGGGGTGCCTTGGAAGTCAGTGATGCTGCGCATGAGCGCGGTCGCGTACGCCTCGGTCTGCAGGAAGCCCGGCACCACATTGGAGACGTACGCCCGGCACACGGCGCTACTCGCGTGCTGGGCCAGAGACTCATCCTGGACCTGGCGCATGCCGTTGCGGTGGAGCTTGCGCCACTCCAGGTACATCAGTTCAACCGCCCGGGACGAGGCGATCAGGTCCGCCGCCTGGTCGTCCGAGCTGCACGCCGTACACCAGATGCGGATGTCATCCTCGGACGGGGCGGATTTCCCGCTCAGAATGCGCGATGTCTTCGACGGGTGCCACTGGCACCGGGCGGAGAGCTCTTTGCCGTCGAGTCGGGCCTCCAGCATCAACTCCCGCAGGCGCGACGCGACCGCGACCCGAGCCGCTTGGGCGCTGGACGATGGGGATGCCGCCATGAAGTGCCTGCTCGGTGCCTCGGTCGTCAGACGGTGAATCGCTCGTGCGGAGTCCCGCGCTCCCACACTGCTTCGAACGCGGACACGCAGAGCTCCGCCACGGCGGCGGTCTCGGTGTATGAGGTACGCGGGTCGGCCCAGTCTCCGTCACCGGTGAAGTGGTTGAACCGAACGGCATGACCGTCGAACACCCAGAAGTCATTACCGGGTAGCGCCAGGTCGGAGGCGTTGTGGCGGGGGAGCCAACGGACGTCTTCACCGGCGGAGATGTTCACCGGCGTCATGGCATGCAAGTACCGCGTGTAGAGGGTGACCGGCTCGGAAACAATCCGGGCTCGACGAACGGCCACGCCTCGCGTCGTCGCCTCTCGGACCATGGCCGTCCACTCGTGCCAGTATTCCGACTCCGGGTCCAGGTCCGACTTACCCGTCTCCCGGAAGCGCTCGATGGCCTGCTCCTCGTCGGGGACTCCGTAGGAGTCACGCATCTCCAGGTGGACCGCCGAGTGCTGCGCAGAGTGCAGGAGTTGATCAAAGTCCGGCACGCTCAACCACATCGCAGGCCTCCCTCAAGATCGGCACCATTCGTGCCGGGATTCGGATCAGGGTCTCGCCCTCAGGGACGCCGGGTGTGTGACCAAGTGCCCACGCGGTTCCGCTGATCGTGGCCACCAGCTCTTCACCGGCATCCCAGCTCTGGACAACGATCTCCCCTCGCGCGTGGTCCACCCACACGGTCGGCGAGCCCTCTTTCCCGGTCTCGGGGTCGATCCCGATGAAATCTAGCTCCATGGCACCCTCCTGTATCAAGCCGGTTGCGCACTGTTGCGCCTGCACCCTTACGGACGGCGCATGGATCGTCAAGAGCGCACTGTAGGCGGATGGATGCATTCCGTTGTGGGTGGCGGGGGGGGGGGGGGGGGGGCCGCCACGCCCCGCGGGGGGGGGGGCGGCGCCGCGCGGGGGGGGGGGTGCCGCCCCCCCCGCCGGGGGGCGGCGGGCGGGCGGCGGCGCCCCCCGCCCGGGGCGCCCCCCCGCCCCCCCCGGGGCCCCCCCCCCCCGCCCGCGGGGGGGCTGCGGCCGCGGTGGCTCGATCCCTACGTGGCCGCGTTGGCCGGGACGGTCGGCCTGGCCGCACTGTTCCCGGCCTCGGGCGGAGCGGCCCGGGTCGCCGAGGCCGCCTGCGACCTCGCGGTGGCGCTGCTGTTCTTCCTCTACGGCGCCCGACTGTCCACCCGCGAAACGCTGGCCGGGCTGCGGCACCTGCGGCTGCACGGACTGGTGCTCGCCACGACCTTCGGCCTCTTCCCGCTGCTCGGGGCGGCCACCGCGCTGCTCACGCCGGCTCCGCTGACCGGGCCGTTGCAGACCGGGGTGCTGTTCCTCTGTCTGGTCCCCTCGACGGTGCAGTCCTCGGTGGCGCTCACCGACGCCGCCGGGGGCAACGTCCCGGCGGCGATCTGCGCGGGCACCTACTCCAGCCTGGCGGGGCTGGTCCTCACCCCGTTGCTGGCGGCCTGGCTGTTGGGCTCGCACACCGAGCTGTCCGCCGACGGGCTGCTGCGGATCGGGCTGCAACTCCTCGCGCCGTTCCTGCTGGGGCAGCTGCTGCGGCCGTGGATCGGCGGTCTCCTGGCCCGTCACAAACGGGTGCTGACGCCGGTGGATCGCGGTTCGATCCTGCTGGTGGTCTACACGGCGTTCAGCGCGGCGGTGGCCCAGGGCATGTGGGGCCTGGCCACGCCGACCGCCCTGCTCGGGCTGCTCGCGGTGCTCCTCGCCCTGCTCGCCGCTGCCCTGGCGGCCACCGGGGCCGGGGCGCGACTGCTGGGGCTCGACGGACCGGCTCGCATCGCGGCGGTGCTGTGCGGATCGCAGAAGAGCCTGGCCAACGGCCTGCCGATGGCCACCGTCCTGTTCGGGCCGGAGGCGGGGCTGCTGGTGCTGCCGCTGATGCTCTACCACCAGCTCCAGCTGGTCGTCGGCACGGTGCTGGCCGGACGGTGGTCCAGGGCGACTGCCACGGCGGCAGACCCCCCGGCGGCCAAGCCGACGGCCGACCCAGGGGCAACTGAAGCAGGCCCGGACCGGCTCGGCGGGCACGAACCGGCGACGCCGACCGATCCGGCCGCGCTCACCGGGCGGGGCGCGTCGCCAGCGCCCGGGTGATGCCCCGGCGCAGCGAGGTCGAGGCCCCCGGCAGATGTCCCAGCCAGTTGAGCCGCTCGACTGCCGGCTCCGGCCGCCGGGCCAGTTCCAGCACCGCCGCGTACGGGCGGTCGCCCTCCCTCAGCCGGACGGCCAGCACGTCCACCAGGCCGTCCAGGTCCGGGCCGGTGAGGGCGGGGTGAGCGGCGACCAGCTGGAGCAGGAAGTTGTCGTTCCAGGTCGTGTGGCGCCGGGTGGAGAGCGCGACCAGCACCTCGGCGGGCGTGGCGGCGTTCCGGGCGATCGCGTGCCAGACGAACGGCAACTCGGCTCGGCCGGCCAGTTCGCGCAGCACCTCCGGGTTCGAGGTCCGTTCGGCCAGCCGGCGGTAGTCCCCGCCGTCGTGCAGGTGGCGCAGCGCCTCGACGTCGTCCATCCGGTCGGTGTCGTCCATGTCGAGGCGTGACCCTAGCAGGCCGGCCCCGGGCTCACCCGGTGGGGGTGCTGAGCGCGGCGGGCGGCAGGACGGGCAGCGGGCCCGGGGGCGGCAGCGTCCAGGTGTCCGGGTCGGGGGCGAACGGCCCGCTGTGCTCCAGGGCTTGAGTGAGGGCCAGCTCACGGGCGCGTTCCAGCTTCCGGTGGGTGGCCGTGTCGATCAGGCCGAGGCGTCGGGCCTGGGCGTACTCGTCCTCGTCCTTCCAGGCGTGCATCGACAGATCGGGGGTGATCACCAGGTCGAGGAAGAGGTCGAGGGTGTCGATCCCGATGGCCGTCCGCCGGTACGGGCGCTCGAAGTTGACGTACCAGTGCAGCGGTCGGCCCTCGGGGGTCAGGAAGCGGTGCACGCTGTAGTGGTCCCCGGCCGTGAAACGGCTGAGGACCACGGTGTCGCGCCAGACCCAGTGGTCGAGTTCCCAGTGGCCGGCGGCGAGGTCCTCGATGCCGAGCTTGCGGGCCGCGTCGTCGCCGGCGCGCAGCGAGGCGGTCCAGCTCCGGGGGGCCAGCATCGCGGTGCCGGGGCGGGCGGTCAGGGTCAGGGTGGCCCCGTCGTCCGCGAGGACGGTGTACGGCATGGCCGTCCAGACCCGGCCGTGGGCGATGTCCCGGCGGACGGCGGTGCTGCCGGCGGTGTGGCGGCCGGCGGTGACGCGGCCGGCCGTCATCGGACGTAGTAGGCCCGGTTGTGGGCGGCCACCGGCGGGGACTGGTAGGTCCAGACCCCGGCGGCGGGGGCGTCGGCGATCAGGTGGGCGAGGTCGCGGGCGGACTCCTCGGCGGGGTTCCCGAGGTCGAGCCGGACGCGCTCGGCGGTGCGGTCGTCCAGGGCGTAGTAGCGGTACGGCTGGTACACGTTGAGCGGACCGGCGAGCAGCTTGCCCTCGTCGTCCGTGCCGTAGCCGGTGATCGGGGTGTTGTTGACCGCCTCGGGGGTGAGGCCGACCAGGTTCACGTCCAGGGTGAGGAGTTCCTCGTCGTGGCGGTCCAGACCGTCCGGACCGAGGGTGGCGCGGCGGCAGGTGACGGACCAGCGCTCGCGCACGGCGGGCGCGTTGAGGGAGGGCAGCGTGGTCTCGAACCAGCCCGGGTGCTTGGGCTCGGCGTAGAGCCGGCGTCCGGCGTCGATGGCGAGCGGGTTGTCGCAGAGCACGTGCAGCCGGGCGATGCCGAGCAGCTTGGTCTGGTCGTGACCCCGGGCGTACTGGCCGTAGTCGACCACCGGGATCCGGTCCTCGGCGAACACCGGGTGGGCGATCAGGTTGATCTCCAGCTCCTGGGTGATGCCGCCGCCGTTCGGGTACTGGGCGAAGTAGAGCTGGTAGTTGAGCGACACGCAGGCCCCGCCGTCGAAGGAGGCGGCGTTCAGCCCGGGGTGGCGCTTGCCGAGCAGTTCGCGCGCCCGCTCGCGATCGACCAGGTAGTCGACGCCGATGTTGTGCAGCGCACCGTAGTGGAACGGCAGGTGGTAGGGCTCCGGGACGGGCGGCAGCGGCAGGCCGGTCATGTGGACTCCGAGGACGAAGGAGGTTCGGGAGTGCGGGAGGAGGGGGCCGGGGACGTCACCTGGGCGGGTCGGTGCAGTTCCAGGAGGTCCCGGTGCATCCGCTCGGCGCTGCGCAGTGCGAGCGCGGCCATGGTGAGCGAGGGGTTGGAGGTGCCGAGGGAGGGCATCGAGCCGCAGCCGACGGCGTACAGGTTGGGGTGCTCCCAGCAGCGCTGCCAGTGGTCGACCACGGAGGTGGCGGGCGAGTCGCCCATGACGTGGGTGCCGCCGGCGTGGCCCGCGCCGCGGTAGCCGTGGACGGCTCCCCGGTGTTCTAGCCGGCCGGGCCAGGAGTCCGCCGGATAGGCGGTGTGGTCCTCGGCGCCCAGCAGGGCGAAGAGCTGGTCCGAGACGGCCCGGGCGGAGGCCATGCCCTCGCGGACGTAGTCGGAGAGGTCGTAGCGGATCGCCGGGGCGGGGAGACCGAGCGGGTCGCGCCGCTCCGGGTCGAGGGTGACCCGGTTGGCCGGGTCGGCGGGCTGCTCCAGCTCGAACTGGAGCGAGAACTGACGGCCCAGGCGGTCACCGAGGCGCTCGCGCAGCTCCTTGCCGCGCAGTCCGGTGGCGAGCAGCGCGGCGGCCTCCGCCTCCGGCGCCCGGCCGGCCCAGGACCAGCCCCAGTTGCCGATCTCGATCCGGAACGGCGCCCGGTGGCCGCGGCCCGGGCCGAAGCGGAAGGCCTCCAGGCCGCTGGTGGAACCCGGCCCCCGGAAGGGGCCGACCGGGCGGGGCATCAGGCCCCAGGTCAGCAGGGCCGGGTGGTCCATGAGGTTGCGCCCGACCTGGTCGCTGCCGTTGGCCAGACCGGAGAGGAACAGCAGCCGGGCGTTCTCGATCGCGTGCGCGGCGAGCACCACCAGGTGCGCCTCCACCCGGTGGGTGGCGCCGCCGGAGCGGTACTCGACGGCCGTGGCCCGGCCGGTCCGCGGGTCGGCGAGCACCCGGCTGACGACGGCCCCGGTGCGCAGCTCGACCCCGGCAGCCCAGCGGGCCTGGGTGCGCAGCGGGGTGTACTTGGCACCGGTCGGGCAGGCCGGGACGCAGCCGGCGCTGCCCGCGCAGAGCGGTCCCTGCGCGGTGCCGGGGCTGGTCGGTGTCCCGTTGCGGGCGTGCGGGGTCGCGGTGACGGCCAGCCGGGCGGGGCCGGGCACGGCGGGGTCGCGGACGGTACGGCCGTCGAGGGCGTCGGCCAGCTGCCGGTCGAGGAAGCTGGCGGGGATGGCGCGCATCGGGAAGGCGTAGTCGTCCGGGATGGGCAGTCCGACGGCGCTGCGCTGCTCCTCGGCGTCGGCGGCGACGCCGAGTTCGCGCTCGGCGTCGCGGTAGTGCGGCTCCAGGTCGTGGTAGCCGATCGGCCAGTTGCGGCCGTGCCCGAGGTCGCCGGTGCGGAAGTCCTCGGGGTGCATGCGCGGGGTGAGTCCGGTCCAGAGGAGGCCGGTGCCGCCGTTGGCGCGCAGGTAGCCGCTCGCGTAGGGCAGCGGCCCGTACTGGCGGAGGTGGCCGGTGGCGGTGAAGCCGCCGCCCGGCAGCCCGGTGAGGTCGGTGACGTCCGGTGACGGTGCCTCGGGGCTGTGCGGGTAGGGCGAGGTGGGCGGCCCGCCCCCGGCCGCGCGGTGGGCGGCGGAGGCCTCGGCGCCGGTGGGCGCGGCCCGGCCGGCCTCCAGGACGAGCACCCGCCGGCCCTGCGCGCCGAGCCGGTGGGCGACCAGTGAGCCGGCGAAGCCCGCGCCGACCACGACGGCGTCCCAGCGCACGCTCATCGGCCGTCGCCGCCTCGGGGCGCGTCAGGGCGGGGTGTCCCGGCCCGGGGTGTCCCGGCCGGGGAGGGCTCGATCGCGGGTGTCCCGCCCGGGGGTGCCTCGGCCCAGCTGCCGTGCCCGGGCGCGGCGGCGCCGGGCGGGGTGGCCCGGAAGGTCCGCCAGACCAGGCCCTGGTCGTGGGCGCGGGTGGAGCTGGGCGCCTCGCCGGGCCAGGCGCCGACGTACCAGAGGTGGACGAGGGCGTGCTCGTCGCGGACCCGGTGGGCCAGCACGGTGCGGTGGTGCTCGTCCACCATGCCGGTGGCGCGCAGCTCGGGCACGTCGAAGCCGGTCAGCTCGGCGCAGACGCGCAGGAACTCGTCCGGGTCGGCCAACTCGTCGGCCTCGTCGGCCTCGACGGGGTCCCAGCAGTCCGCCAGGTCGTAGTCGGCCGGGCGGTCGTCGGACAAGGACACGCGGGCACCCCCACGATCGGCAGCGGCTGGCCGGGGAACGGATGGCCAAGACATGACAGGCCGGGAACTCCACGCCCCATCGCACGGTCCGGCCTGCCATCGCGATCCTGCCTCCCGCCCTCACCACCGGAAACCCGCTGCACGAATCTGCCCGGACTTGATCGCCTACTGCCCAATCGACGGCCGATTGCGTTCGCGGTGCACCTGTTTCCGTTCGGCCGCGGGCGGAGTCCGCCGGGGACCAGCCGGGCCGGCAGAGGGACGGACCGCGAGGCGGCAAGGGACGGCGAGACGGCGAGACGGCGAGACGGCAAGGAACCGCAGGACGGCGGGACGGCGACGGGCGGCCCCACCACGCGCGTCAGTCCAGGGCGCGCACCGCCGCCAGGACGTCCAAGCCCAGCTCCGGGTCGGCGCTCTCGGGCTGGCTGACCGAGAGCCGGGTGACCAGGCCCGCGTACCGGCGGCGGATCTCCCGGGCGACCTCCTCGACCGGCCCGGACACCGCGAAGGTGTCGAACACCTCGTCGTCGACCAGCGCGGCCATCTCCGCCCAGCGCCCGCGCACCGAGTGGGCGTGCAGTTCCTCCTGCAGGCCCTCCCAGCCGTGCTGCGCCAGCACCGGACGGTAGGCGGGCGTGGAGGCGTAGAAGGCGAGCCGCTCGCGGGTCGCGGCCCGGTTGGCCGCCAGCTCCTCCTCGGTGCGGCCGGTCGCGGTGAGCACGTTGCCGACGACCTCGAACGGGCGCTGCGTCCACACCGCGCCCTCCGCCTCGGCCCGCGACCGCTCCTCGGTCAGCCCGGGCAGCACCTGCTCGGCCAGGTACGCGGTGGAGGAGAACGGGTGGCTCAGGAAGCCGTCCGCCACCGCCCCGGCGGTGCGGGTCATCAGCGGTCCGACGCCCGCCAGCAGGATCCGCGGCACGCCGGCCGGGACCGGGTCCGGCGAGAAGACCGGCGTCATCACCGTGTGGGTGTAGAACTCGCCCCGGAAGCGCAGCCGTTCACCGGTCTGCCAGCTGTGCCAGATCGCCCGCACCGCGTGCACGTACTCGCGCATCCGGGCGGCCGGACGGTCCCAGGGCATCCCGAAGCGCTTCTCGATGTGCGGCTTGACCTGCGAGCCCAGCCCGATGACGGCCCGTCCGCCGGATGCCGCGTGCAGCCCCCAGGCCTGGTAGGCCAGGGTCATCGGGGTGCGGGCGAAGGCCACCGCGATGCCGGTGGCGAGTTCGATCGACGTGGTCCGGTCGGCGGCGCGGGCGAGCTGGAGGAACGGGTCGTACGCGGTCTCGGCGACCACCAGCCGGTCCATGCCCCGGCGTTCGGCCCGCTCGGCGGCGGCCAGGATGCCCGCCGGGTGTCCGAAGTCGGTGGCGTCGAGGCGGAAGGTGGCGGGTCGGTCCATGGTGGTGCTCCTGGTCGCGGGCTGCGGTGCTACCCGGGTCAGCCTGCCACGCTCCCGGCGCTCCGTGCTCCCCGCCCCGCCCGCATCCCCCGCCACCGTGTCCCCGCCCCCGGCCACCGCCGCCGCCCACTCCCGGCCCGGACACTCCTCCGATCGGCCGCCCTCGCGTCGGCGAACGGTGGCAGCATCTCGAACAGCACCGCCCGCGACGCCCCGCGGGCGGCGCTCCGAGGGAGGAGTGTCCACATGCTCACGCAGCCCGTCGTCCGCACCACCGAGGGGACCGTCCGTGGCTTCCTGGACCGGGGGCTCGCGGTCTTCCGCGGCATCCCGTACGCCCAGCCGCCGGTCGGACCGCTCCGCTTCGCCGCCCCCGCCCCGCCCGAGCCCTGGGACGGCGTCCGCGAGGCCTTCGAGTTCGGCCCCGTCGCGCCGCAGTCCGGTCCGCTGCCCGCGGGCGAACCGTCCACGGGCACCGACTGGCTCACGCTCAACGTCTGCACCCCGCACCCGGACAGCGGGGGGCTGCCGGTGCTGGTCTGGCTCCCGGGCGGCGGCTACATCTCGGGGACGGCCAACGACCCGATGTACGACCCGGTCGAGCTCGCCCGCGCCGGACTGGTCGTGGTGAGCGTCAACTACCGGGTGGGCGCGGAGGGTTTCGCACTGCTGGAGGGGGCCCCGGCCAACCGGGGCTTCCTCGACCAGATCGCGGCGCTGGAGTGGGTGCGGCGCAACGTCGCCGGGTTCGGCGGCGACCCGGACCGGGTGACCGTCGCCGGCCAGTCCGCGGGCGCCGGCTCGATCGCCGCACTGCTGACCGTGGACGGGGCGCGCGGCCTGTTCCGGCGGGCCGTCACCCACAGCGTCCCGGGCCGGTTCTGCACCCCGGCGCTGGCCGCCGAGGTCACCGCCGAGCTCGCGAAGCAGCTCGGCACCACCCCGACGGCCGCCGCGCTGGCCGAGGTCGACCCCTGGCGCCTGGCCGCGGCGGTCACCGACCTCGGCACGGCGCTCCCGCAGCACCTCGCCCGCTGGGGGCGGCTCGCGCAGGCCGGCATCGCCACGATCCCGGTGGTCGACGGCGAGGTCCTGCGCGGCACGCCCTGGTCGGCCCTCGACTCCGGCCGGGCGGACGGCATCGAGCTCCTGGCCGGTCACACCCGCGACGAGTTCCGGCTGTTCAGCGTCCTCAGCGGCCGACACGGCAGCTACACCGAGGAGGAGGCCCGCCTCGCCCTGGAGCTGTACGCCCCGTGGCCGACCGCACCGGACGAGTACCGCGCCGCGTATCCGGGGGCCACCGCCCCGGACCTCCTCGAAACGGTGAGCTCCGACGCGCTGTTCCGGATGCCGTCCCTTCGGCTCGCCGAGGCCAACGCCGCGGCCGGCGGCACGTCGTACCTCTTCGAACTGACCTTCCCCGCCCCCGCGGCGGGCGGCGTGTTCGGCGCCTGCCACGCCCTGGACGTCCCGCTGGCGTTCGGCACCCTGGGCAGCCCCGCAGGACGTCGGCTCCTGGGCGACCCGCCCTCCCCGGAGGCCGTCCGGGTCTCGCAGGAGCTGCAGCGGGCCTGGGTCCGCTTCGCCACCACCGGGGACCCGGGCTGGCCCGCCTTCGAGCCGGACGGGCGACTCACCCGGGTCCTGGACGCCCGCTCGGAGACCGTCCGGTACCCCGAACAGGCCTCCGGCCGGATCTGGGCGGGGCACCCCCTCACCGCCGACGACCTCCGCTGACACGGCCCGCCGTCCGGCGACGCCCCGGCGGACGGCGGTCACCCGGCGACGGGCAGTCGACGGAGGTCACCCGGCGACGGGCAGTTCACGGGCGGCCACTCCACGGCCGTCAGATGTCGTGCCGCACCACGGCCGCCTCGAACTCCCGGAAGCCGCACTCCTGCTGCCACTCCTGCTCGGCCTTGGGGCTGGCCGCCAGCAGCGCCTCGCAGCCCGCGCTCGGGTGGTCGCCGCCGAGCACGTCGGACGCGCACTCCGGCACGGGCTCGAAGCGGTCCCGGTCCTGCCAGAGGCTGCGGCCGGGCAGGAAGCCGTACTCCAGCGAGGTGCGGGCCAGGTTCCGCAGGTCCCGGTAGCCCAGCGCGTAGCGGGTGGTGGCCTTCTGGTACTCCTCGGTGATGTCGCCGCGCGAGACCCCGGGGTCGTCGGTGGCCAGGGCGGTCGGCACCCCGTGCCGCCGGTAGAGCGGGAACGGGTGGTCCGGGCCGGAGACCTGGAGGATCTGCTCGTTGCTGGTCAGCGGCACCTCGATCAGGGTGTGCCGCTCGGCCAGGGTGTTCAGCAGCTCGGCGGAGTCGTCCTCGTGCACGACGTCCACGCCGTGGCCGATCCGCTCGGCGTGGCCGGTCAGCACCGCCTCCCGGATGTGGAAGCGCAGGTCCTCGGGCTTGACCAGGCCGGGGACCAACTCGCCGGCGTGCAGGGTGATGTGGGCCTTCGGGTAGAGCGGGTGCAGGAAGTCCAGCATCCGCATCTGCAGATCGTAGTTCTCCAGCGAGGCCGGGGCGTCCTCCGGCTGGACGAGGTTGACCGCGACGAACCGGTCGTCCTGACCGGCCAGTTCCATGCCGAGCATCAGCTGGGTGAACACCCGGGCGGGCGTCGAGGTGCGCGCGGCCTGGGAGATGAGCCGGACGGTGACGGAGCAGCCCTTCGCCGGCCGGTCGGTGTCGCAGTTCTGGGTGTCCTCGTACTCCTCGAACATCCGGTCGGCCTCGGCGCGGGCGTCGGCGACGACCTGTGCCATGCCGCCGTCGGCGAGCAGCTTCTCGCGCATCGCCGCGAAGTCCGGGTCGAAGCCGACCTTGGCAGCGAGCGCCGAACCGCTCACCGAGGCCGGCGTGAGCATGGTCTCCAGGTAGCTCTGCTGCTGGTCCGCCATGGTGTCGGTGACCTCGGCGAGCATCCGGCCGGGATGGCGCCAGCTGGCCTCGCCGAACTTCAGGAAGGTGGCGAAGAAGTGGTCGTGGCCGGACTCGGCGCCGGGCACGAAGTCCTGCATCGACCAGGCCCTGATCACCTGCCGCCGGAAGTCCGGGTCGGACTCCGCGTCGGCGGCCGGACGGGCGGTCGCCGAACACGGCGCCACCTGCGCCGTGAGGGTCGCGGTGTCGATGCAGAGCCCGTCCTCGGTGGCGAGCCGGATCAGCAGCTCGGTGGAGACGGCTCCGGAGAGGTGGTTGTGCAGGTCGCCGCCCTTGGGCAGCTGGTAGAGGAAGCGCCGCAGCGCCTCCGGGTCGTTGCGGACGCTGTCCAGGTAGGCGTCCACCCGGTGCTCGGCGCCGCCGCCCGCGACCTTGGCGGCGGGCAGCGGCGCGGCCTGGGCGGCGGCGGGGAGCAGTGGTGCGATCAGCGCGGCACAGGCGGCGACCGCGGCGACGGTGGTACGGCGTAGCGTGATCATGGCCGTATGCTCGCGGGCGGCCACCGCCCCCGTCGGCGTCTGCGGAGCCTGTCCCGGACACACCACCCGGACGGGCGATCGGTGGGTACGCACGGTACGACGCGTACGTACGGCCGACCGCTCAGCCGTCCGGATCGGTCCGGGGCGCCGCTGCTACGCCGAGAGCCGGTCCAGCAGTCCGGCGGCCACCAGGGCCGAGGAGGCCGGGTTCTGACCGGTCACCAGGTTGCGGTCGACGACCGAGTGCGGCGCCCAGGGCTCGCCCTCCTCGAAGTCCGCGCCGAGCGCGACCAGCCGGTCCTGGAGCAGCCAGGGCGCGCGCTCCGCGAGGCCGGCCTGGGTCTCCTCGGCGTTGGTGAAGCCGGTCAGCCGGTACCCGGCGAACGGCGAGCCGCCGTCCTCGGTGCGGGCGGCGAGCAGCGCGGCCGGGCCGTGGCAGACCACGCCGAGCGGTCGGCCGGAGGCCAGCGCGGCGGTGAGCAGCCGGCCGGAGTCGGCGTCGACCGCCAGGTCCTCCATCGGGCCGTGGCCGCCGGGGTAGAAGACGGCGTCGTAGTCGGCCGGGTCGACCTCGGCCAGCACGCGCGGCCGGCGGAACTCGTCGATCGCCTCCAGCGCCCCGGTGATCCCCGGGTCGGTCAGGCTGGCCCGGTCGGCGACCGGGACGACGCCGCCCGGGGTGGCGACGGTGACCCGGTGGCCGGCCGCGGTGAAGGCCTGGTACGGGACGACGGCCTCCTCCGCCCAGAAGCCGGTCGGGTGCTTGGTGCCGTCGTTCAGCGTCCAGACGTCCGAGCCGGTCAGGACGAACAGGATGTCGGCCATGGTGGGTGCCTCCAGGTGGCTGCGGTGGTGCGGTCCCCGCCGCGACGACCCCGCCGCGGCGCTCACGTCGTCGACGCTAGACCGGGCGAGCCCACGGGAACCAATGGGCCACGCGATGCGGGGCATCGGAATTCCGATGGCTCCCACGGGCGGCCCAGCCATCGGGATCCCGTAGGCTCGCGCTATGAGCGATCGGCTGCTGCCGGGCTCCGGCCCGCTGGACCTCAACCAACTGCGGACCTTCCTCGCGGTGCACCGCGCGGGCTCCTTCACCGCGGCCGCGCACCTGCTGGGCCTCTCCCAGTCCACGGTGACCGCGCAGATCCGCGCGCTGGAGCAGCGACTCGGCCGGGAGCTCTTCGAGCGCCGGGCTCGCGGGGTCAGCCCGCTGCCGTACGCCGACGACCTCGCCGCCCGCCTGGCGGAGCCGCTGGACCGGCTGGCGGGTGTCGCCGACGGGCGCGGCGGCGGCGTGCCGGAGCCGGTCCACCTGGCCGGGCCGGCGGAGTTCCTGGGCACCGTCCTGCTGGCGGAGCTGGCGCCGCTGGTCGCCGAGGGCGTCCGGCTGCGGGTGACCGGCGGGCTGACCGACCCGCTGCTGGAGGAACTGCGGGCCGGGCGGCACGACCTGGTGGTCGCCACCCGTCGCCCGCGCGGCCGGACGCTGCTCGCCGAGCCGCTGGCCGACGAGGAGTTCGTGCTGGTCGCCGCCCCGGTATGGGCCGAGCGGCTGTCCGGCCGGGAGCTGCCCGAGGCCCTGGCGGACGTGCCGCTGCTCAGCTACGCCGAGGACCTGCCGATCGCCCGGCGCTACTGGCGGCACGTCTTCGACCGGCGGCTGCACGCCCGGGCCGCGGTCACCGTGCCGGACCTGCGGGCGGTGCTCGCCGCGGTGACGGCGGGCGCGGGCTGGAGCGTGCTGCCCGGCTACCTCTGCCGGGCCGAACTCGCTTCCGGCGCACTGGTGTTGCTCCACGAGCCGGCCGACCCGCCGATCAACACCGCCTACCTGGTCCGGCGCCCGGCCGGCTCGGCCAACCCGCACGTCGCGCTGGTCCGCGAACGCCTGCTGGCCGCGGCCCGGGCCTACTGAGCCCGCGGCTGCCCGTCCGGCCGGCCACCCGTCCGGCCTCCCGACCAGCGACCCGGCCGACGGCGCCACGGCGAACGGCCCTGCGGTGGACGGCGGAGCAGCAGCGCCGCCGCGACGGCGAGCAGCAGGCCGCAGGCGGACCACAACACGATCTCGGTGCGCCCGGCGGGTCGCTCGGGGAAGCGGGCATCCGGTGCGACCGGCTGCGGGCCGAACCGGGACGTCAACTCGCCCGCGTCGAGGGTGACCTGCTTGACCGCCGACTCGCCGAACGCCGCGGTGGTGTCGATGTGCACGCTCGACACCGGGTAGGGGAAGCGCTGCCAGAACACCCCCGCCTCGGAGCGGGCGAGGGCCATCGCCTCGTCCCGGTCGTGCTCCTGGCCCGAGTACCGGACGTCCAACCGGTAGCCCGTGGCCGTCCGTTCGCCCACGCTGAAGCAGGCGAAGGACGGGAGGTCGTCCTGCAGCTCCTGCACCCCGGGGAAGCCCGGGGCGCACGGCCCGTTCCAGTCCGGGGCGGTGGCGGCAGCCCAGCCGGCCAATGCCGCGACCGCCAGTGCGGTCACCACCGCCCTCCAGGGCGTCCGTCGGGCCGTCGGGCGCCGTCCCCCGAGGGGTGGGGCCGGTCTGTGGTCGCTGCTGTCCATCGGTCCGTCCGTGCAGGATGATCGTCGCCGCCGGGTCGGCGGGGGTACAGCATGCCGGAGCCGCCCGGCGGCCGGTCCGTCGGGGTGCGGTCGGTGCTCTCGGTGCGCCGGACGGGGCACGGCCGGGCACGCCACGCAGGGGCGGTCGGCCCGGCGGACCGGCCGCCGGCGCGCTCAGATCGCCAGGTCGCGCCGTTCCAGCAGCCGGAACGCCGCCAGGAGCCCGAGCAGGCCGACGCCGATCAGCAGGCCCAGCGACACCCAGGGCACGCCGCCGTGGCCGAGCACGTCGCCCGGGGCGTAGTAGTGGAACGGGCTGAGGTAGCGCAGCGGCCGGGCCGGGGACCAGGCCAGCGCGACGAAGTTCAGCGCGAAGCCGACCGCGCCGAAGGCGACCGCGGCGCCGATCACGTACGCCCGCCGCCGGCTGAGCGCGGACACCGCCAGCACCGGCCCGGTCAGGCTGAAGGCGAGGGCGCAGCCGAGCAGTCCGGCGGTGAACACCGCGCCCTCCGGGACGGCGGCGCGCAGCTTCGGGGAGAACGCGACCCCGAGCGCGATGGTCAGTGTGGCGGCGGCGTTGAGCAGCACCGAGGCGGCGACCATGGCGCCGGCCCGTTCGGCGAGCAGCCGGCGCCGGGAGACCGGGCGGGTCATCAGCAGCTCGATGGTGCCGGACTCGACGTCGGCCGCGACGGCGGCGGCGCCGAGCGAGCCGATCACGGTGAGCTGGAGGGCGATCCAGAACGGGTGGGTGAGCCCGGCGCCGAGCAGGCCTGGGTAGCTGGCGATGGACACGTCGCCGTTGGAACCGCTGAAGGCCCGGAACGCGCCGGGCGGGTTGCGACGGGCGGCGCCGAACAGGTCGCCGGGCGCGATGGTCCCGGCGATCACCACGATCAGGGTCTCGAAGACGACCATGCCGAACAGCAGCGAGAGCAGCATCCGGCGCCGCCGGTGCAGGGCGAGCCAGACCAGGGGGAGGCGGCGACTGACGGTACCCGGGTTCACGGCTTGTCCTCCGTTTCCGGGCGGTGACCGTCGCCCGCTGCTGCCGGCCGGTGGTCGTCGCCCGCCGTACCGTGGCCGCGGTCGTCGCCCGTCGCATCGTGGCCGCGGTCGTCCTCCGAGCGGTAGAGGTCGAGGAAGGCCTCGTCCAGGCCGGCCTCCTCGACGGTCAGGTCGGCGACCGGCAGTTCGGCCAGCAGGGTGCGCACGGCCCGGACCACCTCGTCCGGCGGCACCAGCAGTTCGACCCGCCGGCCGTCCCAGCGCGGGGACCACCGCTCGGCGGCGCCCAGCGGCCGGGCGCCCAGGTCGTCGGCGAAGACCAGCCGGACCCTGCGGGCCCGCGCCTGGCGCAGTTCGGCCACCGAGCGGACGGTCACCAGCCGACCGTGGCGCACGATGGCGACCCGCCCGCAGGTGCGCTGCACCTCGGGCAGCACGTGGCTGGAGAGCAGGACGGTCCGCCCGGCCGCGGCCTCCTCGGCGAGCAGTTCGTAGAAGGTCTCCTGGACCAGCGGGTCGAGCCCTTCGCTCGGCTCGTCCAGCACCACCACCGGGGGCCGGTGCTGCAGCGCCTGGACGAGGCCGAGCTTCTGCTTCATGCCGCGCGAGTACTCCCCCACCGGGCGCGCGAGGTCGGCGCGGGAGAGCTTCAGCCGCTCGCACAGCTCGTGCCGGCGCGGCACCGGGGCGCCCTGGAGGGCGGCGAGCAGGTCGAGGGTCTGCTGCCCGGTGAGTTCGGGGTAGAGCCGCAGTTCGCCGGGCAGGTAGCCGATCGAGGGGGCGACCCGTCGGTGGTCGGCCACCGGGTCCAGGCCGAGCACGCGCACCTGCCCGTCACTGGGGCCGAGCAGGCCGACCAGGCAGCGCAGGGTGGTGGTCTTCCCGGCGCCGTTGGGGCCGAGCAGGCCGAACACCTCGCCGGCCTCGACCGACACGTCCAGTTGCTCGATGCCGACGGTGTCGCCGTAACGCTTGGTGAGCGAGCGCAGTTCGATGACCGGCCCGGTTCCGTTCCCCGGCATGACCCACCTCCAGTGACGGGTGCGTCGGACATCAAAGCGCTCGCGGCGGAGCCTGTCGAGAGACCCGGCCGGGGCAACCGGGTGCGGATCGGCCCCGGACCGGCCCCGGACCGGCCGACGGGCAGCGACTCCGGACGGGCTCCTGCTGCGGTCGGACGCCCGTTCCGGGCCGGCCCGCGCCGTGTCACCCCTTGCACACGCCCAGCGGCACCAGGCACGCGACCCTCCGGGCCAGCCCGGCGGCCTCGGTGACGGCGGCCACCGCGTCGACGTCCTTGTAGGCCTCGGGCGTCTCCTCCGCCAGGGCGCGCCACGAGGCGGGGCGCACCGCGATGCCGCGCGCCTCCAGGTCGCTCTTGAGCCGTTCGCCGCGCACCGTGCGCAGCGCCTGGTGCCGGCTGAGCACCCGCCCGGCGCCGTGGCAGGCCGAACGGAAGGCCTCGTTGTCCGGCAGCCCGACCATGACGTACGAGGCGGTGCCCATGGTGCCCGGCACCAGCACGGGCTGCCCGACGTCGGCGAGGTCGGCGGGCAGGTCGGGGTCGCCGGGCGGCAGCGCGCGGGTGGCGCCCTTGCGGTGGACGCACAGGTTCCGGGGGACGCCGTCCACCTCGTGGGTCTCCAGCTTGGCGAGGTTGTGCGAGACGTCGTAGACCAGCTCCAGCCCGATGCCGAGCGCGGTGGCGAAGGCCCGGCGGGCCGCCTCGGAGAGCAGTTGCCGGTTGGCCCGGCCGTAGTTGGCGGCGGCGGTCATCGCGCCCAGGTAGGCGCGGCCGCGGGGCGAGTCGACGGGGGTGCAGGCGAGTTGGCGGTCCGGGAGGTCGATCGCGTAGCGGTGCAGTTCGCGGTCCATGGCGCGCACGTGGTCGGTGCAGATCTGGTGGCCGAGGCCGCGCGAGCCGCAGTGGATCATGACGCAGACCTGGCCGGGCCGCAGTCCGAAGGCGGCCGCGGTGTCCTGGTCGTACAACCGGTCGACCGCCTGCACCTCCAGGAAGTGGTTGGCCGAGCCGAGACTGCCGACCTGCTGCAGCCCCCGCTCGACGGCCCGGGTGCTCACCTCGCCGGGGGCCGCGCCGTCCAGCACCCCGCGGTCCTCGCAGCGCTCCAGGTCGCGCGGCACGCCGTGGCCGTGCTCGACGGCGTACCGGGCGCCGCCGAGCAGCAGGTCGTCCAGCTCCTCCGGTCCGGAGAGCTGCCAGAGGCCGCCCCGGCCGAGGCCGCGCGGGACGGTCTTGTCCAGCAGGTCCATCAGGCGGCGGATCCGCTCGTGGTCGAGCTCGTCCCGGGTGACGCCGGCCGCCAGCAGCCGCACCCCGCAGGAGATGTCGAAGCCGACCCCGCCGGGCGAGACCACCCCGCCCTCGTCGACGTCGGTGGCCGCGACCCCGCCGATCGGGAAGCCGTAGCCCCAGTGCACGTCGGGCATCGCGTAGGAGGCGCGGACGATCCCGGGCAGCGTCGCCACGTTCGCCACCTGCTCCAGCGCCTTGTCGCCGCCGGCCTGCGGCAGCAGCGCCTCGGAGGCGAACACCACTCCGGGCACCCGCATCGGCGGGCGCGGCTCGATCCGCCAGCGGTGATGGCCGGCCTCGGTCAGTGCGATCTGCATCTCGCTCATCCCGCTCCCGCTTCTGGGACGCTCCGGCACCCCGGTGCTCAGGTGCTCAGCCGCGCCCGCATCGGCTGCTCGGACGCCCTGCCGCTCGGACGTCCTGCCGCTCGGATGCTCAGCCGCTCAGACGTCCACGGTGACCAGGCAGGTCCAGCCGTCCGGCCCGGCGCGCAGGTCCAGGTCGTGCAGCGAAACGGCCTTCGGCACGGCGCCGACCAGCACGGCGGTGGCGGCGTCGGCCATCCGGAAGCGGACCGCCACCGTCCGGGCGCCGTCCAGTCCCTCGATGCGCGCGATCGCCAGCGCGACGGGCAGTTCGCCGTAGGCGTCCATCCGGTAGATGACCTCCTCCAGGACCCCGGCGAGCAGGTCCGCGTCGCTCACCCCGAGGACGGTGCAGGCCCGCTCGCCGACGACCTGCGCGCCGGTCAGGTCGGCGAAGCTGCCCACGACGGCGTGCACCAGCTCGCCGATGCAGCCCTCGGCCGTCGGCGCCCAGGCCTCCACCCGCAGGTCCGCCGTGTGCGGCACGCTCCGGTGACCGCGCCCGGACCGGCCGGCGGGCTCGCGTCCGTCCACGAGCGACGCCTCCCGCACCCGTTGCCGTCCTCCCTCCAGCGTCGTCCCGCGGGCGGTCCGGCGGCAAGTGCGGCGGCAAGTGCGGCGGTCCCCGGCGGACGGAAGCACCCCCGGGGCCGGGCCGGGGCCGCGGGCCGGGGGCCGGGGACCGGGGGCGCGGCGGCCGTCGGGCGGGCGACGAGGGGACGGCCCCTACCGCGGGCCTCCGAACGAGGCGAGGTAGCCGGCGGTCAGCTCGGGGGTGGCCAGCCAGGCGGCGTGGTCGCTCGGCTCGGCGTAGGTGTTGGCGAGCCGGCGGGCGACCTCCTCGTGTGCCGCGGCGGCCGCGAACACGCCCTGCACGTGGTCCGGCACGGTCAGCATCGTGGCCGTGAAGTCGACGGTGTGGCGGGCGTGTTGCTGCCAGAATCGCTCGGCGGTCCGGCACATCCAGTCGGCCGTGAACGGGGCGTCGCCGTGCTCGACGACGGCCCGCCGGTAGGCCTCGGCCGCGCGGGCGGCGCTGTTGGCGCCCTGGCCGGTGATCGGGTCGTTCACCACCACGGCGTCGCCGAGGCCCAGCACGTGCACGGCGTCCACGCCCGAGCCCAGCTCGGCCACCGCGCGCCGGACCGTCGGGGTGACGGCGCCGAAGAGCCCGGCCCCGCCGTCGGTCGGCTCGGCCTCCGTCCAGAGCTCCGCCTCCCACGGCAGGTACTCGCCCAACAGCGTGCGGATCCGGGCCAGTTGGACGTCGGGCGCCGGGGCGTCGCCGAACGCGTCCAGCGGGCTGCCGGGCAGCGCCTCCCAGAGCAGGATCGCGCACGGGCCGGAGAACGTGAGCGCCGGCTGCAGGTACAGCTCGCCGAGGCCGGGCAGGGCGTGCATCCGCGCGGTCGGAGCGGCGGCCGGGTCGGGCGCGCCGACGCCGTGCGCGTAGAGGCAGGACAGCACCCGTTGCGGCCGGTCGAAGGGCGAGCGGGCGGCATCGCGGCCGAAGATCCCGGCCAGCTCGCCGAGACCGGCCGCGACCACGGTCAGCTCGTGCCGACGGGCCAGTTCGTGCAGGCCCTCCCGGTCCAGCGAGCGGTACTCGACCCGGGCGCCGCGCTCGACCAGCAGCTCCAGCCAGTCGGCCAGCTTCAGCCGCTGGTCCACCGACCGGGCGGGCTCGTCGAGCGTCATGGTGAACTCCAGCGCCCGTACGGCGGGCGGCGCCGCCAGCACCGCGTCGACGGAGGAGACGGCCGGCGTCCGGTCCGCCCAGAGGTCCAGCCCGGCGGCCGCCTCCAGTCGCAGCGCCGGTCCGAACATCGCCTGCGTGGACAGCACCCGCCCGCCGCGCACCTGCTCCGGGGTGCGCTCGGCGACCAGCGTCACCTCGTACCCGTCCGCCACCAGCCCGAGCGCGAACTGCAGGCCGGCCTGACCGGCTCCGACGACGGCGATCCGGCGCAACTCGGCCTCCCGGTGGTCCGTTGACGACTCGTCAAGCTCGCACAGTAGCCGAGCGGGCGGCTTCGGTCACCCGTACGGACCGGTCCGGCGGGCTCAGCCGCGCAGGTGGGCGACGAGCAGTCGGACGACCTCGGGGGTCCGGTCGGCCAGGTAGAAGTGCCCGCCCGGGAAGACCCGCAGGTCGAAGCCGCCGGTGGTGTGCCGGTCCCACTGCCCGACCTGTTCCGCCGTGGCGTTCGGGTCGCTCTCCCCCACCAGGCCGGTGATCGGCACCGACACGGTCGCGTCCGGGGCGCAGCGGTACGTCTCGATGGCGGTGTAGTCGGCCCGCAGGGCGGGCAGGACCAGCTCCCGCAGCGCGGGGATGTCGAGGATCCGTTCGTCCGTGCCGCCGAGTTCGACGATCCTGGCGAGCAGTTCGTCGTCCGGCAGCTTGTACATCTCGCTGTCCCGGGGCAGTGAGGGCGCGCGGCCGGCCGAGACGAACAGCCGCTCGGGGCCCTTCACGCCGTGGCGCTCGAACCGCCGGGCGGTCTCGAACGCGACGGCCGCGCCCATGCTGTGGCCGAAGAAGACGAGCGGCCGGTCCGTCCAGTCCAGCAGCTCGCGGTACAGCTCCTCGGCGAGCCCCGCCACGGTGCTGATCGGCGGTTCCATGAAGCGGTTCTGCCGGCCGGGGTACTGGACGGCGAGCACGTCGGCGTACGGTGCCAGCGCGTTGGCGTACCCCAGGTAGTAGCTGGCCGAGCCGCCGGCGTGCGGGAAGACCACGACGCGGGCGGGCGCGGAGTCGGACGGGTTGAACCGGCGGAACCACGGGTTGTCGACGGCGGCGCTGCTGGGCATGCGGGGTGGGGCCTCTCTCCGTGACGGAATCTGCCGGTCCCAGTCTGGCAGCGCGCGGGGTGGCTGCGGGTGTTGTGGTGATCACGCGTGCCGGGCGTGGCGGCGCCGATCGACGACGCGGCGGGACACCCGTTCGGTGTCCCGCCGCTCGTCCCGGCACGGTGTTCGTCCGGCACGCCGTTCGTCCGGCACGGTGCCCGTTCCTCCGGCACGGTGTTCGTCCGGCACGGTGCCCGTTCCTCCGGCCCGCGATCAGGTACCGGTGGGCCGGGCGGGGATCAGGCGCCGTCGGGCCCGGGGATCAGGCGCCGGCGATCTGCCACCACTGCTGGGACTGGAAGTTCTTCGCCCACAGCTGCGCCCGGGCACCGTCCCCGCGCACGTTGGTGTCGCGGTCCACCACGGTGTTCAGGTTGTTGTTGAACCGCTGGTTGTAGATCGCCAGGTCGTTGGCGCGCATGAACCACTTCTGCTGGCTGCTGCTGTTGCACTGCCACAGCTGCATCCGGGTGCCGTTGTTGCCGCCGCCGTTGGTGTCCGCGTCCAGGCACATCCCCCGGAAGCGCACGCTCTCGATGCTGTAGTCGTCCCAGGAGATCCACTCCTGCTGGGTGGTGCCGTTGCAGCCCCAGACCTGCACCTTGGTGCCGTTGCCGCCGGCGTTGGCGTCCGCGTCCAGACACTGGCCCGGGGTGACCTGGTAGAGGCTGTGGATGCGGATGTAGCCGCTGGCGAGCGCGGGCGCCGCCCCGGGCGTGCGCGCGGCGCTCTGCCCGAGCGTCAGGCGGTCGGCCGGTGCGGCGGGAGCGGCGGCCGAGGCGGCGGTGGGCAGCAGCGGCACGGCGAGCGCGGCGGCCGAGGCCAGCACCGCGGCAGTGGTGCGGATACGCATGGTTCCCCCTGATGCATGGGACCGCGACCGGGCCGATTGCCCGGTGGCGCGGACGAGCGGCACCCAACCTAGGCGGGCGCCGACAGCATCGGAATCCTTTGACCGTACAGGTCAATTGTCGCTTGCAGTAAGGGAGTTGACACCACAACGGGGTCACGGTGCCGGACCGGAGCGGCCAGGTCCGGCCGCCAGCGACTCGCCCAGCGGGGAGCGCCGGTAGAGCACCGCCCGGCCGCTGCGGGTGCGCTCCAGCAGTCCGGCCGCCGCCAGTGCCCCGAGGTGGCGGCTGACCGCGCCCGGCGTGACCCCGAGCCGCTGGGCCAGGGCGGTGGTGGTCGTCGGCGTGTCGAGCAGGCCGAGCACGCGGGCGCGGGGCACGCCGATGAGGTCCGCGAGCGCGGCCGACGCCGCCGCCGCGCCGGTGTCCGGCCCCTCGACCCGCTCGGTCCCCTCGGCCATGGTGCCGCGGCCCCGGGCCGGGTAGACCACCACCGGCGCGCCGCCCGCCGCGGCCTCGCACAGCGCACGGTCGGCGAACAGCGTGGGCATCAGGACCAGCCCGCGCCCGGCCACCGGCTCCCGCCGGGCCGGCGCGGGCGCCCCGCGCGCGCCGCCGCGGATCCGCAGCGCGCCGTCCGCCCAGGAGATCCCCGGGTCCAGGTCGGCGAAGAGCCCGACCGGGCCGCACTCGGCGAGCCGCCGCCCCCGGTAGGCGAGGTCGGCCTCCAGCACCGTCCGGGCGCGCGGCCACCAGGCGGGCTCCAGGCAGCGCGTCCAGTACTCGCCGAGCGCGGAGACCAGCCGGCCGCGCAGCGCGTACGGATCGTCGAGCAGCAGGTCGAGCACCGGCGGCAGCGGGCTCCCGTCGCACGCGTAGGCCGTCCGGAAGCCGGCGGGCAGCCGGTCGGGCGGTACGGCGGCGAGCAGCGGCAACTCGTCCTGGATGCAGGGCCGGCAGCCGCGCGGGCGCGGGGTCAGCACGTCCGGCGCGAAGCCCCTCGGCGTCACCAGGGCGTCCAGCAGTTCGGTGTCCAGGCCCGCGTAGTCGCGCGCCCAGGAGGCCGCCCAGCCACGCTGCTCGGGGAACCCGCCGGGTCGGCCGCGCAGTCGCAGGCTGCACACCGTCTCGTGCAACGGGGAGTACCCGCACCGGGTGACGGCGAGGTCCTCCACCCCCAGGAGATAGACCATCACCGGATCCACGCTAGGAGGGCACCCGAGGCTTGGGAACACCCGCGCGACCGCCGGTCCTGCCCCGGGAATCCCCTCCCGTTCCGGCCCGAACCGGTGGCATCATGGCTCCCATGAGCGAGCCCGACACCGAGTGGATCACCATCGCCGCCCACCGGAGCCTGCCCGGCCGTCCCACCCTGCCGGCCGTCGTCCGCGCCTGACTGCGTGACCGGGGCATCGACTGGATGCCGTTCTCCGAGGGCGCCGTGCGCTACGGCCTGACCTGCGGGACCGGCCCGGACGGCCGCCGGCAGTGCCGGGTCGAGGTTCAGGTCGCCGCCGAGGCGCTGCGCCCGCTCGGGCTCCACCCCGAGCAGCCCTCCGCCACCGTCGACGGACCGTCCCCGCCCGGCTGGTGGCACGCGGAGGCGGAGCGCCGCGCCCGCCGCTGAGGTCAGCCCGCCCCCGGCACCCCGCCGCCGTCACCGTCGCCGGCACCGGCGCCTCCACCGAGGCCGGCGCCGGCGTCATCCAGGCCGAACCGCACCGCCGCCGCCCGGGACCTTGAGACCGCGTCCAGCAGCAGCACGGACGAGGCCTCGGGCGTCGGCATCGGCCCGGCCGACCGCGCCTGCCGGGGGAAGGCGGCCAACAGCCGCTCCAGGCCCCGGTGGTGGCGGGCGAACACCCGGGCGGAGGCGTGCCGGCCGCGGGCCCGCTGGCCGTCCAGCGCGGTGGCCGCGCCGACGTCCAGCAGCACCAGGTGCAGCTCGCGGCCCCGGCGGCCCGCCTCCCGGGCGAGCCAGCGCCGCATCCAGGCGCGGCTGCCGCAGTCGTGCACCAGCAGCGGACCGCCGCGCCGCACCGAGGCGCGCAGCAGCCGGAAGTGCTCCAGCCGCGCCCACGGCCGGTACACCGCGTACGGCAGGCCGGCCGGCATCACCGCCTCGCAGGCCTCGTGCACCGTCCGCGGGTCCACCGCGCGCACCGCCGCCCCGGACCACCGGCGCAGCAACGTGCTCTTCCCGGCGCCCGGCAGGCCCGACACCACCACCACGGCATCGGCCGGGTAGGCCACCACGAAGCCCGCCCCGGCCTCGCCCCGCAGGTCCACCACCCCGCGCGGCACCACGACCGCATCCACTCCGCTGCCCACCGGTCTCCCCGTTCACGTCCGACCGGGAACCCTAACAATCCCGGCCGGCCCGCCCGGCCGGCCCCCGCGGTACCCGCCGCCGGGCCGGGCCCGGACCCGTACGGCGCCCGCGCTCCCGGCGCCCGGCTCCCGAGTACCCGGCGCCCGGCTCCGGCCGGTCGGCGATGCTCGTGGGGCTCCGGTCGACCGCCGTGCATCTCCGGGGCCGCCCGTCCACTAGGCTGACGCACCCTCAGAAAGGGGGCAGGGCCGTGGTCGAGACGGGTCCGACGTACACCGGGCTGGTACTGGACGGGCTGGCGCGGGATCCGGGGCGGGTGGCGATCCGGTCCGGGGACGGCACCGCGCTCACCGCGCAGGCCTGCCTGGACGCGGTCCACCGCGGCGCCCGGGCGCTGGCACGGGTCGGGCTGGGGCGCGGGGACGGCGTGACGGTGCTGGCCGGGAACCGGCCGGAGGCGCTGCTGGTCCGACTGTCCGCGAACCTGCTGGGCTGCCGGGTGGCCATGCCGTACCCCGACGGGCCGGTCCTGGAGCAGGTGGCGCTGGCCGAGTTCGCCGGGACGTCGGCGCTGGTCTTCGATCCGCTGCGCTGCCGGGCCGCGGCCGAAGGGATCGCGCGCGCCGTGCCCGGAGCCCGCCTCCTCGCCCTCGGCCCGGCACCGCTGGGGCTCGGGGAGGACCTGCTGGACCTCGCCGCCGACTGCTCCCCCGCCCCGCTCGAACCCCGGTACCGGCCGGAGGACGTGATGGCGGTGCGCTTCACCGGCGGCACCACCGGCCGGCCGAAAGGCGTGCTGCGCCGCTTCGCCCGGCCGCCGCGCCCACCGCTGCTGTCCGGCTCGACCTTCCTGCTCTGCACGCCGCTCTGCCACGGCGGCGGGACGACGGCGGACCTCGCGCTGGCCGCGGGCGGCACGGTGGTGCTGCAGGACGGGTTCGACGCCGGGTCCGTGCTGGCGTCGGTGGAGCGGTACCGGGTGTCCCGGTTGTACCTGCCGCCGCACCTGCTCTACCGGCTGCTGGACCACCCGCTGCTGCCCGTGACCGACACCGGCAGTCTGCGGCGCGTCGGCTACACCGGCTGCCGGCCGTCGCCGCGGCGGCTGGCGGAGGCGACCCGGCGGCTGGGCCGGGTCCTGCACCAGACCTACAGCCTGACGGAGTGCGGGCCGGTCGCCCGGCTGAGCCCGGACGAGCACCTGGACCCGCGGCTGCTGTCCACCGCCGGCCGGCCGTACCCGGACACCGGGGTGCGGATCCTGGACGAGGACGGTGCGCCGCTGCCGCCCGGCCGGACCGGGGAGATCTGCGTCCGGACGCCGACCGCCATGGTCGGCTACTGGCGCGATCCGGAGTCGACCGCCCGGGTGCTGCGCGAGGGCTGGCTGCACACCGGCGACCTGGGCAGCCTGGACGCGGCCGGCTATCTGACGGTGGCCGGGCGGCGGGATCCGATGGCGATCGTCGAGGGGCACAATGTGTTCCCCAGCGAGGTGGAGGAGCCGCTGCGCGCCCACCCGGACGTCCGGGAGGCGGTGATGTTCACGACCACCGACCCGGACCGGCTGGAGCGCGTCCACGCGGCGGTGGCCCTGGCGGACGGCTCCCGGACGACGGCGGACCAACTGCGGCGCTGGAGCCGGGAGCACGGCACACGGTGCGCGCCGGACACCGTCCTACTGCTGCCCGCCATCCCGTTGAACGGCCTCGGGAAGCCGGACCTCGGCCTCCTGCGCGCCCTGACGGACGCCGAAGCCCGCACGGCGGACGGCGCCCTGACGGACACCGACGACACCGGCCGGGCCGCCGCCACCGCAGGGGCGTGCGAAGGAGCGTGACGCGCCCCGCGAGTGCTCCGAGCGCCCACACGGGCAACCTCTCGCGCGGCACCCGGCGGGAAAACCGTCCGTGGGCACTCGACCGTGCGGGCCCACCTGCCGATACCTCCCGGGCAACGTTCCCCGCACCGTACCCGGGAGGCACGACCTTGACCTGGCTCCGCGTCCTGACCGCAGTGGGCATCCTCGCCGTGGCGGCCAGTGCCC
Organism: Kitasatospora sp. NPDC096140; assembly: GCF_040303045.1. Lineage (NCBI taxonomy): Bacteria > Bacillati > Actinomycetota > Actinomycetes > Kitasatosporales > Streptomycetaceae > Kitasatospora > Kitasatospora sp. NPDC096140. The sequence goes on from NZ_JBEOUW010000005.1 coordinate 221,040, forward strand.
TGATCGTCTTCGCCCGGTGCACGGCCGCCCCCCGCGGCGAGCGTGCCGCCCCGGAGGCGCCGTCCGATCTCCGGACGGACGCCGAGGACAGCGGCCTCTTCCGGCGGATGGGCGACGGCTGACGCCGCCCACCCGCCGGAGGGCGGTCAGTGCCCCGCGATGTCGTCCGGGCGCACCTCGATGTGGTCGGCCGCGAGGTCGACCGCGACGCGGTGCTCCATGCCCAGCGCCTCCAGGAACTTGACCGGCAGCTGGACCCGTCCGGTGCGGTCCAGCATCACGTACTCGCGCTCGTTCACCGACTCCTCGCCGTGCTCGTCCGTCACGGTGCGGCGCAGCACCTCGCTGCTGGTCCGCCCGTCCCGGATGGCGACCGTGCGGCGCACCTCGCCCGCCACCATCGGGTCGTGGGTGACGATGACGACGGTGGCGCCGAGTTCGCGGTTGACGGTGCGGAAGGCCTCGAAGATCACTCCCGCGGTCTCGGAGTCCAGCTCACCGGTGGGCTCGTCGGCGAGCAGCACCGGCGGGTTGTTGGCCATCGCCACCGCGATCGCCACCCGCTGCTGCTGGCCGCCGGAGAGCTCGGAGGGGCGCCGGCGGGCGAGGTCGCCGATCTCCAGCGCCTCCATCAACTCGGCTACCCGGGCAGTCTGTTGCTTCGATCCGCCGGCGCCCGACCGGCGGCCGCGCAGCTGCATGGGCAGGGCGATGTTCTCGGCGGCGGTGAGGAACGGCAGCAGGTTGCGGGCGGTCTGCTGCCAGATGAAGCCGACCACCTCGCGCCGGTAGCGCAGCCGCTCCTTGGCGGACATCTCCAGCAGGTCGCAGCCGGCCACGGTGGCGGTGCCGGCGGTCGGCACGTCCAGCCCGGCGAGGATGGTGAGCAGGGTGGACTTGCCGCTGCCGGAGGCGCCGACCAGGGCGACCAGGTCGCCCTGCCGGATGGTCAGTTCCAGGCCCTGGAGCGCCTGGACCTCGACGCCCTCGGTACTGAAGATCCGGACCAGCCGGTCGCAGACGATGGCCGCGCCCTCGCCGTACGCCTTGGGCGAGGCGGCGGCGAGCGCCCGCTGCCGGAGTTCCTGCAGGCTGGGGGTCGCGACGGCCGTCGGCCCCTGGGGGGTGCTGTTCACCGCTCGTCTCCTGTCTCGACGGTCTGGCTGCTACCGACGGTTCCGCCGGTTCGGACGGTTTCACCGGCACGGCCGGTTTCGCGGGTACGGACGGTTTCGCGGGTACGGACGGTTTCGCGGGTACGGACGGTTTGGCGGGCAAGGACGGCCCCGCCGGGCCGGCTCCCGGCGTCCTCCACTGCCGCGGCCCGCGCCGCGGGTTCCGCCGTCACGCCTGTTCCCCCGCCCGCAGTTCGGTGGCGATCTGGCGCCGGCCGGCGATCAGCGTCTCCAGCACCACCCCGAGGCCGACCAGCAGGGCCAGGCCCGCGGTGGGCAGCAGCACCGGCATCAGCGCGGGGGTGATGACCTCCCCGACCCTGGCGCCGACCAGCGTCGAGATGTCGAAGCCGCCGCCCAGCAGGGCGACCGCCGCCACCGCGACCAGCCCGCCGCCGATGGCCGCCGCCAGGGTCTGCGGCAGCGCCTCGATGACGATCAGCGCCAGGCCCTGACGGGGCCGCAGGCCCATGGTGCGCAGCCGGGCGAGCACGGCCGTACGGTCGGGCGCGGCCCGGAACAGCGTGAGCAGGACGGCGAGCAGGGCGTACCCGGCTCCGGCGGCGGCCGCGTACCAGAACAGCCGACCGGCGGCGTGCTGCAGCGGGTCGTCGCCGAGGGTGGCGGCGGTCTCCCGGCTGCTGTGCACGGTGTATCCGGCGGGCAGGCCGTGGGTGGCCTTGCCGCCGGCCGCGGCGTCGTCCGCGATCAGCTTGGCCAGGCCGACCGGCCGGGCCCCGCTGTTGTCCCGCAGGGCCGTCCTGACCCCTTCGGGGTCGACGTCGCCGACGGCGAACCACTGGTTCACCCGCCTGGCGTCCGGCAGTCGCTCCCAGGCGGGGCCGGCCGGAACGACCACGAAGGGCTTTCCGGGGTCCGGCAGCGCGGGGGTAGCGCCGACCGTCGCGGCGACGGTGAGGCGCAGGTCGTTGCCGTTGGGCGTGCGCACCTGGGAGGACCCTTCGGCCAGGCGTTTGGCCAGGTCGCGGCTGACCAGGGCGGGCACCGGGGTGTCCCGGCCGCCGGCCGCCCCGGCCAGCTTCGCCGGGTCGAACTCGCCGGCTCCCAGGGTCCGGGCGATCTCTGCGTACGCCGCCGGATCGACGACCATCACCAGGTAGGCCTCGGTGTAGGTCTGGTCGGCGCCGAGGATGCGGGTCTTGGGCTCGACCCAGACCGCGGTCGAGGCGCGGACGCCCGGCAGGGCGCCGGCGGTCTTGGTGAACTCGTCGGTCAGGCCGGCGTAGCCCGGGAGGGAGACGCCGATGTCCCCGCCCGTGGCGATGCGCGCGGCGCGGGTCCGCACGTGGTCGACGGTGTCGAGCACGGTGGCGCCGAAGCCGGTCGTGGTGACGGCGATCAGCAGGGCGAGCAGCGGCAGCACGGACGGCTTGCGGCGGCCCGAGCTGTCACGGGCGGCGCGGGCCAGCCCGAGGAAGCCGATCAGGCTGCGGCCCCGGCCGGCCAGGGCCGCCAGCCAGCCGACCAGCACCGGTTCGATCCGGGCCAGCAGCAGCCCCCCGGTGACGGCGAGCAGGAGCGGGGCGGCGACCAGCAGCGGATCCACGCCGGCGTCGGCGCCGGTGCCGACGCCCCGGCGCCGGACCTCCGCCACGGCCGCGGCGGTGACCGCCAGGACGGCGAGTTCGCCGACCAGTCGGCGCCGGCCGCCGGCCGCCCGCCGGCGCGCCCACAGCAGGGCCGTCCGGGCCGGGAAGGCCAGCAGCGCGATCAGGGTCGCCACCAGGGCCGTCAGCACCGAGCGGTCCCAGCGGGGGGTGGGCAGCAGCACCAGGGCGAGGGCCGTTCCGAGCACGGCGGCCGGCAGGACGGTGACGGCGCCCTCGCCGATCAGCCGTCGCAGCACCCCGGCGGCGGAACCGCCGCGGGCCCGGAGCAGCCTGATCTCGGCGGCGCGCCGGTCGGTGGTGAGGGCGGCGGCCAGGAACAGCACCACGGTGGCGACGCCCGCCACGCCGGCCGGGCCGATCGCGCTGAGCGGCAGCGCGGCCCGGTAGCGCGCGTCCGCCCGGCTGAGGATTTCCGGCAGGTTGGAGCTGGTGTGCAGGTCGGTGCGCCCGGTCGCGCCGACCAGGGCGGTGGCGTCGCGGCCGGTCAGGAGGGAGCTGATGGCGCTGCGGGTGCGGTCGATCCGGTCGGCGTGCAGCGACGCGGGGTCGACGGGCAGCCGCCAGAAGATCTCGGCGCTCGAACCCCAGTGCGCCATCGCCGGCAGGCTGCCGCCGTCGACGAACCCGCTGGTCGTCCAGTGCTCGTTGTCGGGGTCGGTCCGCAGGCAGGCGCGGACCGAACAGCCTAGGTCGTCCCAGAACGGGTCCAGGGGGTCGTTGGCCTGGTAGAAGCCGACCACCACGGTGGTCCGCTTGACGCCCGAGCCCTCCTCGCCGTTGTCGATGACGTCGCCGAGCTTGATGCGGATCGTCTCGGCGGCCTTCTTGCTGATCACGATCGGCAGCGGGCTGCCGGTGACGCCGGGGGTCGGCCAGGTGCCGTCGGTGAGGGTGGCCCGGCCCGGCAGTTCGTGCAGGTAGAGCAGGCTGAGGTCCGGGAGGGCCTTCTCCGCGATCCGGGCGTATCCCGGGTTGCCCATGGTGCGGGGGCTCAGGGCGCGGGCGCCGTGGGCCTCGCCCGACCGGTCCGGCGTGAGTGCACGGCCGACCGTCTCGACCAGGGTCTGCTGCACCCGGTCGAGCTTTCCCGCGTCGTCGTCGGCGAGGACCTTGGAGGTGGTCTGCAGGCTGCTCTGGACGAGGCCCTTCTGGCGGACGAAGTCCTGGAGCGCCGCGTCCGCGCCCCGGTCCGCGATGCGGGGGAAGGCCGCGGCCAGGAACACCGTGACGAGCGTGAGGGCCGCCATGAGCAGCGCGGCGAGCGGGTTCGCCCGCAGCCTGGTGCGGACCCAGCCGGCGGGGCGGTGGGCGGTGTCGGTGGTGGGCACGCGGGTGCCGGCCTGGGTGGTCACATCTCCTCCACGTGGCGCAGCCGATTGGCCACGTCTCGACGGCGACGTCCGATGAGGAAGGCCGACAGCAGCGGGGCGACGGCGATCGCCGCCGCGAACAGCAGGGCCTGGCCGACGGGCAGCGTGATCAGCGCCTCGGGCCTCGGACGGCGGGCGGCGGGCGTCAGGACGACGAACGGGACGATCAGGTGGACGAGCAGGGCGCCGAGGGCCAGTCCGACGACCCCGCCGAGTCCGACCAGCAGCGCCTGTTCGGCGGCGACGGTGCGGGTGACCTGCTTGCGCGGCGCGCCCAGGGCGAGCAGCAGCGCGGAGTCCCGGGCTCGCTCGTGGGCGGAGCCGGCCACGGCGGCGACGAAGCCGATCGCGGCGAGCAGGGCGGTGACCAGCGCGATGGCCATCAGCGCGTTCTGCGGGGCGGCGCCCACCGGGTCGCTGAGCATCCCCTCGGAGACCTCGTCGTACAGCCGGACGTCCTGGGAGCCCGGGGCGGCCCGCAGCGCGGCGGCCAGCTCGGCCGGGGCGCGGTCGCCCGGCGCGGCGGCGGGCAGCCACCACTCGGCGCGGCTGGGCAGGGTGCGGCCCTGGGCGGCCAACAGGCGCGCGGTGGTGGCCAGGTCGACGACCAGGGCGTCGGGCCCGGTCGCCGGCACGGCCGGGACCGCCCCGGTGATCCTGACCTGGACGACGGCGCCGGCGATCGGCACCCGGACGACGTCGCCGACCGAGGCGCCGACGAGCTTCAGGTAGTCCCGGGTGGCGACGCCGCTCAGGACGTTCGGCGCCTCCGCGCCCGCGATGCCGACGACGGCCCGCAGGGGGACCTTCTCCGAGGCGTAGTCGACGGTGATCAGCCGCGCGGCGTCGGCCGGTTCGGGCCGTACGGTGACGGGCGGCGCGGCTCCGGGCCGCAGGGCCGGTCCGTCGACCACGCCCCCCTTCCAGGAGAGGCCGGCCGGTACCGGGACGTCGGTCGCGGGCCCGTCCGCGCTGTCCGAGACGGCCAGCCGGCCGACGGTCACCTCTCCGACGACCCGGTCGCCGAAGGAGACGGTCGCCCCGACCAGGGTCAGCGGCGCGGCGGCGGCGCCCACCGGGGCGTCGACGAGCGCGCTCAGCGGGGCCGAGACGCGCTGCTCGCCGCTGGCCGGGAGGTCGACGAACGGGGCCTTGTGGACGTAGCCGAAGCGGTCCCGCAGCAGCAGCGTCACTTCCGGCGGGGACGGGAGCGGCGGGCGCGCGCTGCTGGTGTCGAACACCTGCCGGAGGGCCAGGTCGGCGTCGATCCGCAGCGGACGGCCGGGCAGGGGGACGCCGGCCTGTGCGCCGGTCGGCGCGGGCTGGGCGAGCGTGCCGAACACCTTCGCCGGGTCGGCCCCGCCGAGCAGGTCGGCGCGGAACGGGACGCGGCCGGCGAGGGCGGCGGAGTCCACCGCGAGGATCTGGCCGGTGCCGTTCGACAGCGTCTGCTCCTCGCGGTCGACCGGGATCAGCCGGTCGCCACCGGGCAGTGCGTCGTAGTGGCCGCCCTGGCCCATCAGCGAGGTGCGCGCGGCGGAGACGCGCAGGCCGCCGGCCGTGTCGAAGGAGGCCTGGTCGCGCTGGGAGGCGGTCCAGGTGGCGTGCTGGCCGAGCGCGAGCACTCCGGTGGCCACGGCCATCACCAGCAGCAGCACCGGTCCGGTGGCCCGGGCGGGCTGACGGGCCAGCTGCCAGCCGACCATGGCCGGGCCGAGGCCGTCGCCGCGGGCGGCGACCCGGGCGCCCAGCCGGGCGACCACGGGCAGCAGCCGCAGCACGATCAGGGTGCCCGCGCACAGTGCCAGGGTGGGGGTGGCGACCAGCAGCGGGTCGACGCCGAGGTCGCCGGAGGAGTCGGCGGACAGCCCGCCGCCGTACTGGTCGAGTTGCTGGTAGGCGAGCGCGGCCAGGGCGAGCACCGCGAGGTCACCGCCGTTGCGGGCGATGCCGGAGACCACCGCCTGGCGGCGGCCGGCCCGGCGGCGCAGGGCGGCGCCGGCGCCGCGCAGCAGGCTCGGCACGGTGGCCAGGACGACGCAGCCGACGGCGCAGACCAGGGCCACCGGCCAGAGCGTCCAGCGCAGTTGGGTGTCCAGGGCGACCTGGTGGGACCGGCCGAGGCCGGCCAGGACGCGGACCAGGAACGGTGTGAGCACGGGGGCGAGCACCGCGGCGGGGAGGGCGAGCAGCACCGACTCCAGAGCGGTGAAGCCGCCGAGCCGGCTGCCGGAGGCGCCGCGGGCGGCGAGCAGTTCGTTCTCCCGCTCCTGGCGAGCCGAGATCAGCCGGACGACCAGCAGCAGGGCCGCCGCGGCGAGCACGGCGAGTTGCAGGGCGCCGATCAGCAGGGTCGACCTGGCGACCATCAGACTGGCCTTCAACTCACGGACCACATCCGGGAGTTCCGTGCTCGCGGCGAGGCCGGAGGTCTTCCGCAGATCGTCGGCCAGGAGCTGGGCCCGGCCGCCGATGGCCTCGGCCGCGCCCTGGTCGACGCCCGCGAAGTCGGCGTCGAGCAGCCAGCCGCGGCTGCTCTGCGGCAGGCCGCCCGCGGTGAAGGCACTCGGGTCGACCAGCATCGGGCCGTAGGTGGTGAACCCGCCGGTCTGGATCTCGTGACCGCCGACCGGGTCGATGTGCCAGTACGGGGCGAACGGGTCGGCGGCCCGGTAGGTGCCGGTGATCCGGACGGTCAGCGGCTTGCCGTCCACCCGGTCGGCGAGCCGGACGTCCGTGGGCAGGGCCTGGGCCGTCAGGCCGAGGCGGGCCAACACGGCCTGCGGGACGGCGACCTGCGGAGCGGCGGACTGGACCGGCCCGCCGACGGCCTCGGGCCAGGCGCCGGCGGTGAGCCGCACCCGGGTGCGGTCGAGGTCGGCGAGGACCGTCAGGTCGACCTTGGCCGCGCCGGACTGACCGGCCGTCGCGCTTCCGGCCGGGGCGGCGTCGCCGCCGCCCGGGAGGCCGTAGGAGCGGCTGCGCAGCAGGCTGTCGGTGTGGACGGGCAGCCCGCCGAAGAGCTTCTGCCGGTAGGAGGCGAGCGCCTCCTCGTCCTTCTGCCGTTCTTCGAGGCCGTGTTCGGCGGTCACCACCACGGTGGTCCGGGCATGGCCCGGCCCCTGGAGCGTTTGCCGCAGACCCGCCTGACCGACGCCGCTGTTGAAGGTCACCAGGGCGGTCAGCACCGCCGTGGTGATCAGTACCGTCAGCAGGACGGCAGCAGCCAGCGGCAGTCGTCCGCGCAGTCTGCGCACGACGAAGCCGAGCATCGAGTTCCTCCCCCGGATTACGTCCCCGGTAGCGTCGACCGGCCCCGCCCATCGATCCGTTCCGGGCACAAATCGGCCACGGGCGGACACTTCGAGGGCGCACCGGCGCATTGATCACCGGCATTCGATCACCGGATAGCGGACGATGCTGTCAGAAACAGTCCAGGAACGGAAGGGACTTGCGCGAATCAAGTAAGCAGTGAGCAAATTCCATCATTGATAGCATCCCGGCCGGGATGCCCCATTGAAATGCCATGCACACTTCACAACTCCGGCTCCGTCACGCTCCTTCGACCGGCACACACTCCGTCCGCGCGGATTCCGTTCCCGGAATCCTGAACCCGCGGAGCCGCCGCACCCGTAGAGCCGAACGGAACCGGGCAACCACGCCCACTGGGGGGACGACGCATGACGCAGGACCAGGCCGCCACCGTCACCGCCACGACCACCGCGCCGATGGTGGCCGTGACCGATCTCCGACGCAGCTTCGGCACCGGCGAGCGGGCCGTGCACGCCCTGCGCGGCGTCTCCTTCACGATCGGCCGCGGCGAACTCACCGCGCTCAAGGGCCGCTCCGGCTCCGGCAAGACCACCCTGCTCAACCTGGTCGGCGGCCTGGACTCCCCCACCGCCGGCGGCATCTCCCTCGACGGCATCGACCTCGGCGGGCTGAACGAGGACGGACGGCTCGCCCTGCGGCGGGAACGGATCGGCTTCGTCTTCCAGTCCTTCGGGCTGATCCCGATGCTCACCGCCGCCGAGAACGTCGGCGTGCCGATGCGGCTGCGCAAGGTCGCGGCGGCCGCGCGCGAGGAGCGGGCGCACACCCTGCTGGCCCTGGTCGGCCTGGCCGACCACGCCAACCAGCGCCCCGGCGAACTCTCCGGCGGCCAGCAGCAGCGCGTCGCCATCGCCCGCGCGCTGGCCAACGAGCCGGGCCTGATCATCGCCGACGAGCCGACCGGCCAGCTGGACTCGGAGACCGGCCGCTCGATCATGGAGCTGCTGCGCGCGGTGGTGCGCAGCGAGGGCGTCACGGTGCTGGTCGCCACCCACGACCCGACGCTGATGGAACTCGCCGACCGCGTGATCGAGCTCCGGGACGGGCGGATCGTCGAGGCGGAGGCGGAGCAGGCCGCGTAAATCGCGGGAATCCGATCCGATCGGCAGCCGGCTGGTTCGTGTGCCGACCCGGCAATTCGACCGGGGAAGAGCTGCGGGGAGAGGGTGTGACGATTCGCCACCCCGTCCCCCAGGATGTTCGACGGCGATCTTCCACTGATTTCCCCGAAAGCTCAGGGAGTTCCAGGAGTGCTCCGGACCGGAAAAACGGTTGTGGTGGCCGGCGCCCGCCGACCACCACAACCGTCACCTCGATTCGTGAGGCCCGGGGATTCTCAGGCCCTCAGGCCTTCACGCCTTCAGGCCCTCACACGTCCGGGCCTTCAGACCGCCGGGAAGATCTCCGCGTCCGGCTTCAGCAGCTGGCCCGGCTTCGGCGCGGTGCCGTCCACCAGGTAGCGGGTGACCAGGTCGTTCAGCGCCTTGCTCCGGCCGACGGCGCAGTGCTCGATCGAGTCGACGCTGACCAGCACCGCGTTGCCCAGCTCCTGCTGCATCCGCTGCGCGAACTTGTACTGGGTCGCCGGGTCGTAGAGGTTGCCGATGACCATCACGGTGTTGGAGGTCTTCTTGTTCCACGGGCCGGAGAAGCGCTCGGCGTCCCGGGCCGGGGCCGGCCAGCTGGCGCAGGCGGGCGCGTCGAAGGCCTGGTAGCGGCCGAAGGTCGGCGACTCCTGCTCCCAGGTCTTGGCCACGTTGGCGAACACGCGGTCGTTCGACGGGTACGGCTTGTCCTGGCAGTTGACGCCCATGTAGGAGTCGTCGGCGGTGTACTCGGAGTCCGCCGGGGCCTCCCGCAGCGCCCGCGGCAGGTTCACGGTGAGGAGGTTGGCGTCCTCCTCCGCGACGTTCGCCTTCGGGGCCAGCAGGGTGGCGGCGTTCGGCTTCTGCAGCACCTGGTACGTCGCCTGCAGCGACTTGGCCAGCGGGGCCAGCTTGGCCTGCGAGTACAGCGCGCCGGCGACCTCGCTGGTGAAGCTGGACAGCGTCACCTGGGTGCCGTTCGCCAGCGTGATCGGGCTGGTCCGCAGGTGGTCGCGGAGCTCGTCGAACTTGGCCCGGGTGTCGCCCTCGCCGAAGGCGCAGCGCGGGGCGCCGGCCGCCTGGCAGCGCTTCAGGAACTCGTCCAGGGCCAGCTCGAAGCCGCCCGCGCGCTGGCGGTCGTACTCCAGGCCGTTGTGCAGGCGCAGGTTGGGGTCGACGTTGCCGTCGATGATGACCGCGCGGACCTTGTTCGGGTACATGTTCGCGTACGTCGAACCGATCAGGGTGCCGTAGGAGAAGCCGGCGAAGGTGAGCTGGGAGTCACCGACGGCGCGGCGCATCCGGTCGAGGTCGCGCACCACGTTGATGGTCGACATGTGCTCGATCAGCGGGCCGGCGTTCTTGCTGCAGGCGTCCGTGTAGTCCTGGTCCGCGTCCAGCGTCTCGTTGACCTCGGCCTTGGTGACCGGAACGCCGACCATGCGGTTGTTGACCGCGTCGGCGTCCTCCTGGGTCTTGAAGCACTTGAGCGGGTTGCTCCGGGCCACGCCGCGGGGGTCGAAGCCGACCAGGTCGAACTTCGCCTGCACCTCGGGGCCGAAGCGGCTGGTCGTCGCCCACAGGTAGCCGCTGCCGCCCGGGCCGCCCGGGTTGAGGAACAGCGAGCCGATCCGCTTCGACGGGTCGCTCGCCCGGCGCCGCATCATCGCGATGCCGATCTTCTCGCCCGACGGGTTGTCGTAGTCCAGCGGCACGGGGTAGACGGCGCAGTCGTAGATGCCCGGGTCCGGCTTGCTCGGGTCGGGGTTGCACGGGGTCCAGGCAACGGGGTCGACCTTCGCCTCGGCCAGGCCCGGGGCCTGGTCGACCGGCGCCGCCGACGCGGCGACGGCGGAACCGGTGACAAGTGCGAGAGCGCAGGCGACCGCTCCGGCCATCGTGGATATGCGGGACAAGGAACCTCCTCGGTCCTGAAAAGGGCTGCCCCAGACTGTCAGTCGGAGATCTCCGTGTGAAGACCTCGGGGCAGCGCAAATTCTCCGCACACCATTCCGTTGACCGCAGATTATTCTGTGAATGAACCGACTTGACGGTTGGTTGACCTGACGATTGGTCAATCGAGGTCGATCCGCGCGGTCGCCGCCGGGTACGGGGGCGAGGGCGGGGGCGAGGGCGGGGTCAGACCGCGGCCGCCCCGCGCAGCGCGGCCGCCACCAGCCCCCGGATCTCGTCGGCCCCGGGCTCTCCCCCGCCCACCAGACGGTCGAAGACCAGACCGTCGATGCAGGCGAGCAGCGTGGCGGTCCGTCCGTCCGGGTCCGACACGCCCCGCTCGGCGAGGAAGGCCCGGACGGCGGCGCGGCCCGCGTTCTCCCGCGGCACGAGGATCTCCCGCAGTTCGGGATCGCGCACGCTCTCCACCGCGCACGCGTAGCGCGCCAGCGAGCGCCGCCGCCCCTCCCCGGACAGCCGACGCCGCATCAACTCAGCTATGCCATCGACCAGTTCCTCCACGGAGCGGACGGGCACCAGCTCGCCCATGACCTGCAGCTCCCCCTGGTCCAGCTCCACGAGCCGGCGCACCAGCGCGGTGAGCAGCGCCTGCCGGGTCCGCAGGTAGGCCGAGGTGGTGCCGGTCGGCAGCCCCGCCGCCGCGTCCACCGCCCGGTGGGTCAGCCCGCGCACCCCCAGGTCCGCGAGCACCCCGATCGCCGCGTCCGCCAACACCGTCCGCCGGTCCGGCCGCCCCTGCTCCTCGTCTCTGCGCATCCCCCCTTTCTACCGGCACCACCCCCGGGGCCCGTACGGGCGGCGTACGGCGGTCCCGGTCCTGCCCGCGCGCCCGGAACCGGCCCGCGCTGCGGTCCTCCCTGGCCCCGCCGAGGCTCCCGTAGGCCCGTAGTACGCTCCTTCTACATCTGTAGAAAGCAGCGTGTGGCACGGGAGGGCCGGGCATGGGCAGCAACAGTGCAGTGGTGGTCGGGGGCGGGATCGGCGGGCTGGCGGCCGCGATCGGGCTCCGGCTGGCGGGGTGGGACGTGACCGTGGTCGAGCGGGCGGCCGTCCTGGACGACGCGGGGGCCGGCATCTCCCTGGCCGCCAACGGGATGCGCGCGCTCGCCGCCCTGGGTGTCGGTGCCGCGGTCGAGGCGGCCTCGCGCCGCCAGTACACCGGCGGCACCCGCACGCCGGACGGCCGTCGGCTCGCGGCGATGGACGGGCGGGCGCTGGAGCGGGAGCTGGGCGCGCCGATCGTGGGCATTCCGCGCGCCGCCCTGCACCGGATCCTGCGCGAGGCCCTGCCGGCCGGGTCCCTGCTGGTCGGAGCCGAGGTGACCGACCCGGACACCTCTCACCCCGCCCGGGTCCGGGTCACCCACGGGGCCACCACCCTGGACGCCGACCTGCTCGTGGCGGCCGACGGGATCAACAGCCGCATCCGGCGCCGCCTCTTCCCCGCCCATCCCGGGCCGGTGTACAGCGGCTCGACGGTGCTGCGGGCGATCACCGAGCGCCCGGTCGACGGACTGGCCGCAGACTTCGAGCTCAGCTGGGGCCACGGCGCCGAGTTCGGCCACATCGCCTTCCCGGACGGCACGGCCGAGTGGCACGCCGTCCTCAACGCCCCGGCCGGGGTCCGCTACCGCGACCCGCTGGCGGAGGTCCACCGCCGCTTCGGGCGCTGGCACGAACCGGTCCCCGCGCTGCTCGCCGCCACCCGCCCGGAGGCGGTGCTGCACCACGACGTCCACGAGCTGGCCACCCCGCTTCCCTCGTACGTCGCGGGCCGGATCGCCCTGCTCGGCGACGCCGCGCACGCCATGACGCCCCACCTCGGCCAGGGCGCCTGCCAGGCCCTGGAGGACGCGGTGACCCTGGCGGCGGCCCTCGCCGGCGAGCGGACGGTCGAGGACGCGCTCGCCCGCTACGACGCGGTCCGCCGGCCGCGCAGCCAGACCGTCGCCCGCGACGCCCGCCGGGCCGGCCGGATGGGCCAGCAGCTCGCGAACCCGCTGGTGGTCGGCCTGCGCAACGCCGCGATCCGGCTCACCCCGCCCGGCGTGATGGTCCGCACCGTCCTGAAGCACGCCGACTGGACGCCGCCCCGGATCGCGCCCCGCGCCGCCCAGGGCCCGTCCGGCCGGGCCCAATAGGCCCCGGCCCGGGCTCCGTGCCGCCCGGGCAAGGTTCGGTCCCGCACTTGACGGGCCATCCGATTAGGCGCCATATTACTTCTCGTGACGCAGCATCCCGAGGCCCACCACGGCGCTCCCACCCTCGACCAGGCCCGACGCCAGATCTCCCGCTACGGCCTCACGGCCGACCCGCAGGCGGTCCTGGTCGCGGCCCGGCTGATGGCGGCGGGCGCCCGGCTCGGCCAGGCCGGCGAGGTGCACTTCGGCCGCTTCGGGCTCTCCACCGGCCGCTACCGCCTGCTGGCCGACCTGGAGGACCACGGCGGCGAGAAGTCGCCCTCCCGGCTCGCGGCGAGCCTCGGCGTCTCCCGGGCGACCGTGACCGGCCTGGTCGACGGCCTGGAACGGGAGGGCCTGGTGGCCCGCCGCCCGTCCACCGAGGACGGGCGCGGCAACGTGGTGATCCTCACCGCGCGCGGCGCCGACCGGCTGCGCGAGGTGGCACCCGAGCACTTCGCCCGGATGCAGGCGATGGTCGCCGGCCTCTCCGTCGAGGAGCGCACCACCTTCCTGGACCTGCTGGCCCGGGTGGTCACGGGCATCGACGCGCTGACCGCGGACTGACCCCGGACCGCTCGCGAGCCGGCCCCGACCGGCGCGAACCGCACCCCCGACCGGCGCGAACCGCACCCCCGACCGCACCCCCGACCGACCCCGTAGGCGGGCCGCCCGACGGCCCGCCCTTTCTCAAGCCCCATTGGTTAGGCACCTAAGCACAAATACTTAGGCACCTAATGAGATCCACCGGAACAACCACCCCGAACGTGAGGACACCCCATGAGCAAGAAGGCCCCCGGCGCTCCCCCGCCGTTCGTCCTGTGGCGCGAGGTCCTGGTCGCCTACCTCATGCCCGCCGTGACGGCCGGCCTCGGCGGAGCCGTCACCGGGCAGCGGCAACTGGTGGTCGCCGCGCTCACCACCATCGGCGGCACCTCGGCCCTCGTGGCCGCCGCGCTCGGCGCCGTGCTGCGCCGCCGCCCGCCCCGCACCCGGCCCGCCCGGATCCCGCGCGCCGTGGCGGCGGCCGCCCTCGGCTTGGCCGCCGCCGTACTGGGGCTCGCCGTGGGCCTGGCCGCCGCGCGCTGGCTCCCGCACGTCCCGGCCCTCGCCGACAGCCCGTGGCCGAAACGGCTGCCGATCGACCTTCCGGTCTCCGCCGCCATCGCCGCCACCATCACCACCTGGCGCTGGCGCGGGAGCCGTCGCACCCGCGAACCGCAGCACCCGCTCCACACCGCACCGCGACACACCGCACCCCGACCCGAAAGGCAGACATCATGATCGTCATCATGGGCGCCGCCGGCGCCACCGGCGGCGCCACCCTGCGCAGCCTCACCGCCCTCGGCGCCCCGAGCCGCGCGCTCAGCCGCGACCCCGCCCGCCTGGCCGCCGGACTGGACGAGCGCACGCTCGCCCTCACCGAGCCGTTCCCGGCCGACGCCGCCGACCCGGCCTCCCTGCGCACCGCCTTCCACGGCGCCCACCAGCTCTTCCTCACCATGGCCAACAGCCCGGACCAGGTCCGCCACGAGCTGAACGCGATCGACGCGGCCCTCGACTGCGGGGTGGAGCACATCGTGAAGGTCTCCGCGCCCGCCGCGGAGCCGGACTCCCCGGTCGCGGTCTCCCGCGGCCACCACCTGATCGAGGAGCGCCTGCGGTCCTCCGACGTCACCACCACCGTCCTGCGCCCGTACGCGTTCATGCAGAAGCTGCTGCTCCTGGCGCCCGGCATCGCCGCCGCCGGGGTGGTGCACGGCGCGACGGGCTCGGCGCGCTGCAACTACGTGGACGTCCGGGACATCGGCGACCTCGCCGCCGACGTCCTCACCCGTCCGGACCTGGCGGGCCGCGCCTATCCGCTCACCGGCGGGCGGGCCTACAGCCACCCGGAGCTCACCGCCCTGCTCGGCGAGCTGCTCGGCCGCCCGGTCCGCTACCTCGACCTCGCCCCGGCCGAACTGCACGCCCACCTGGTCGCGCGGGCCGGGATGCCGGACTGGCTCGCCGCCCACGTGGTGGAGATCCAGCGGCTCGCCGTGGTCCGCCGGGAGACCCCGGACGGCTCCTACACCCTCGCCACCGGGCGCAGTCCGCGTACCCTGGAAGCCTTCCTCCAGGAGCACCTGCACCGCTTCCGCTGACCCTCCCGCCCCCGGTGGCGGGCCCGGACCGACCGGGCTGCAGGGCCGAAAGGCGCCCGGACCGACCGGGCCGCGGGGCCGAAAGGGGCCCACGGACGGCCGAAACGCCGGGCCCGCCACCCGGAGGGAGCAACATTCGCTGTGGTGTGGATCACGATCGAAAATACGATCTGACGAACCGTCAATTCGACTGACCGGTCGTCACACTGGTTTGACCGAGCCCGAGTTGCTATCTGACGTCACGTCAGATTCACGCTCCTCCGGCCGAGTTGGCCACACACGTCCTCCTGCAGCGCCGAAGATACGGAGCTACCATCGGTCAGGTTGTCCGCTCCGGCCCCGGAGTGGGGTCACCCGGTTACGGCGAGTGGTCCCACCGCCCCCAAGGGCCGGGCATCGATCGGAACGGGGCGAGGACGAGGAGCGCACGGGCTGCCATGACAGCTGAACCGAGCCAGTCGAACGAACCCGGCCGACCGCTGCAGACCGCACGGCCGCCGCGCGCCCTGTTCCCGGGCCGCCCGGCCGCCGCGCCGCGCACCCTGGTGGACGTCCTGGACGCCACCGTGCGCGCCCACCCGGACGAGCCGGCCCTGGACGACGGCCGTGCCGTGCTCAGCTACCGCGCGCTGGCCGCCGAGGTCGAGCAGCTGCGCCGCCGCCTGGCCGCCGCCGGGATCGCCCCCGGCGACCGGGTCGGCGTGCGGGTGCCCTCCGGCACCAACGACCTGTACGTCTCGATCCTCGCGGTGCTCGCCGCCGGGGCCGCCTACGTGCCGGTCGACGCGGAGGACCCGGACGAGCGCGCCGAGCTGGTCTTCGGCGAGGCCGGTGTCGCCGCCGTGCTGGGCGCCGACCGTGCCCTCGCCACCACGGCCGAGCGCGCGCCCGCCGTCGGACGCCGCCCCACCCCCGCCGACGACGCCTGGATCATCTTCACCTCCGGCTCCACCGGCAAGCCCAAGGGCGTCGCCGTCAGCCACCGCAACGCCGCCGCCTTCGTCGACGCCGAAGCCGCGCTCTTCCTCCAGGACGAGCCGATCGGCCCCGGCGACCGGGTGATGGCCGGCCTGTCGGTGGCCTTCGACGCCTCCTGCGAGGAGATGTGGCTGGCCTGGCGGCACGGCGCCTGCCTGGTGCCCGTGCCCCGCTCGCAGGTGCGCAGCGGCGCCGACCTCGGCCCCTGGCTGGCCGAGCAGGAGATCACCGTGGTCTCCACCGTCCCGACCCTGGCCGCGCTGTGGCCGGCCGAGGCACTGAACGAGGTGCGGCTGCTGATCTTCGGCGGCGAGGCCTGCCCGCCCGAGCTGGTGCAGCGCCTGGTCACCGAGGGCCGCGAGGTGTGGAACACCTACGGCCCCACCGAGGCCACCGTGGTCGCCTGCGCCGCGCTGCTCACCGGCGACGGCCCGGTGCGCATCGGCCTGCCGCTGGACGGCTGGGACCTCGCCGTGGTGGACGAGGCCGGCGAGCCGGTCGCCCCCGGCGGCACCGGGCAGCTGGTGATCGGCGGGGTCGGCCTGGCCCGCTACCTCGACCCGGAGAAGGACGCCGAGAAGTACGCCCCGCTGCCCTCGCTGGGCTGGGAGCGCGCCTACCGCAGCGGCGACCTGGTCCAGGCCGACCCGGCCGGCCTGCTGTTCCTCGGCCGCACCGACGAGCAGATCAAGCTGGGCGGGCGCCGGATCGAGCTCGGCGAGGTCGACGCGGCCCTGCAGGCCCTGCCCGGCGTGGCGGGCGCGGCCGCCGCCGTACGGACCGCGCGCGGCGGCAACCAGCTGCTGGTCGGCTACCTGGTGGTCCAGGACGGCTTCGACCGCGAGCAGGCCGTCGAGCGGCTGCGCGCCGAGCTGCCGGCCGCCCTCGTCCCGCTGCTCGCCACCGTCGAGGCCCTGCCCACCCGGACCTCCGGCAAGGTGGACCGGGCCGCCCTGCCCTGGCCGCTGCCCGACCTGGAGACCGCCGGCCCCGGCGAGCAGCTGTACGGCACCGAGGCGTGGCTGGCCGAGCAGTGGTCCGAGATCCTCGGCATCAAGGTCGGCGGCGCGCGCGACGACTTCTTCGCGATCGGCGGCGGCAGCCTGGCCGCCGCCCGGCTGACCACCCTGCTGCGCACCCGCTACCCGAGCGCGGCCGTCCTCGACATCTACCAGAACCCGACGCTGCGCAAGCTCGCCCGGCACCTGGAGCGCACCGCCGCCGACAGGGCCGAGGCCCGCACCGTCACCCTGGTGCCGACCCGGGCCAAGCTGCTGCAGCTGCTCCTGCTGATCCCGCTGTTCACGGTGGTCGGCCTGCGCTGGACGGTCGCCCTGCTGGCGGCCGGGAACCTGCTCACGCACCTCGGGGACTACCCGTGGGCGCCCACCGCCTCCTGGTGGTGGGTCGGCGCGGGCGCGCTGGCCCTGTACACCCCGGCGGGGCGGCTCGCGGTCTCGGCGGGCGGCGCCCGGCTGCTGCTGCGCGGCCTGCGCCCCGGCAGCCACCCGCGCGGCGGCGCCGTCCACCTGCGGCTCTGGGCCGCCGAGCGGCTCGCCGAGCTGAGCGGCGCCACCTCGCTGTCCGGCGCCTGGCTGGTGCGCTACGCCCGCGCGCTGGGCTGCAAGGTCGCGTCCGACGTCGACCTGCACTCGCTGCCGCCCGTCACCGGGATGCTCAAGCTGGGCCGCGGCTGCGCGGTCGAGGCCGAGGTGGACCTGTGCGGCTACTGGCTGGACGGCGACCGGCTGCTGATCGGCCAGGTCAAGGTCGGCTCCGGCGCCGTGGTCGGCACCCGTTCGACGCTGCTGCCCGGTGCCCGGATCGGCAAGCGCGCCCAGGTGGTGGCCGGCTCCAGCGTCACCGGCCAGGTGCCGACCGGCCAGCGCTGGGGCGGCGCGCCCGCCGCCAAGCTGGGCCGCGCCGAGCGCACCTGGCCCAAGGAGCGCCCGCACCGCCGGGCCCGCTGGGCCGCGCTGTACGGCGCCAGCGGTGCCGTGCTCGGCCTGCTCCCGGCACTGCCCGCCCTGGCCGGCCTCGCCGTGCTCTCCCGCTTCGTCCACGAGGGCGACGCGCTCGGCCCGGCGCTCGGCGGCGCGCTGCTCGGCCTGCTTCCCGCGACCCTCGCGTACGGCGCGGTGTACGCGGGGCAGCTGCTGGCGCTGGTCCGGCTGCTCAGCATCGGTCTGGTGCCCGGCACCCACCCGCTGCACGGGCGGGTCGGCTGGCAGGCCTGGACGGTCACCCAGCTGATGGACCGGGCCCGTGAGGTGCTCTTCCCGCTGTACGCCGGGCTGGTCACGCCGCTGTGGCTGCGGGCGCTCGGGATGCGGATCGGCCGGCACGCCGAGGTCTCGACGGTGCTGGCGCTGCCCAGCCTGACCACGGTCGGCGACGGCGCGTTCCTGGCCGACGACACCCTGATCGCCCCGTACGAGCTGGGCGGCGGCTGGGTGCGGCTCGGCGAGGCGAAGGTCGGCGAGCGGGCCTTCCTCGGCAACTCGGGGATGACCGCGCCGGGCCGTTCGGTGCCCAAGCGCGGCCTGGTGGGCGTACTGTCGGCGACCCCGGCGAAGGCGAAGAAGGGCGGCTCGTACCTGGGCATGCCCCCGATGCGGCTGCCCCGTTCGGCGGACCAGGCCGACCAGAGCCTGACGTACGAGCCGCCGGCCCGGCTGCTGTGGGCGCGCGGGCTGGTCGAGGTGGCCCGGGTCGTGCCGGTGCTGGCCTCGGGGGCGCTGGGCCTGCTGACGGTGGCGGCGCTGTCCTGGCTGGCGGCGGGCTCGCCGCTGACCGCGGCGCTGCTGTCGGGCCTGGTGCTGCTGGGCGCCGGCGCGGTGGCCTGTGTGGTCGCGGTGGTCGCGAAGTGGCTGCTGGTCGGGCGGTTCCGGGCGGTGGAGCACCCGCTGTGGAGCGGCTTCGTGTGGCGCAACGAGCTCGCGGACACCTTCGTGGAGATGCTGGCGGTGCCCTGGCTGGTCGGCGCGGTGCCGGGCACGCCGGTGCTGAACCTGTGGCTGCGCGGGCTCGGCGCGAAGGTCGGGCGCGGCGTCTGGTGCGAGAGCTACTGGCTGCCGGAGGCGGACCTGGTCACCCTCGGCGACGGCGTCAGCATCAACCGGGGCTGCGTCGTCCAGACCCACCTCTTCCACGACCGGATCATGCGGATGGATACTGTGGTCCTCCGCGAGGGCGCCACCCTGGGCCCGGGCGGAATCGTGCTGCCCGGCAGCACGGTGGGCGCGCGCAGCACGCTGGGCCCGGCCTCGCTGGTGATGCGCGCCGAGTCCGTCCCCGCCGACACGCGGTGGCTGGGCAACCCCATCGAGGTGTGGCAGACCACGTCATGACCGCCTCGACGACCACCCGTCCCGGCCCGCAGGAAGCGCACGTCCCCGTGAAGTCCAAGCACGCCCCCGCGGCCGCCGGCGCCCCGGACCCGTACTTCCCGAACAGCGGCGACCACCGCTACCGGGTGCACCGCTACGAGCTGACGCTGGACTACCGGCCCGGCCCCAACCGGCTGGCCGGCTCGGCCCGGCTGAGCGCGGTCGCGGACACCGCCCTGGCGGAGTTCGCGCTCGACCTGGCCGACTTCCGGATCGGGCGGGTGCTCGTCGACGGCCGGGCCGCCCGCTACACCCACCGCGCCGGCAAGCTCCGCATCCGCCCGGCGAAGCCGCTCGCGGCGGGCGCCGCGTTCACCGTCGAGGTGCACTACACCGGCAACCCTCGCCCGGTGCGCAGCCCGTGGGGCGGCCTGGGCTGGGAGGAGCTGACCGAGGGCGCGCTGGTGGCCAGCCAGCCGGTCGGCGCGCCGTCCTGGTTCCCGTGCAACGACCGGCCGGCCGACAAGGCGACCTACCAGATCGCGGTGACCACGCCGTCCCCGTTCACCGTGGTGGCGAGCGGCCGGCTGCTGACCCGCACCACCCGGGCGTCCAGCACGACCTGGGTGTACGAGCAGAGCGCGCCGACCTCGACGTACCTGGTGACGGTGTCGATCGGCCACTACCGGGCAGTGCCGCTGGCCGCCCGGCCGGCCGTGCCGCAGACCGGGCACGTGCCGGAGCGGCTGGCCGACGGGTTCGCCCGGGACTTCGCCCGGCAGCCCGAGATGCTGAGCTACTTCGGCGAGGTCTTCGGGCCGTACCCGTTCGGCGAGTACGCGGTCGTCCTCGCCGACGAGGAACTGGACGTCCCGGTGGAGGCGCAGGGCGTCGCCACCTTCGGCACCAACCACCTCGGCGGCGGCTGGGAGCGCGAGCGGCTGATCGCGCACGAGCTGGCCCACCAGTGGTTCGGCAACAGCGTCACGATCGCCGACTGGCGGCACATCTGGCTCAACGAGGGCTTCGCCAAGTACGCGGAGTGGCTCTGGTCCGAGCACGCCGGCGGCCCCGCCGCGGCCACCCGCGCGGCCGTCGCGCACACGCTGCTCGGCGGGCAGCCGCAGGACCTGATCCTCGGCGACCCGACCCGGAAGCTGATGTTCGACGACCGGCTGTACCAGCGCGGCGGTCTCGTTGTGCACGCGCTGCGGCGCACGCTGGGCGACGACGCGTTCTTCGCGATGCTGCGGGACTGGACGAGCCTCAACCGGCACGGCGTGGTGAACACCGCCGACCTGCGGGCGCACGCCTCCCGGTACACCACCACCCCGCTCGGCCCGCTCTTCGAGGCCTGGCTGGAGCGGCCGGAACTGCCGCCGCTGCCGGGCTGAGCCCGCGTCGGGGCGGGGCGGTCACCCGGCCGGACGTGCGACTCGTCCGGTCGGGGGCGTGGCTGGTCCGGTCGGGGGCGCGGGTCGTCCGGTCGGGGCGTGGCGGGTCCGGTCGGGGCGCGGTATATCCGGTCGGAGGCGCGGCCGGACTGGGCTACTGTCCGTCCAATGTCGACGACATTCGAAGACCACATGACCGACCTGCCCGCCGAGCTGCTGCCGGTCACCCGCCGCGCCCTGCTGCACCGGGTCGCCGTCGCCCAGGCCGAGGGGCGCGCGCCCGCCGTGGTCGCCGGGGTGGTGCGGGACGGGCAGCCGGTGTGGAGCGGCGCCCGCAGCATGATCGACGGGCACGCGCCCACCCCCGACGTCCAGTTCCGGATCGGCTCGCTCACCAAGACCTTCGTCGCCGTGCTGGTGCTGCGGCTGCGCGACGAGGGCCTGCTCGACCTCGCCGACCCGCTCGCCCGCCACCTGCCCGGCACCGCGGCCGACGACGCGACCGTCGCCCAGCTGCTCTCGCACTCCTCGGGCCTCGCCGCCGAGACCCCCGGCCCGTGGTGGGAGCGGACCGAGGGCTCGCTGCGCCCCGGCCTGGCCGACCTGCTGGAGGCCGAACGCCCGCTCAAGCACCCGGCCGGCCGCCTCCTCCACTACTCCAACCCCGGCTACGCGCTGCTCGGCGCGCTGGTGGAGAAACTGCGCGGCGAACCCTGGGGCGAGGTGCTGCGCCGCGAGGTGCTGGCCCCGCTCGGCATGGACCGCACCACGCTGCTGCCCGAGCACCCGCACGCCGGGGGCTTCGCCGTCCACCCGTGGGCCGACGTCATGCGACCCGAACCGCTCACCGACACCGGCCTGATGGGCCCGGCCGGCCAACTCTGGTCCACCGGCGCCGACCTGGCCCGCTGGGCGGCCTTCCTCGCCTCGGGCGACGACAAGGTGCTCGCCACCGGGACGCTCGCCGAGATGCGCCGCCCCGTCGTCGCCCCGCTCGACGACGGGTGGACCACCGCCTTCGGCCTCGGCCTGCAACTGCACCGCCACGAGGGCCGGTTGCTGTACGGGCACTCCGGCTCGATGCCCGGGTTCACGGCGGGCCTCTGGGTCAGCGCGGCCGACGGACTGGCCGCGTACGCCCTCGCCAACGCCACCAGCGGCCCCAGCACCCCGTTGCTGGCCGCCCAGTTGATCGCACTCACCGCCGAGCACGAGCCCCGGCTGCCCGAACCCTGGCGGCCGCTGCCCGAGGTCGACCAGGAGCTGCTGGCGCTCACCGGCCCCTGGTACTGGGGCGCCGCCCCGAACGTCCTGCGGCTGCGGCCCGGCGGCGTCCTGGAGCTCACCCAGCTCGCGGGCGGCACCCGGGGCTCGCGCTTCCGGCCCGAGCCGGACGGCACCTGGACCGGCCTGGACAACTACTACGCGGGCGAGACCCTGCGGGTGGTCCGGCGCTCCGACGGCACGGTCAGCCACCTCGACGTCGGCTCCTTCGTCTACACCCGCGAGCCGTACGGCCCGGCCGACGCCGTCCCGGGCGGCGTCGAGCCGGAGGGCTGGCAGGCGATGTGAGCGGGATGCCTGCGGGCACCGGGTGAGCAGGATGCCCTGCGGGCACCGGGTGAACCAGGATGCCCTGCGGCACCGGTGAGCAGGGTGGGCCGGCCCTGGTCCCCGGGGTGAGCGGGGTGACGACGGGGGCGAGCGAGGTGCCGGGGTGGCCGGGGTGACCGGGTCCGCGGGGGCGTACGGGAAAGGCAGCCGTACGCCCCCGTTGTCCACCCCCTGCGGGCGAGCGCCCGGTGCCGAGCAGGTGACCGGCGGGCCACGGGTGGTCCCATTCAACAGGTGCACATCTGCGCTCCGCCGGGCCGCAACGTGAATGCCAACCGACTCGGAAAAACATACCGAGACCGGTTCGCGTCCATGCCCAACCACCTGCGGACCGGGACGGTGCCCTGGTGATCCTCGGCACCGCCGATCGTGCTGCCCTGGAGGGTCCGCCATGACCACCGTCCCCACGTACGCTCCGTCCGCAGTAGCCCCCACCCACGACGCCCCGACGGTCCCGGCCCCCCGCCGCCGGCCCGCCCTGGCCGTGGCCCCCGCCACCGTCACCGCCACTCCCGCCTACACGGTTTCCCTCGCCCGCGACGAGGACGACGTGCGCGCCGCCCAGCGACTGCGCCACCAGGTGTTCGGCGCCGAGCTGGGCGCCGTCCTGCACAGCCCGGTCGCGGGCCTGGACGTCGACCCGTTCGACGAGTACTGCGACCACCTCCTGGTCCGCGAGGGCGAGCAGGGCACCGTCGTCGGCACCTACCGGCTGCTGCGCCCCGAAGCGGCCCGGCGGGCCGGCGGGCTGTACTCCGAGGGCGAGTTCGACCTGTCCGCCCTGGCGCCGGTCCGCCCCGGCCTGGTCGAGCTCGGGCGCTCCTGCATCCACCCGGACCACCGGGGCAACGGCGCCGTCATCAACCTGATGTGGGGCGGCATCGCCCGCTACCTCGCCGACACCGGCAACACCTGGGTCGGCGGCTGCTGCTCGATCGGCCTCGACGACGGCGGCGCCACCGCGGCCCGGGTCTGGGACACCGTCAGCGCCAAGCACCTGGCCCCCGTCGAGTACCGGGTCGCCCCGCACCGCCGCTGGGACTCCACCGGTGTGCCGCGCGCCGAGCGGGGAGCCCTGCCGGCCCTGCTCCGCGGCTACCTGCGGCTCGGCGCCTGGGTCTGCGGGGAGCCCGCGTACGACCCGGACTTCGACTGCGCCGACCTGTACGTGCTGCTCTCGCTGGAGCGCACCGACCCGCGCTACCTGCGGCACTTCCTCGCCGGAATGCCCGGCACGGGCACCGCGTCATGAGCGTCTGGCTTCCCACGGCGACCTGCCGGCCGGAGACCTGCCTGGCCGACCCCTCGCCGGAGGTCTCCCACGCCCGGCGGGTGCTGCGACTGACGGCCTGTCTGGCGGTGGTCGTGGCGGGGGTGGCGCTCAGCCTGCCGGTCCGCCTCATCCCCCACGGCGGGCGGGAGCGGCTGATCCGGCTCTGGGCCCGCGTCGTGCTGCGCACGCTCGGGGTGACCGTCCACCTCGCCGGGCCCGGCACCGGGTCCGGGCCCGGGTCCGGGTCCGATTCCGGGTCCGGGTACGGGTGGTCCGGGGGCGCCGCGCCCGGTGGCGGGGGCGGGGTGCTCGTGGTGGCCAACCACGTGTCCTGGCTGGACATCCCGCTGCTGGCCGCCGGACGGCCCGGCCGATCGCTGGCCAAGACCGAGGTCCGGCGGTGGCCGGTGCTCGGCCCGCTGGTCGCCTGGGGCGGCACCGTGTTCCTGGACCGCGACCGGCTGCGGACGCTGCCGCAGACCGTCACCGCGGTGGCCGAGGTGCTGCGCGCCGGCCACCCGGTGATCGTCTTCCCGGAGGGCTCGACCTGGTGCGGGCGGGAGAGCGGTCGCTTCCGGCCCGCGCTGTTCCAGGCCGCGGTGGAGGCCGGCGCCTGCGTCCAGCCGGTGACCATCCGCTACCGGCTGGCGGACGGGCGGCCCACCAGCATCCCCGCCTTCATCGGGGACGACGGGCTGCTCACCTCGCTCTCGCGGGTGGTCGCGGCGCGCGGGCTGGTCGCCGACGTGACCTTCCTGCCGCCGATCCCGCCGCCCGCCCCGCGGCCCACCCGCGCGGGCGCCCGCCGCGACCTGGCCCGCGCGGCACAGGCGGCGGTCGAGGGGATCCACTGACCGGCCGCCACGACGGCGGCCGGTCAGGCCCGGTGGGCCCCGGCCCCGTGGGCCTCGGCCGATCCCGCCGAGGCCGGCGACTCCGCCGGGTCCGCCGGCTCTGCCGAGTCCGCCGGCTGCGGGCGCCGGGCGGCGACGGCACCGCCCGGGACGACCGGTCGCGCCCGGCCGAGCAGTACGGCGACCAGGACGGCGGTGACGGCGAGCGCTGCCGCGCCGCAGAGCACGGCGAGGTGAATGCCGTCGATGAACGCACCGTCCACCGCGTCCCGGACCGGGCCGGGAAGGGGAGCCGACGGCGCCGCCGCCCCGGGGCCGCCGGCGCCGTGCAGCGCGCCGGCGGGCGCGTCCGCGATCGGGCCGACCGCCTCCGGCGGGACGCCGAGCCGGTGCAGGGCGGCCGTCAGGGAGTCCGTCAACCGGTTGGTCAGCACGGCGCCCAGCACGGCGATCCCGAGGACACCGCCGAGCTCCCGCAGCGTGTTGACGGTCGCCGAGGCCATCCCCGCCTGCGCCGGGGAGACCCGCATCATCACCGCGATCGACACCGGGGTGAAGGTCAGCCCCATTCCGAGGCCCATCGCGAACAGCGTCCACAGGTACTGCGGGTAGCGGGCGTGGTCGCCGTACAGCGCCAGGCCGCCGAGGCCGGCCGCGCACAGGGCGAGGCCGAGCACCAGCGGCGGCCGGGGGCCGTACCGCGCGGTCAGCCGGCCGGACAGTGGCGCGGCGACCACCAGCATCGCGGTCATCGGCAGCCCGGCGTAGCCGGCCGCGGCCGGGGACCACCCGAGGGTGCCCTGCATCATCAGCGGCAGGAAGAACAGCGCGCCGAACATCCCGAAACTGACCGTGAATCCGCTGAGCAGCGCGCCGCCCAGTGCCCCGTCACGGAACAGTCGAAGCTCCAGCATCGGCTCGGCGAGGCGCAGTTCGAGCACCAGGAAGGCGCTCAGCAGGACGACGGACACGGCGCCGCAGCCGAGCACCCGGTCATCGGTCCAGCCCCGGGACGGCCCTTCGACCAGCGCGTAGACCAGCAGTGCCAGGCCGGTGGCGGACAGCGCGAGGCCGCCGAGGTCGATCCGGCGCGGTCGCGGCGGGATGTCCGGCAGGACGCGCACCGCGAGCAGCAGCCCGGCCGCACCGATCGGCACGTTGATCCAGAACACGCTGGCCCAGCCGAGGTGCTCGACCATCGGGCCGCCGACCACCGGGCCGACCGAGAGGCCGAGCGCGGAGACCCCGGACCAGGTGGCGATGGCCCCGGCCCGCTCGCGCTCGTCGGTGAAGACGTGCCGCAGCAGGGCGAGGCTGCCGGGGGTGAGCAGCGCCGCCCCGACGCCCTGGAGCATCCGGGCGCCGACCAGCACGCCGATCGTCCCGGCGAGGGCGGCGAGGGCCGAGCCCGCCGTGAACAGGGCGAGGCCGAGGCGGAACACCCGGGTGCGGCCGTACCGGTCGCCGAGCGCGCCACCGGTCAGCACGAGGGCCGCGTAGACCAGGCTGTAGCCCTCGGCGATCCACTGCAGGCCGCTGATCCCGGTGTCCAGGTCCTGCCCGATGCGGGGCAGGGCGTTGTTGACGATGACGTTGTCCAGCATGGACATGAACATGGTGACGCAGAGCGTGAGCAGCGCGAGCCGCCTCCGGCGGGCGCTCGACCCGTCCATGGATTCCCTCCCGAGCAAGAGCCCCTAACACCGTTAGGGGCTGATTCGACAGCCACAGAGTGCCCCTAACGGTGTTAGATTGCAAGTGGGACATCCACGACGGCACGGGAGGCGTCCGCACGGCCATGGCGGAGAACGACACGACCACGCACGGGAACAACGCGACCGCACGAGGGAGCGGTTCGACCACGCAAGGGAGCGGCGCGACCGAACCGGCGAACGACGCCGCCGCCCCGGAGAAGAGCCCCGGGACGCCCGCCCTGACCCGGGAGGTCCTCGCCCAGGCGGCCCTGCGCGTCCTGGAACGGGACGGTCTCGCCGGGCTCTCGATGCGCAAGGTCGCCGCCGAGGTCGGCGTCAAGGCGGCCTCGCTGTACTGGCACGTGCGCAACAAGGAAGAGCTGCTCGACCTGCTCAACGACGCGATCATGGCCTCGGCCGAGCCCCCGCCGCGCGAGGGCGACTGGCGCGTGCAGCTCCGCGGCTACTGCTGGCGCCACCGACAGCTCCTGCACGACAACCGGGACGCCGCGAAGGTCGTCGCCGGCCGCCTCGCCCCCGGCCCCCACCTGTTCGGGCTGCTGGAGGACCAGCTGGACCGGCTGCGGGAGGCCGGGTTCTCCGATGCGCACGCCGCCCTGACGACCTACCTGCTGAGCTCGTTCGTCCAGGGCTTCGTCCTGCAGGAGCAGTCGCCGATCTCGGCCGCCGAGGCCGGCGGCGCCAGCCGGCTCGACGCCGTCACCGCCGTTCGCGACCGCTTCCGCGCCCTGCCCGTGGAGGTCTTCCCCAACCTGGTCGAGCTGGCCGGGGACCTCACCGAGCCCGACCTCGACGTCCGGTTCGAGTTCTGCGTGGAGCGCATCCTCGACGGCCTCGCGACGCTGCTGCCGCCGGAACGGCGCTGATCGGACGGGGCCGGGCCGGGGCGAGCCTTGCCGGGCCGGCCCGGGTCGAACCGGGCCGGGGCGGGCCGCAGCGGGCCGGGCCGGGCCGGGTGCACGGGCCCGGCCCGATGCTTCCGACCGCCCCACCCGTACCGGGACTGCGGGGTAGGCTCGCCGGGCGCCCGCCCGTACGACCACGGAGGAGTCACCGATGCCCGGCCCGTACCCGCTCTACGAACCGTACGCCCAGGGCCTGTTGGACGTCGGCGACGGACAGCGGATGCACTGGAACGCCTCCGGCGACCCGACCGGGACCCCGGCCGCGGTGGTGCACGGCGGGCCCGGATCCGGCCACAACCCGGGCTCCCGGCGGTACTTCGACCCGGAGCGCTACCACGTCGTCCAGTTCGACCAGCGCGGCTGCGGGCAGAGCCTGCCGCACGCCGCCGATCCGTCGACCGGGATGGAGCACAACACCACCGGTCACCTGATCGCCGACATGGAGCGGCTGCGGGCGCACCTCGGCATCGACAAGTGGCTGCTGTACGGCGGCTCCTGGGGCTCCACGCTGATCCTCGCCTACGCCGAGGCCCATCCGGAGCGGGTCTCCGGGATCGTGATCTGCGGGGTCACCACGACCGACGCCGACGAACTCGGCTGGCTCTACCGGGGCGTCAGCCGGCTGATCCCCGGCCCCTGGGAGGAGTTCCGGGACTTCCTGCCCGCCGCCGACCGGGACGGCGACCTCCTCGCCGCCTACAGCCGACTGCTCGACAGCCCCGACGAGACTGTCCGACGGGCCGCCGCCAACGCCTGGGCCGCCTGGGAGGACGCCGTCATCTCGCACGAGGCGCTGGGCAAGCCGAACGCGTACTCCGACCGCCCCTCCGACGCCCTGATGGCCTTCACCCGGATCACCGCGCACTACTTCGCACGCGGGGCCTTCCTGGAGGACGGTCAACTGCTGCGCGACGCCGGGCGGCTGGCCGGGATCCCGGCCGAACTGATCCACGGCCGGCTGGACCTCGGCGCGCCGCTCGGCATCGCCTGGAAGCTCGCCAAGGCCTGGCCCGACGCCCGCCTGACCGTCGTCGACGAGTCCGGGCACACCGGGAGCCCGCGGATGACGGAAGCGGTCCTGGCCGCGATCGAGCGCTTCGCCTGAGCCCCCGGGGCCCGGCCGGCGGGCCGCGATCCGCGAGGGCACGGCCGACCCGTTCGTCCCAAGTGGCCCATACCAATGACCCCCTACGATACGACGCATGATCGCCTACGCCCCGGCCGCCCTGTTCTTCCTGTTGTTCGGAGTCGGGGTGCTGCGCGACCGCCGCCGGTTCAGCAACGCCGTCCTCCTCGGCATCGCCGTCTCGCTCCTCTCGCTCGCCCTGCTCACCGAACTCCGCAGAGCACCCAGCCTGGTGGTGGAGGGCGTGGCGGCCGCGATCATCCTGCTGCCGGCCTTCGGCACCGTGGCCCTGGTCTGGTTCCTGATCGCCAACGGGATGACCATGATCCGCAAGGAGGGCCGGCGGCCCGCCAACCTGCTGTCACTGCTCGCCGGGCTGGGCATCATCGCCGTCACCCTGCTGCTGCTCGCCGCTCTCGCCACCGGCTCCCGGCGGCTCGCCGTCCTGGCGGGCACCGCCGTCCTGGTGGTGCTCTACGTCTCGTTCCTGTTCGTCTGCTTCGTCGGCTACGCCTTCCTGTACAGCCGTCACCGACCGCGCCGGAACGTCGACTTCGTGGTCGTCCTCGGCTCCGGGCTGATCGACGGCGAGCGCGTCCCCCCGCTGCTGGCCAGCCGGCTGAACCGGGGCCGCGAGGCGTACGAGAAGCAGGCCGCGCGGGGCAACCCTCCGGTGCTGATCACCTCGGGCGGCCAGGGACCGGACGAGAAGCTGCCGGAGGCCCACGCGATGGCCGACTACCTGACCGAACGCGGCTTCCCGGCCGAGCACATCGAACGGGAGGACCGCTCGCGCACCACCGAGGAGAACCTGCTCCTCAGCAAGGCCGTCATGGAACGGGCCAAGCCCGACTACCGGTGCGTCGTGGTCACCAACAACTTCCACGCCTTCCGGGCGGCGCTGCTCGCCCGCAAGACCGGCGTCAACGGGCACGTCCTCGGTTCGCCCACCGCCCGGTACTACTGGCCGACCGCGACCATCCGCGAGTTCGCGGCGGTGTTCCTCGCGCACAAGCTCGTCAACTTCGGGATCTGCGGCCTCCTCGCGCTCTGCGGGGTGCTCGCGGCGCTCTGAGCCGGCCCTGGTTCCGGGTTCCGGGTTCCGGGTTCCGGGTTCCGCCGGGGTGCGTAGGGTCCGCCGGGGTCGCGTAGGGCTTCGTCGGGGTTCACAGGGCTCCGTGTGGCTGCGCCGGCTCGTGCCCCGGCTGCTTCTGCGGCCGGGGCACGGTCGTCCCATCGAATGCTCGCCCGCTCCTCGGACCCGTCAGACCGCCGGACGGGGGGCCAGGACGGCGCACGTGGTGGTGGCGTGCGCGTAGAGCTTGCCGTTCTCCGTGCCGATCACCCGGGCCTCGGCGGTCGCCATCGTCCGGCCCAGGTGCAGCACCTCGGCCTCGCAGCGCACCGGCGCCGAGTCCGCGAACAGGGGCCGCAGCATGTGCACATTCAGCTGGGTGGTCGTGTAACCCAGCCCGGCGGGCAGCTTGCTCAGCACGGCGCAGCCGAGTGCCGAGTCGAGCAGGGTGGCCAGGTAGCCGCCGTGCACGGTGTTCATCGGGTTGTGGAGGTGGTCGCCGAAGTGGCCCTCGAACACGGCCGTTCCCGGCTTCACCTCGGTGAGGTGGAAGCCCATGGTGCTGCAGATCGAGGGCTCCGGGATCCGCCCGGCGATCCACTCCAGCAGGATCTCCTCTCCGGTCAGGTGGGAGTACTCGGCGATCGGCGGGCCGGCCGTCCAGGTGTGGGTCCGGGTGCGCAGCTCCTGGCCGTCCGGGCGCTGCTGCTCGTCGGAGTCGATCTCGGAAGTCGTCATGTGATCAACCTGCCCGGTTCGGTGATCCGTCTCAAGTGCCTTCCGGTGTACGGCGGGTCAACCTCCGTTCGACCCGCGCCCGGCGCGATGGTCGAACCATGGCGGATCGCGCCATGCGCGGGCGGCGGACCTCGGGTGACCACCACATGGCTCCGGGGTGCGCGGCGCGCCACGCTGCACGGGATCCGCCCCCGCTCCTCCCCCACCCAGGAGTACCGATGCCCCTGCGCCCCTTCGCCGCAGCGCTGTTGGCCGTTGCCGCCCTCGCGGTCCCCGCCGCCGCGCCCGCCGGCGCCTCCACCTTCACCGCCGCGACCGCGACCGCGACCGTCCCCGCCGCGACCACGACCACCGCCGCGGCCGCCGCGGCCGCCGCCGTGAGCGGGACGTTCCAGCAGGTCACCGGGTTCGGTCCGAACCCGGGCAACCTGGCGATGTACACCTACACCCCCGCCGCGCTGCCCGCCGGCGCGCCCCTGGTGGTCGCCCTGCACGGCTGTGTGCAGAGCGCCACCGACTACTACCGCGACTCCGGCTGGACCACGTTCGCCGACCGGTACGGCTTCGCCGTGGTGTTTCCGCAGACGAGCAGCGCCAACAACAGCCTGTCCTGCTTCAGCTGGTTCGACGCGGGCAAGGACGCCCGGGGCGTCGGCGAGGCCGAGTCGGTGGTCGAGATGGTCACCAAGGCCGAGGCCCTGTACGGATCGGACGCCCGGCGGGTGTTCGTGACCGGGCTCTCCGCGGGCGGCGGGATGACCGCCGACCTGCTGGCCGACTACCCCGACGTGTTCGCCGGCGGGGCGGTCGACTCCGGTCTGCCCGCCCACTGCGCCACCACCCAGGGCGCCGCCTCGGGCTGCCAGAACAGCGACCAGGGGCTCACGCCGACGCAGTGGGGCGACAAGGTCCGGGCCGCGTACCCGGGTTACACCGGACCGTGGCCCCGGGTGGCGATCTGGCAGGGCAGCGCCGACACCGTCGTCCGGCCGGTGAACGCGACCGAGCTGCGGGACCAGTGGACCGACGTCCAGGGCGTCGACCCCCGGCCCGCCGGCACCCGGAGCCTCCCGGGCGGCACCAGCCAGGAGCTCTACGCCGACGCGGCCGGACGCCCCGTCGTGGCACTGTTCACGGTCAGCGGGATGGGCCACGGACTGGCCGTCCACCCGGGCTCCGGCGACGACCGGTGCGGGGCGACCGGCGCCTACTTCCTCGACACCATCTGCTCCAGCTACTACACCGCCCAGTTCTGGGGCCTGGACGGCGGCACCGGACCGACCTCCCCCGGCCTGCCCGCCCCGATCGGGCTGACCGCGAGCCCGGCCGGGGCGAACTCCATCACCCTCGGCTGGCAGGCCGTCAGCGGTGCGGCCTCGTACCGGGTCTACCGCGACGGCAGCCAGGTCGCCGGCACCGACGGACCGTCGTTCACCGACACCGGTCTCGCCGCCGGCACGACCTACGGCTACGCCGTGGCGGCGGTCGACGCGACCGGCACGGTGGGCGCCCGATCGACGGCGGTCACCGCGACCACCTCCGGGAACGCTCCCCGGTGTTTCACCGCGAGCAACTACGACCAGGTGCTGGCCGGCCGCGCCACCCAGAGCAGCGGCCTGACCTACGCGCTCGGCTCGGGCCAGAGCATGGGCCTCTGGAACACCTTCGTCACCCACACCCTCAAGCAGACCGGCCCCAGCTACTACGTCCTCGCCGACGGCCAGTGCTGAACTGACGGCCAGTGCTGAGCTGACGGCAAGCGACGCGGCACCCACGAACGCCGCGGCGCTCTCCGGCCCCGGCTCCGGCTCCGGCTCCGGGCTCAGCCCACCCCCTCTCCCGTCCGCAGCCCGGCGAACAGGTCGCTCTCGACCCCGCCCGCCCCGAGGGCCCCGCCTGCCTCGTCGGCTGCGGGCACCAGGCTGCGGGCCAGGTGGTAGTCCTCGGTCGGCCAGACCTCGCGCTCGATGTCCCGGGGGTGGGCCATGAACGCGACTCCCGGGGCGACCTGGGTGGCGTGCGCCAGCAGCGCCGCGTCCCGTACGGCGAACTGTTCGGCGCACGCGATCCGGGTGGTGGTCGCCAGGGCGGGCGGGGTGTCGGGCCACTCGGCGAGCAACTCGCCCATGGCCGACGGGACGCCGCGCTGCGTCATGCCGTCGTGCAGCGCCTGGAACCAGGCCCGGGACAGCGCCAGGTGGTAGTAGAGCTTGGAGGCCCGCCAGGGCTCGCCCGCCCCGGGGTAGCGCGCGGGATCGGCGGCGGCCTCGAACGCCGCCACGGTGACCCGGTGGGTCATCACGTGGTCCGGGTGCGGGTACCCGCCGGTCTCGTCGTAGGTGATCACCACGTGCGGGCGGAACTCGCGGATCAGCGCGACCAGCGGCGCGGCGGCGACGTCGAGCGGTTGGGCGGCGAAGCAGCCCTCGGGCAGCGGCTCGTCCGGCCCCGGCATCCCGGAGTCGATGAAACCGAGGAACTGCTGGCGCACCCCGAGGATCTCCCGGGCGGCCGCCATCTCCTCACGCCGGATCCGGGCGAGGTCGGCCCGGACCTCGGGGCGGTCCATCGCCGGGTTGAGCACCGAGCCGCGCTCACCGCCGGTGCAGGTGGCGACCAGGACCTCCACCCCCTCGGCGGCGTAACGGGCGAGGGTGGCCGCGCCCTTGCTCGACTCGTCGTCGGGGTGCGCGTGCACGGTGAGCAGGCGCAGATCGCCGGGGTGCTTGGTGAACACGGGGACCTCCATGGGATCGAGGGGTCGATCAGTCGACCGAAGGACTGTCGGTCCAGGGCGGCCACTCAAGGGCCGCGGACTGGGAAGGACTTGCTGGCGACTGGTCAGACATCGTTGTTCTTACGGGTGTTCGGGTAGAGCCAGGCCGGTGCGATCGCCAGCGCGGACAGGGCCAGCACCCACCAGAAGGTCTCCCCGAAGGCCGCGCCCGGCCGCTCCGGATGACCGTGCTGTGCCTGCTGGAGGACCAGCGTCAGCACGGCCGTGCCGAGCGCCCCGCCGACCCGGTTCAGCACGTTGACCGCGCCGGCCGCCGCCGGGACCTGGGCCTTCTCGACGCTCCCGTACACCGCCGCCAGGCCGGGGATCGCAATGATCCCCATGCCCGCGCCGCGCAGCGCCAGCGAGCCGGCGATCAGCCAGTGAGCGGGATCGGAGCCACTTCCCAGCCGGGTGAAGGCGAGCGTGCCGACCAGCGAGCAGGCGATACCGATCATGATCAGCGGACGGGGCGCGAAGCGGTCGGTTATTCGGGCGGCCAGCATCGCGGTGACCGCCGTGCCGAGGGCCTGCGGCGCGAGCAGCAGTCCGGCCTCCACCGCCCCGGCGTGCTGCACCTGCTGGTAGTAGAGCGGCACCAGGAACATCGAGCTGTAGAGCGCGGCGCCCTGCAGGAAGCTGTTCGCCGTGGCCACGGAGAAGCCGCGCCGGGCGAACAACCGCAGGTCGATCAGCGGCGTCCGGACACCGCCACGCCCCAGCCGCAGCGCGTACCCGCCGTAGACCGCCACCAGCACGGCCCCCGTGGCGAGGACGGCCCAGCCGACCGACCCGCCGTCACCGATCGTCGAGAACCCGTAGAGCAGTCCGGTCAGGCCGGGCGAGAGCAACAGCAGGCCGGTCACGTCCAGCCGGGGCTTCGGCGCCTCGGACGCCTCGTCGGCCGGCAGCCAGCGGGCGGCCAGCAGCAGCGTCAGCAACCCGACCGGGATGTTCAGCAGGAACATCCACCGCCAGTCGAGGTGCTCCAGCACCAGCCCGCCGAGGATCGGCCCCAGGACGGGCGCCAGGCTGATCGGGAGCATCAGGGTGCCCATCACGCGCCCGACCCTGGACGGCCCGGCCGCCTGTACGATGATCGCCTGGCCGAGCGGCTGGATCATCCCGCCGCCGATCCCCTGCAGCACCCGGAAGGCGATCAGACTGCCCGTCGACCAGGCCAGGCCGCACAGCGCCGATCCGAGGACGAACAGGACGACCGAGGCCAGCCACGCCCGCCGGGCCCCGAACCGGCCGGCGGCCCAGCCCGAGAGCGGCATGGTCAACGAGATCGCCAGCAGGTACCCGGTGGCCACCCACTGCACCGCCGCGATCGAGCTGTGCAGATCGCGGCCGACGGAGTCGATGCCGACGTTCACGATCGTGGCGTCCAGCAGCGCCAGGATCGGGCCCAGCGCGAGTACCGAGGCCATCTTCCACAGGCCCGGCGGAATCGCCTCCGGCTCCGGTGCGCGGACTCCCCCGCGGCCCTTCGCAGTGACGGATGTGGTCATGCGCCCTCCCCTTGGCAGCCCTTGAGCGAACCGCCCTCCGACCCTCCGGATGTCACTCCGGCGGGCGGTCGCCCCGGCGGTCACCCCGACCGCCCGAGAAGAACTTAGGATGGACACAGTGATTGGGTCAAGCCTAATTCCTGTACCCGACCCAGCGACCTGCGCTAGGCTCCCCGCCATGACCGAGACCGGGACCACGCCGAACCTCCGCGAGCTCAACAAGCGCCGCACCCGCGAGGCGATCTCGCACGCCGCGACCAGGCTCTTCATCGAGCAGGGCTTCGACCGGACGACCATCGCCGAGGTCGCGGCCGCCGCGGGCGTCGCCAAGATGACCGTCACCAACCACTTCCCGCGCAAGGAGGACCTCTTCTTCGACCTGCACGAGGAGCTCGTCGGCCGGCTCGCCCGGGCCGTCGCCGAGCGCGCGCCCGGCGAGTCCGCGCTCGCCGCGCTGCGCCGCGACTGCCTGGCCGGGATCGACCGCCACGACGCCCGGCTCGGCTTCTCCGGCCCGGCGTTCGTCCGCACGGTCTTCGACAGCCCCGCCCTGGCCGCCCGGCTGCGCGAGGTGCACGAGCAGAGCGAGACGGCCCTCGCCGAGGCGCTCGCCGAGGCCGCGCACGAGAGACCCGTCGGCTTCGAGAGCCGGGTCGCCGCCGCGCTGCTCGCCGCCGTCGACCGGGCGGTGTTCACCGAGGTGCTCCGTCGCGTCCTGGCCGACGAGGCGCCCGCCGCGATCGCCGCCGCGGTGCGCCCCTCGGCCGTGCAGGCCTACGACCGCCTGGAGGGCGCGCTGGGCGGCTTCGCCGTACGGGAACCCGGCGGTCCGGCCGGAACGGAGAACCCTTGACGAAAGGTTGACCTGCTCACGGCAGAAGATTGACGATCACCGCCTCTATCGTCGGCCCATGCCCTCACAGCCCATCAGGCCCACCACGCTGCCGGTCCTGCCGTACCGCAAGCCCACCCGGGGCCGCGACTACTGGGTCCTGAACGACGTCCTGCCCGATCCGGACGCCGTCCGTGAGCGCTGCCTGGCCCGCGGCGAGTGGACCGAGGGATACCCGCACCGTCCCGAGACCTGGCCCGGCCTGCGCACCATGCCGGGCCTGGAGCCCGACGAACTGGCCCGGGTCGAGGCCCTGGTCCGCAAGGCCACCGGCGCCTCCCGGCTCTGGGTGCAGAGCACCCCGGGCGGCGGCACGCTCAACCACAACTGCGTCCAGGTGGTCGGCGCCGGGGAGTCGGAGTCCCGCCCGCACACCGACTCCCGTGCGCTCTGCCGCTACGCCGCCGTGCTCTACCTCAGCCCGGGCGCCCCCAAGGACGCCGGCACCAGCTTCTACCGCCAGCAGTTCCCCGGCGGCCGCCTCGGCGGCAACGTGGTCGACGCCCCGCACAACAACCTCGTCGAGGCTCTCGGCACCCGCCGCGTGCCCGCCGACCACTTCGTCGAGGACGTCCGCGTCCCCAACCGCTACAACCAACTGCTGCTCTACAACGCCAACCTGATCCACAGCGCCACCGGCTACTACGGCAACGAGCTGGCGGAGCGCCGGATGACGGCGGTGTTCTTCTGGATGGCCTGACGGTGTGACGGCCCGACGGCGCAACGGCCCTGCGGGCTCGATGGCTCGCCGGCCCTACGCCGCGGCGCACGCCGCCGGGCGGCTCAGGAAGCCCCGACGTGCGCCAGGCTCGCCCGCGTCAGCGCCGCCGCCCACCGGGCCAGGTCCTTCGCCCCCACGAGCGCCGCCAACCCCGCGGGGCTCGTCGGCAGCCCCAGCGTCCGGGCCTCCGTCAGCACCCGCTCGTCGAAGTACGGCCGCAGTGACGGCCAGACCGCCTGCGCCTCGCGCCGGAAGATCCCGGCCCCGACCGGCCCGATGCGGGGAAACTCCTGCAGCAGCTCCCCGATCCGCCCCGACTCGCCGCCGGCCTCCTCCCGCAGCCGCCGCAGGTCACCGTGCCAGCGGTCGAGCAGCAGCTCGGCGCCCTCCCCGAGCGCGGTGGCGGTGCTCTCGTCGTACCGCACGTAGTGGGCCCGGCCGAGCGCGGCGATGAGCGTGCCGCGCCGGGCACCGACCATCGCGCGCGGCGTCCGCAGCCCGACCGCCGACAGCTCGCGCGCCGCTGACGTCGCGGTGCCGGCGCTGATCCGCACGGAGCACAGCACGGTCAGGACGAGCAGCCGGTAGAGCGGCGAGGGCTTGTCGCGCAGCGTGATCCCGGCCTCCTCCGCGTAGGTGCGGCCGAACCGGTCCAGCAGCTCGGAAACGGTCGTCTCCACGGCCATCACCTCCTCCCTCCCACGCTTGCCCGGATTCGGACCCTTCGCACCAGGGGACGCTCGCCGCATGGACAAGCACGCAACCGACCGGCCCTCGACCGGCCTCGGCCCGACCGACCACGATGACCAGGACCGGCCCGCCGTGCCGCCGACCGAGACGATCCGCCCCGAGTGGGCCTCGATCGACGAACTGCCCACCGCCGAACTGCTCCGCCTGATGAACGCCGAGGACCGCACGGTCGCCGCCGTCGTCGGGGGGCAGCTGGAGCGGATCGCCACCGTGGTCGACGCGGTGGCCGCCCGGATGGCGCACGGCGGACGGCTGGTCTACGCCGGGGCGGGAACGGCCGGCCGGCTCGGCGTGCTGGACGCCGCCGAGTGCCCGCCGACCTTCGGCACCGACCCGGCGCTCGTCGTCGGCCTGATCGCGGGCGGCCGTACGGCCGTGACCCAGGCCGCCGAGGGCGCCGAGGACCGCCCCGACCTCGCCGAGGCCGACGTGGCCGCGATCGCCCTCACCCCCGCCGACGCCCTGGTCGGGATCTCCGCCTCCGGGCGCACGCCGTACGCGGTGGCGGCCGTCCGGGCGGCGCGGGCCGTCGGCGCCCTGACCGTCGGACTGGCCTGCAACCGCGGCTCGGCACTGGCTGCCGCCGCCGAGCTGGCCGTCGAGGTGGAGGTGGGCCCCGAGGTGCTGGCCGGCTCGACCCGGCTCAAGGCGGGCACCGCACAGAAACTGGTGCTCAACATGGTGTCGACGGCCGTCATGGTCCGCCTCGGCCGGACGTACGGAAATCTGATGGTCGACCTCCGCGCCACCAACACCAAGCTGCGCGAGCGCGCCCGCCGGATCGTCGCCGAGGCCACCGGAGCCGACGACCGGAGCATCAGTCACGCCCTCAGCGCGACCGACGGGCGGGCCAAGGACGCCATCCTGCTCCTGCTCGCCGACGTGGACGCCCCCACCGCCGCCCGGCTCCTCACCACCACGAACGGCCACCTGCGCGAGGCCCTGAGGGCAGCCCGCGACAGCCGGCCCGTACCGACGCCGTTCCCTTCGGGTGGCCCGGCCTGAACGGAACGGCGAACCCGTACGGCCCTGCGGACCCGTCAGGCCTCCGTGGGCGGCTCACCGATCACCGCGGGATCCTCGGCCAGCGGCGCCTCGACCTCGGGGGGTCACACGCAGACCCGCGAACCGACCCACGGCTGAGCCGACCGGCCCCTCGGCGGGCCGGCCGCGACGGTGGCTGCTGGGGCGGCGACTGCGCGAACCGACCGGGTCAGTCCTGGTCCAGCGCGGCCAGCGCGTCGCCGACCAGCCGGGTGGCGAAGTCGTTGCCGTTGCCGGAGATCCGGTTGATGTACTCGGCGAGCAGGACCGCGGTGGCCTCCAGGGGGTTCATCTCGGCCTCCGTCCAGGGACCGTACTGGGCGCGCCACAGCGTCGGACTCAGGCCGCTCCCCGCCGCGATGAGCAGCGCGGCCATCGTGGGGACCACCTCCGGACGGAAGGTCCTCGGCATCATCCGCATCGTGGCCACCAGGCTGGGCACCACGTGGTCGACCGCGTCCTCGTCGTGCTCCTCGAACGCCGATCGCAGCCATTTCATGTACATGTAGATGAGCGTGCAGACGCCTTCCAGCAGCTCCTCGGCCTCCGTGGGGCCGAAGGACGCGACGATCTCGTCGACCATCCGCTGCCGTTCCGGGTCGGTCCCGCTCTTCCCGTCGTAGACGGCTCTGAGCCGGGAGTCGATCACCAGCAGTGCTGCACTCACATCGCCTACGGGAGCGTGTGCGGGGTCGCAGGGCGGCACGGGACTCCTTCTGAAGCATCCGGGTGGTGGTTCCGGCGCGTCCCAGCGTAGGCCGCCGGCCGGACCGCGTCCGGCGCATCGCGCCGGACCACCCCTGCGGGTGACGCGCCCGGAACGCCGCCCCGGTGTCCGCAGCAGTGGCGCGCGGTGGCGGGCAGAATCCGACGGGTCGTCACGAGGAGGTCCGATGAAGATCCCCGGTCCCGAACCCCGGCCGGACGGCGGGGTGGGCGCCATCGCGCGGGCTGGCGGGCTGCACGCCTACCAGCTGTGGCTGCACGCCGAGTTCGGACCGGTCGCGCGCTTCCAGCTGCCCGGTGCCGGGACGGCCGTGTCGATCGCCGACCCGGTACTGCTGGAGGCCACGGCACACCTCGACGAGCGGCCGGAGCGGCTCTTCTCCTTCCTGGACCCGTTGTTCGAGGCGGGAAACCTCCAGGTGCTCCCGGCCGAGGAGCACACCCCGTGGCGCCGGCTGCTGCTCACGGTCCTGGCCGGACGGCCCTCGCACGAACGGCACTTCGCCCGTTTCGCGGCCCTGGCGACCGGACTCGCCGACCGCTGGGCCGCCCTGCCCTCCGGCGGGCCCGTCGAACTCCAACGGGAACTCACCGGGCTCTCCCTCCGGATGATCTGCGGATACGCCCTGGGCGGTGAGGTCGAGGACCCGGACGCCGTGGTCGAGGCCTTCGAAGTGGTGCTCACCGACTACCTGGAGCGCCTCTACCTGCTCCCGCCGGAGCAGACCGCGGACCGCCGCGCCGACCGGACCGCACAGGCGCTCGCCCGACTGCGGGCGACGGTCGACCGGGTGATCGCGGCGCGCCGTCCGGGCCGCCCCGACGACCGCAGCGACCTGATCGGCGCCCTCGTCGAGGCCGGCGAACACCCCGCGCGGATCCGCGACACCGTCCTCGCGATGATGTTGGCGGCCCACCACACCACGGGCGTGGCCGTCTCCTGGACCCTGCACCTGCTCGGCGCGCACCCGGTGGAGACCGGGCGCGTCACCGAGGAGCTCGATCGCGTGCTCGGTGACCGCGCGGCGCCGGACCACGCCGACCTGCGGCACCTGCCGTACCTCGGCATGGTCCTCCGGGAATCGCTCCGCCGCTACCCGCCCGGCCCGTACGGCGCCCGGCGGACCGCCGAACCCCTGACCGTCGGCGGGTACCTGATCCCCGCCGGGGCGGTCGTCTTCTACCCGTTCTGGGCCGTCCACCTGAACCCCGCGTACTGGCCCGAGCCGGAACGGTTCCGGCCGGAGCGCTTCACCCCGGAGGAGTCGGCCGGCCGCCCCCGGCTGGCGTGGATCCCGTTCGGCCTGGGCCCGCGCGGCTGCGAGGGGGCCGGACTGGCCACCGTCGAGGCGCTGTTGCTGCTGGCCGTCCTGCTCAAGCGCTTCCGCTTCCGGCCCGTGCCCGGCCACCCGGTGGTCCCGATCGAGCGGTTCGTCCTGCGGGCCGCCGACGACATCCGCATGCTGGTGAGCCCGCGGGCGGCGTAGTCTCCGGCCCCTGTACCACGGCGCCTAGCCCACTCCGCGGCTGGCCCACTCCCCGGCCACCCCGCACCGCGACTACGGCGCACCGCGGCTACGGCGCGTCGTCGCGCAGGGTGAGCACGTAGGTGGCGGTGAGCGCCACGGCGCGGTCGTCGTCCCGGGCCAGCCCCGCGAGGGCGCGTGACGCCGTGCTGCCCGGAATGTCCGCGAGCGCCTGGGTCAGCCGTCGGCGGGCCGGCGTGCCGGTGGTGCCGAGGGCGAGGCGGTCGACGAGCCCGGTGGCGATCCGGTCCGCCGACACGGGGTCAGTCGCCAAGGTGCTCAGCGCGTCGGCCGCGTCGGCGTCGTTCCTCGCCCCGACGATCATGTCGATCAGCGTCGGGACCGCGTCGGCCACTCCGCGTTCGCCGAGCGCCAGGGCCGCGTACCCGCGGACCACGACGTCGGGGTGCGCGAGGGCGTCCCGCAGCACCGCGGTCGCCCCGTCGGTCGGGAGCTCGGCGACGGACCGGACGGCACGTTCGCGCACTGCCGCCTCGGGCGAGCCCAGCCCCTTCGCCAACGGCGCGACCGCATCCTCGCCCGACTGCGCCAGGGCCCAGCGGAGGGCTCCCGCGACGTTCGGGTCCGACTCGCCCAGCACCGCCTCGGCCAGGGCCTCCACCGGTACGGACGTCTCCTCGACGGCGGAGACCGCGGACAGCGCCGCGCGCTGCCGCGCCCCCGCGTTGTTCGACTCCAGCCCCTGGAGGAGCGAGACGATCCTGAGGACGCCCTCCCAACCGCCCGGCTCCGCGGCACCGATCCGCCGC
The DNA here is from genome assembly GCF_040303045.1 of Kitasatospora sp. NPDC096140. Taxonomy (NCBI): domain Bacteria; kingdom Bacillati; phylum Actinomycetota; class Actinomycetes; order Kitasatosporales; family Streptomycetaceae; genus Kitasatospora; species Kitasatospora sp. NPDC096140. The sequence goes on from NZ_JBEOUW010000005.1 coordinate 261,655, forward strand.
AGCCGGGTGAGCAGCTCCGTCTCCGCCGCGATGCGGTCCAGCGTCCGGCGGATCAGGTCGTCGACGAGCTCGGCGGGCGCGAAGCCGGGATCGTCGAGGGCGCGTCCGACGTCGCTCAGCGACAGCCCCAGTGAGCGCAGGCTCTCGATGTGGAAGATCCGCCGGATGTTCTCCTCGGAGTACTCCCGGTAGCCGGAGTCGGTCCGACCCGACGGCCGCACCAGGCCGAGCGATTCGTAGTGCCTGAGCATGCGGGCACTGACCCCGGACCGCTGCGCGACGTCACCGATCAACACTGCCTACCGGCCCTCCTTGTCGGCCCCGCCGAGTGCGACGACGCGCTTCGCCTCCTCGATCGCGAACTCGAATCCCGCGTCCGGGTCCCGCCACAACCCTTCCGTGGCGATCGCGTGCGCGCGCACGAGGGGATCGGGATCCGTCCCGGCGACGCCGAGGACCGGCAGCATCACCTCCCCGAGCGCGATCAGCGCCCGACTGAGGCTCAGCTGCGTCGCGCGGTCGCCGCGCCCGAGCTGCGTGGCCAACCCTACGGCCAGCCCGTGCTCCGCACCTTCGGGCACCAGGACGACCGCGGCCCGCCAGGCGCTGCGGGCCACCTCCTCGTCGGCGTCGGACAGCAGCGCCGGCGTGATCGCCGGCCACGCCCGCCGGTCCCCGATCTTGGAGAGCGTGTGCAGGGCCTGGCTCCGTGCCTGCGCACGCTCCGAGCGGACCTCGTCGAGCAGCGCCGGGACGGTCGTTCCCGCCGCGTGGCGGGTGAGTGCCCAGGTGAGCATCTCGCGCACGGAGAAGTCGGGTTCGACCGCGCACCGCTCGATCAGCCTGCCCACGGACCCCGGGTCGGGCGTCGTGCCGATCGCCAGCGCCGCCTGCAACCGGACCGACGGAGCGTCGTGCTCCAGCGCCCGGAGGGCTGGGGTCATGGCCGTGGCCGTGGCGGTGCTCGTCGCCGTGGCCGTGCTCGTGGCCGTGGCCGTGGTCGTGTTCTCCGTCGACATGGTCATCCGGACCACCTCCTCGGCCACAGTGAAGGCCTTGTCACCGTGTCAAGGTCAAGCGGAGCCGGACCGCAGTCGCGGAGCAGCGGTCGCGGGGAAGCAGTCGCGGAGCAGCGGTCGCGGGGAAGCGGCCTTCCGCAACGAGCGGCGCCGCCGGGCTTCAGCCCAGCCGGAGGTCCCCCGTCGTCACGACTGCGCCGAGGCGCGGGAAGTCCAGTTCCACCGACGCCCGGTGCTCCTCCGCCGTGAGCGCGGCCATCGCGTCCTCGACGAACACCAGCTCGTAGCCGTGGTCGGCGGCCGCGCGGGCGCTCGACTCCACCCCGAGGTTGGTGGCGATCCCGGCGAACACCAGGGTCTCCACGCCCCGCTCCCGGAACAGCTCGTGCAGGCCGGTGCCCTGGAAGGCGCCGATGGTGCGCTTGACCACCACCTCGTCGGCCACCGCCTCGACCTCCGCGAGCAGTTCGCTCCCGGGCGGCTGTTCCGCGACGTTCGGCCGCTCGACCCGGACGGCGACGACCGGGGCACCGGCGGCGCGGAAGGACCGGGCGAGCTCCAACGAGGCCGCCACCACGTCCGAACCGGGGCGCGGTGCCAGCGGGTTGGCGACGATCCGGTCCATCAGGTCGATCAGGACCAGGGCCGTGCTGCGGGGATCAAGGGTGGTCATGACGCCAACCTAGCCCACTCCCCGGCGCACCCGAATCGGGCACCTCGGGTGCCTCGGGTGCCTCGGGTGCCTCGGGTGCCTCGGGCGCCGACGGCGACGCCGAAGCCGACGCCGACGCCGACGAGGCCGAGGCCGACTCCCGGGCGATCTCGGCCCGGAACCCCTCGATCATCACGCGCAACCCGTACTCGAAGTCGGCGTCGTGGTCGGTCATCCGCAGCACGTCGACCGCCTCGCGCAGCAGCGGCAGCTCACGCAGCGCGTCGTCCGGGAACGGCGGCCGCTCGCGGTCCGCGGCGTCCTGCCGCCACGCCTGCTCCTCGGTGACCCAGCCCATGATGTACCGGTCGACGGTCAGCAGCAGCCGCAGCGCCGTGCGCGGGCGCAGCCCGGCCCGACAGAGGGCGTTCAACTGGGCCTCGACGGCCGGGAGTTCCTCCTCGGTGGGCAGGGTGCCGGCGTGCACCCGGGCGCCGTCGCGGTAGGCGAGCAGGGCGTTGCGCTTGGCGCGGGCGTCGGCGGCGATCCACTCCGGCCAGTGCTCCGGATCCGGTTCGCGGTCGGGCGGGAGCGCCTCGGCGAGCATCGCCTCGGCCATCAGGTCGAGCAGTTCCCGCTTGCTCTTGAAGTGCCAGTACAGCGCCGGTGACTGGACGCCGAGTTCGCGGGCGAGCCGACGGGTGGTCAGCCCTTCGATGCCCTCCTCGTTGAGCAGGCGCAGCGCGGTGCGCACCACCTCGTCGCGTTGCAGCGCCATCCGTTCGCCCTCCCGGGTTAATCGCTTGCCAGGCCCACCTTATCGCCGATAAGTTCCCGAGCTGGAACTTATCAGTGATAAGGACGGCCGTCGCGGCGACGGCCACGAAGGGACCGACCCCCGTATGAGCTCCGCCCCCGACGCTCCCGACGCCCCCGATGCGCGCGGCGCCCCCGACACGCCCGGCACACCCGACGCCCACGGCTCGCCCGACCCGCCCGACCGCCTCCGGTCCCGGCTGCTCCCGAACACCGCCCCCTGGCGGTCCTCCCGGGACTTCCGCCTGGCCTGGACCTCCGGCACGATCACCCTGTTCGGCTCGATCTTCACCATGACGGCGATCCCCCTGCAGATCGCCGACCTCACCGGCTCACCGTGGGCCGTGGGTGCGGTCGGCGCGGTGGAACTCGTGCCCACCGTCCTGTTCGGCCTCTACGGCGGCGTCCTCGCCGACCGGGCGGACCGCCGCACGGTCGCCCTGGTCTCCGAGGTGGCTCTGGCCGTGCTCAGCGCCCTGCTGCTGGCCAACGCCCTGCTCGGCACCCCCGCCGTCTGGCCGCTCTACGTCGCCGCCGGGCTGGCGGCGGCGCTGCAGGGCATCCAGCAGCCCTCGGTCGAGGCGATGATCCCGCGGCTGGTGCCGCACGATCAGCTGGTGGCGGCGGGGGCACTGCTCTCACTGCGGTGGAGCGTCGGCGGGGTGCTGGGCCCCGCCGCCGCCGGTCTGCTGATCGCGACGGCCGGGGTCCCGGCCGCCTTCCTGGTCGACCTCGGCACCTTCCTGCTCTCGATCGCCCTGCTCGCCCGGATCCGTCCCGTCCCCTCGGAGCGGGACGCCGAGAAGCCCCGGCTGGGCGAGTTCGTCGAGGGCGCCCGGTACGCCGCCCGGCGGCCCGACCTGATCGGCACCTACCTGGCCGACCTCGCGGCCACCGTCTTCGCGCTGCCCACAGCGCTGTTCCCGTTCCTGGCCGAGGACCTGGACGCCACCTGGGCGCTCGGCCTGCTCTACTCGGCCGGTGCGGTGGGCGGCCTGATCGCCGCGGCGACCGGCGGCTGGACGGAGCGGGTGCACCGGCACGGCCGACTGGTCGTGCTCTCCGCCGCCCTGGTCGGCGCGGCGACGGCTGCCGCCGCCTTCGCCCCGGGCCTGTGGGTCGTCCTGCTCTGCCTGGTCGTCGCGGGCGGCGCGAACTGGATCGGCGACACCTTCCGCAGCGCGATCTGGAACCAGTCCATCCCGGACGAACTCCGGGGCCGTGCCGCCGGGTTGGAGATGCTGATCGGTTCCGCCGGGCCGGCCCTGGGGGACCTCCGGGCCGGCGGCCTCGCCGCCCGGCAGGGCATCCGGGCCGCGCTGCGGACCGGCGGCCTGCTCTGCTTCGGCAGTGCCGCGCTCCTGCCCGCCGCGCTCCCCGCGCTCTGGCGTTACGACCAGCGCGCACACCCCGCGCCACCGTCAGCCGAACCGGCCACCCAGCCGACCGCCGAACAGGCCGCCCTACCTGCCCTCGAACCGGCCGTGGAACCGGCCGTCGAACCTGCCGCGGAGCCCAGCGCATGAAGCAGACCCCTCGCCCTCCGACCGCCGGGGACCCACCTCCCGACACCGACGCCCCGGGCCCGCGGGGCCCAGCGGCGCGCTCACGCCGTGAGTGGCCGGGTCGACGCCGCGATCGGCGCCGGGAGTTCGGTCCGCCCGCGCAGGTAGCGGTCCACCGCCGCAGCGGCCGCCCGCCCCTCGGCGATGGCCCAGACGATCAGCGACTGTCCGCGCCCGGCGTCCCCGGCGACGAACACGCCCTCCGCCGTGGTGCCGAAGCCGTGGTCCCTGGTCAGGGTGCCCTCCGGCCCGGTGGCGAGGCCGAGTTGGGCGAACAGCCCCTGGTCCGGCTCGGGCCCGGTGAAGCCGAGGGCGAGCAGGGCCAGCTGCACCGGCAGGATCCGCTCGGTGCCGGCCCGTGGGCTGCGGTCGGCGGGCTCGGCCTCGGCCAGGCGGACGGCGGCCAGTCGGCCGTCCGGGCCCGCTTCGAAGCGGACGGTGACCGCCGCGAAGACCCGGGGCCCGGCCGCGGCGGCGCCGGACTCCTCGTGCGAGGTGGTCTCCCGGTACACCTTGGGATGGACCGGCCAGGGCTGCCCGGGCGCCCGGTGCTCCGGCGGGCGCGGGTTGATGTCCAACTGGATGACCGAGGCGGCGCCCTGGCGCAGCGCCGTGCCCAGGCAGTCGGCCGCGGTGTCCCCGCCGCCGACGATCACCACGTGGCGGCCCTCGGCGGAGAGCGGCGAGGCCGCGCAGTCGCCCTCGTCCACCCGGTTCGCCCAGGTCAGGTAGTCCATGGCCTGGTGCACCCCGGACAGTTCGCGCCCCGGCACCGGAAGCTCCCGGCGGGCCGTCGCACCCACCGCGACGACCAGCGCGTCGTACTCGGCCCGCAGTTCCTCGCCCGGCACGTCCCGGCCGACCCACACCCCGGTGCGGAACGTGGTGCCCTCGGCCCGCAGCTGGTCGAGCCGCCGCTCCAGCCGGTGCTTCTCCAGCCGGAACGGCGGGATGCCGTACCGCAGCAGCCCGCCCGGCCGGTCGGCCCGCTCGTACACCGTGGTGGCGTGCCCGGCACGGGTCAGCTGCTGGGCGGCGGCCAGCCCGGCCGGGCCCGATCCGATCACCGCGACCCGCCGCCCGCCGCCCCGTCCGCCGACCCGCTCGGGCGGGTGCGGCCCGTCCCAGCCCTCGTCCAGGGCCCGGTCGGCGATCGCCAGCTCGACGTTCTTGATGGTCACCGCGGCCCCGTCGATCGCCAGTACGCAGGCGCTCTCGCAGGGAGCCGGGCAGAGCCGCCCGGTGAACTCCGGGAAGTTGTTGGTCGCCAGCAGCCGGGCCGCGGCCGCCCGCCAGTCCTCCGCCGCCACCAGCTGGTTCCACTCCGGCACCAGGTTCCCCAGCGGGCAGGCGTTGTGGCAGAACGGCAGCCCGCAGTCCATGCACCGCTCCGCCTGCCCGCCGACCACCGGCAGCAGCGCACCCGGCCGGTACACCTCCCGCCAGTCCCCCAGCCGCTCCCGCGCGTCCCGCCGCGCCCGCTCCGCGCGTGGGGTGGTGAAGAAGGCCATCCGGTCTGCCATCGCGGCCTCCGGCAGGGCGTGCCGACACTGACCAGGCGGCCCACCCGGCGGCACGCCACCGTGTGGCCACCGTACGCCCACGAATGAGCACGCGGAAGAGGCGGCCGGTCGCACCCGCCCGACCGCCCCTCCGACCCGCGCGAATCCGCCGTGAGCACGCCAGGGACAATCTCCGTCATGACCCACACCGTGCTGATCGCCGAGGACGACCGGGCCATCCGCGACTCGCTCGTCCGCGCGCTGATGCTGGAGGGCTACCGGGTGCGGATCGCCGCGAACGGCACCCAGACCCTGGCCGTCCTCGCCGAACAGCGCCCGGACGTCCTGGTGCTCGACGTGATGATGCCCGAGCCGAACGGCCTGGAGGTCTGCCGCCGGCTGCGCGCCGCCGGCGACCGCACCCCGGTGCTGATGCTCACCGCCCGGGTGGAGGTTCCGGACCGCATCGCCGGGCTGGACGCCGGGGCCGACGACTACCTGGTCAAGCCCTTCGACGTGAACGAGCTGTTCGCCCGCCTGCGGGCCCTGCTGCGCCGCGACCGGAACGCCCCGACCGCCGAGGTCCTGAGCGTCGCCGACCTGCGGGTCGAGCCGCCCGCCCGGCGGGCCTGGCGGGCCGGCGAGGAGCTGGAGCTGTCCCGCACCGAGTTCGACCTGCTGGAGCTGCTGGCCCGGCACTCCGGCGCCGTCCTCGACCAGGCCACCCTGTACGAGCGGATCTGGGGCTACGACTTCGGCCCCGGTTCGAAGAACCTCGCCGTCTTCATCGGCTACCTGCGCCGCAAGCTCGACCGCCCCGGCCTGGCACCGCTCATCCACACCGTCCGCGGCGTCGGCTACACGCTGCGCGAGCCGTGAGCGGCCCGGCGCCGCGCCGCCCGCGCCTACCGCGCCCGGGCCTGCGCACCACCCTCTCGCTCGCCTTCGCCGCGATCGCCGCCCTGGTGGCGGTCCTGATCGGCGCGCTCGGCTACCACGCCGCCGCCCGGCTGATCACGGACGACGAGACGGCCGACTTCGGCGCGGCCGTCGACTCCGTCGCCCGGCAGGCCTCGCAGGAGACCCTCTTCCCGGGCGACTTCGCGGGCCCCAGCGGCCTGAGCGACGACCTGCTGCGCCCGATCCGGGTGACCTCGCAGGCGCTCGCCCCCGACGCCCGGCTGCTCCCCGGCACCGCCCGGCTCGACCTGCCGTCGACGCCGACGGATCTCGAACTCGCCAGGACCGACGAGCCCGGCCGCACCGTGACCGGGCTGCGCCGGCTGCACGGGGACACCCTCCGGGTGGGCGTGGTGTCGCTCGGCGGCCACCGCGGCGCCGTCCAGATCATCCAGCAGGTCGGCCCCACCGAGCAGCTGCTGGCCGCCCTGCGGGTCCGCACCTCCGCCCTGGTGGCGGTCGTCGCGGTGATCGCGGGCGGAGCCGGCTGGCTGCTTTCCGGACGGATCACCAGCCGGCTGGTGCGGCTCACCGAGGCGGCCGAGCTGGTCGCCGCGAGCGGGCGGCTGGACGTCCCGGTGCCGGCCGCCGGATCGGACGAGGTGGGCCGGCTCGGCCGGGCCTTCGACCGGATGCTGGTCCGGCTCGCCACCGCCAAGGAGAACCAGCGCCGCCTCGTCCAGGACGCCGGACACGAGCTGCGCACCCCGCTGACCAGCCTGCGCACCAACCTCGCCGTGCTGCCCGCCCTGGACCGGCTGCCGCCCGCCGAGCAGGCTGCGCTGATGGCCGATCTGACCGATGAGGCACGGGAGTTGACCCAGCTGGTGGAGGAGCTGGTGGCGCTCGCCGCGGAGCGCAGGTCGGACGGGCCGCCGACCGAGGTGGTGCTGGCCGAGGTGGTCCGCGGGGCCGCCGCCCAGGCCCGCCGGCGCAGCGACCGGGAGATCCTGGTGGACGCGGACGACACCGTCGTCACCGCCCACCCGGACGCGCTGGCCCGCGCGGTGGGCAATCTGCTGGACAACGCGGCCAAGTTCGACCCGGCCGGCGCGGGCCCGATCGAGGTGGTGGTGCGCGGCCCGCGGGTGGAGGTGCGCGACCGCGGCCCGGGCATCGACGAGGCCGACCTCGACCGGGTCTTCGACCGCTTCTACCGGGCCACCGCCGCCCGCAGCCTGCCCGGTTCGGGGCTGGGCCTGGCGATCGTGCACGAGGTGGCCCGCTCGCACGGCGGCACCGCCTTCGCCGCCAACCGCGAGGGCGGCGGCGCGGTGATCGGCTTCACGCTCGGCGGCTGACGGGCCCGGAGGCCGGGCCCCGATCGACGCCGGGGCCGGGCCCGGTGCGCGCCCCCGAGCCCGGCCCCCGGACCCAGGAACCGGCCGGACGTCAGACCCAGACGGACGTCAGCAGTCCCCGCCCGAGCCAGTCGGCCTCGTCCTTCACCCCGGGCAGGACGAAGAAGTACCCCCCGCCGGTCGGTGAGATGTAGTCCACCAGCGGCTCCCCGATGAGCCGGGTCTGGGTGGCCTCGAACTGCCGCACCACGTCCTGCTGGTAGCAGCAGAACACCAGGCCCATGTCCAGGTTGCCCGCCTTGTCGATGCCCCGGTCGTAGTTGAAGCCGCGGCGCAGGATGCGCGAGTCGTCGGTGTCGGCGGTGCGCGGATTGGCGAGGCGGATGTGCGCGTCGAGCGGGATCGCCTTGCCGTCCGGGTCCTTGGCGTAGTCCGGTGCGTCGGTCTCCCGGTGGCCGTCGAGCGGAGCGCCGGTGTCGCGGCGGCGACCGAACATCTTCTCCTGCTCGGTGAGGGTGACGCGGTCCCAGAACTCGATCAGCATCCGGATGATCCGGATCACCTGGTAGCTGCCGCCGGCGGCCCAGGCGGGTTCGCCCGTCGCGCCGTTCACCCAGATCAGCCGGTCCGTCTCCCGGGCCGAGCCGGTGTCGGGGTTGACGATGCCGTCCTTGAAGCCGAGCAGGTTGCGCTGGGCGCCGTCCGGCCGGGACTGGTTCTGGAAGCCGTCGATCCGCCAGAGGATCTGCAGCGCGCCCCGGGTGTGCCGGGTGATGTCGCGCAGCGCGTGCAGCACGGTGTCCTGGCGGTCGGCGCAGATCTGCAGCGAGAGGTCGCCGTGCAGTTCGGCGGCCTGCAGGTTGTCGTTGGGGAAGGTCTTCATCGGCGTCAGCTTGAGCGGCTTGGCCTTGGCGAGCCCGTAGCGGTCGTCGAAGAGGGAGGCCCCGACGCCGACCGTGACGGTCAGGTTGTCGGTGGGGAGGGTCGGGCCGAGGATGCCGCTGTCCGAGGGCGGCGCGCCGACGCCGAGGTCGGCCGGGGTGCCCCCGGCGGTGAGGAAGCGGATCCGCTCGGTCAGGGTCCGGAGGAGGTCTTCGAGGCCCTTGCGGTCCTGGGCGATCACCTGGCACGAGACGAAGGCCGCGTGCGCGGGGGCCGGGGTGGTGATCCCGGCCTGGTGGGCGCCGTGGAACGGGACGGCCCCGCTCGCCGACTGCCGGGTGTCCCCGGCGGAGGCCGGGCCGGCCCCGAGCGTGAGGGCGCCGCCGGCGAGCGCGGCCGCTCCGGCCCCCGCGCCCAGCGCGGCCCGGACGACGCTGCGCCGGGCCGGACGGGCCGGGCAACCGCTCTCCGACACGGCCCCGGCGGAGGCCTGGGCCCCGACCTGGGCACCGGCCCGGGCACCGGCCTGGGCACCGGCCCGAGCAGTGGCCTGAGCAGTGGCCTGAGCGGCGCCCTCGGCGGCGTCCCGGACGGTCGTGTGCGGGTACGGGCAGGAGCCGGCGGCTGCGGTGTCGTCGGTCATCAGGCGGCCTTCCGGATTTCGAGCAGGGCGGGGATCGGAGCGAGGTCTTCGAGCAGCTGGCCGGTGGCGCCGTCGAGTTGACGGCGGGTGTCGGCGGGCAGCAGGTCGACCGGGGTCCAGCCCTCGGGCGTGCGGGCGGCGGCGACGAGGTCGCCGACCCGCTTCATCCCGGCGTTCACCCGGACCAGCAGCTGCGGGTCCCGATCGTCGAGCAGCGGCTGCAGCAGGGTCAGCAGCTCCTGGGTGCCCGCCAGGTTGGCCTGGGCGGTGGCCAGGTTGGTGCCGCTGCCCATGTCGGTGTCGCCGGTCAGCTCGAACTGGAGGGTGTTCTCCAGGATCTCGTGGGCGCGCAGTGGCAGGTCGGCCGGGTCGAAGTCCTGCGCCGGAAAGTCGTGCACCAGCTTGGCGACGTTCTGCGCCAGCTCGTCGGCGACGGGCGTCAGCTCGGCGGCGGACTGGCCGTGCCAGAGGCCGTACTCAAGGCGCAGGAAGCCGGTGAAGCCCGGGTCCCGGTACTTGTCGGGGAGGCCGTCGGGGCGCCCGTCGATCTTGCCGTCGAGGTCGGCGAAGGTGCCGTAGGCCGCGCCGAGCGAGGCGTACTGCAGGTGCGCGGTGAGCCAGTCGGCCCTGGCGGCGGCGAGGTCGCCGGAGTGCACGTCGGTCTGGAGCTTCTGGGTCTGCGTCATGAGGGTCGCGAGGCCCTGGTCGACGTAGCCCCGGTAGCTGTCGAGCGGGCCCTGGAGGTCGTCCTCGGCGACCGGCTTGACGGCCTTGACCTCGCTGCCGCCGCTGATGTGCACGGCGGCGGAGGTGACGGCGTTCCCGCCGGTGGGCACGCAGCGCCAGGCATAGTCGCCCGCGCCGATGGTGGCGGTCAGGGCCCTGGTGGTGCCGGGGGCCAGGCCCTCGACCTCGCCGTAGACGGCGCCGGTGCCCGGGTTCACCAGGTACACCTCGGAGACCTTGTCGCCGGCGTTGTGCATCTGGAACACCTGCTGGCCGGGCCGGGGGATGCCGAAGCCCTTGCCGCAGTCCCGCTCGGAGACGGTGACGGTGGCGGAGCCGGCCGGCTTGCCGTCGCTGACCGCGATCACGGCGCCGGCCACCACGACCGGCACGGCGACCAGCGCGGTCGGCAGCACCCAGCGCGGACGGCCGGCGCGGGCCGGCTCCGCCTTCCCCTCGACGGGAGCCGCGTCCTCGACGGGCGCGGCGTCCTTGACGGACACGGCGTCCTCGGCGGGCGCGGCCGCCGCGGAACCGGCAGCGGAACCCGTGGCCGGCGTCGCTGCCGGTGCCGCGGCCGGCGTGGCCGCACCGCCCCGGACGCCCTCGATGAACATCGTCATCACGATGCCCAGGTACGCGACGTAGCCGACGACCTGCAGGACCGTCATGGTGACGGTCAGGTTGAGCGTTCCCTGGACGAGCGTGGCGTACCAGGACGCGGCGTCCAGGTGCCCGCTCAGGTCGAAGGCGTACGTGCCGCGCCCGCCGACCAGGCCGGACTCCTGGAGGTCGCGCAGGCCGTAGCCGAGCACGCCCGCCGCGACGACGATCAGACCGGCTCCGGTGACGGTGAAGAACCGGGTGAGGTTCATCGTCAGCGCCCGCCGGTACAGGCCCCAGCACAGCCCGGTGGAGAGCAGCAGGCCGACGGCCGCGCCGATCAGCGGGCCGGTGGACTCCCCGGCGGTGCGCACGTTGGTCCACAGGAAGAGCGAGGTCTCCAGGCCCTCGCGGGCGACCGCGAGGAAGCTGGTGAGGACCAGCGCGCCGGCGCCCATCGCCAGCGAGGCCCTGACCTTCTCCTTCAGCTCGGTGGAGAGAGTGCGGGCCGAGCGGCGCATCCAGAACACCATGGCAGTGACGAAGCCGACCGCGACGAGGCTGAGCACCCCGCCGAACGCCTCCTGGGCGCGGCCGGAGAGGTTGGCGGCGGTGAAGGTGAGCACGGCGCCGAAGCTCAGACTGAGCGCCAGGGCCGCCGCGACGCCCGTCCACACCTGGGGCAGACGGCCCTTCTGACCGGCCCGGACCAGCGTGGCGACCAGGATCGACACGATCAGTCCGGCTTCCAGTCCCTCGCGCAGCCCGATCAGGAAGCTGGGAAACGCCTCATCCCACATGCAGCGGGCTCCTCCCCCGGGCCGTGCCGGGCCGTCACCTGTCCTCGCCCCGCCGCGGTGGCGGTGGGGCGGCACGGCCGAACGCCCCGGACACGGCGGTCCGGGGCGTTGCGGCTTAGCTTAGGCAAACCTTAGAGGCGCGCAGGTCAACTGCACCCCCGCTTCAGGTAAGGGTTCGGTATGGGAACCTCCATGCGCTTCCCGACGCGGCAGGTCGGCGGGCCGACTCGGTCAGTACCGGCGGCACGGTCAACGCCCTCAGTGCCGTCAGCGCGTTCACCGCCCGGCCGTCACCCCCACCACTGCTCGGGCACCGGCTCCGGCTCGGCCGGGACCGTCACCGGTTCGGCGCAGCGCACCAGCAGGTCGCCCGCCTCCGTCTCGGCGACCAGGTAGCCGCGCTCGCGCAGCACGAGCGCGGCCGCGCCGCTCACCGCCGCGCGCGCCTCCCGGGTGGGCGGTCCGTCCGGCTCCGCGCCCGGCGTCCAGCCGACCACCACGCCCTCGGGGTGGTGGTCGATCCACAGCGGTGAGGCGCCCGGCGCGGTGTCGAACCCGGCCCGGGCCAGGGCCTCGGTGACGTCCTCGAAGAGTTCACGGTGATCCACCATTGGCGCAGCGTAGGCCGCGGACCGCGCGACCCCCGGACACGGCGCGCGCCGAACGGCTCCAGTGGCACCCGACCGCAGCATCGGCACCCGTTGGACCGACCGGCGGCCAGCCGATCGGGCGTCAGGAACCCCCGTCCGGACCGACACGCACGGCCGGACGGGCCGATGGACGTGCACAGTCGGCCCCCTGCCGACAGCATGACAGAGTAAGCGCTCCATCACCCTGAGCAACGGGTCCAGCGGGCCGCGCAGGTCCGCGCGCCGGTCCGACCGGCGGGCCCGTATCGAGAGGTCCCATGATCACAACACTTCGCCGGCCGCCGTTCCCGCCGACGGGGCTCCGGTCCGGCACGTCGAGGACGCCGGGGAGCACGTCGTGAGAGCCGACCAGCAGTCGCAGCCGGGACCGGTGACCAGCACCCGCGCCAAGCCCGCGAACGCGGCCGAGTCCCTGGCCGACTGGACCGACGGCCGGCTCGGCATCTACTCCCTGGCCAAGGCCAACCTGCGCAAGATCTTCCCGGACCACTGGTCCTTCATGCTGGGCGAGATCGCGCTCTACACCTTCGTCATCATCATCCTCACCGGCGTCTGGCTGACCATGTTCTTCCAGCCGAGCATGGGCGAGGTCATCTACGACGGGACGTACGTCCCGCTCAGGGGCATCGAGATGTCCCAGGCCTACGCCTCGACGATCGACATCAGCTTCGACATCCGCGGCGGCCTGCTGATGCGCCAGATCCACCACTGGTCGGCGATCGTCTTCGTCGCCGCGATGCTGACGCACATGATGCGCGTCTTCTTCACCGGCGCGTTCCGCAAGCCGCGCGAGATCAACTGGATCTTCGGCGCGATGCTGCTGTTCCTCGGCATGTTCGACGGCTTCATGGGCTACTCGCTGCCGGACGACCTGCTCTCCGGCACCGGCATCCGGTTCATGGAGGGCGCGATCCTGGCCGTGCCCATCGTCGGCACCTATCTTCAGTTCTTCATCTTCGGCGGCCAGTTCCCGGGCTTCGTCATCATCCCGCGGCTGTTCACCGTCCACGTCCTGCTGATCCCGGGGATCATGGTGGGCCTGCTCGCGGCGCACCTGATCCTGGTCTTCTACCACAAGCACACCCAGTTCTCCGGGCCCGGCCGGACCAACGACAACGTGGTCGGCATGCCGCTGCTGCCGGTCTACACGGCCAAGGCGGGCGGCTTCTTCTTCCTGGTCTTCGGCGTGGTCTCGTTCATGTCGGCGATCGCCACGGTGAACCCGATCTGGGCGTACGGCCCGTACCGGCCCGACCAGGTGTCCACGGACGCCCAGCCGGACTGGTACATGGGCTTCTCCGAGGGCCTGATCCGGGTGATGCCCGGCTGGGAGGTCAGCGTCTGGGGCGGCCACACCCTCAACCTCGGGGTGTTCATCCCGCTGATGGTCTTCCCGCTCGTCCTGGTGGCCATCTGGGCCTACCCGTTCGTGGAGGCCTGGGCCGCCGGGGACCGCGGCGAGCACCACATCGCCGACCGGCCGCGCAACGCCCCGGTCCGCACGGCCTTCGGCGCGGCCTGGATGGGCCTCTACCTGGTCCTGCTGGCCGGCGGCGGCAACGACCTGCTGGCCACCCACTTCCGGCTGTCGATCAACGCGATCACCTACGCGGTGCGTATCGGCGTCTTCGTCGTGCCGATCGTCGTCTTCGTGATCGTCAAGCGCTGGTGCCTGGGCCTGCAGCGGCGGGACAAGGAGAAGGTGCTGCACGGCCGGGAGACCGGCGTCATCAAGCGCCTCCAGCACGGCGAGTACGTCGAGATCCACGACCCGCTGTCGCCGGGCCGGCTCTACACCCTTACGTCGCACGAGCAGCCGCAGCCCGGGGTCCTGCCGCCGGAGGTGGACGAGAACGGGGTGGTCCGCAAGACCGGTCTGTGGACCCGCGCCCGGGTGAAGCTGTCCCGCGGTTTCTACGGCCGGGGCAGCCAGATCCCGAAGCCCACCGCCGAGGAGCACGAGGAGGTCACCAGCGGCCACGGCCACCACTGATCCGCTCCCGGGCAGGACGAGGGCCCGCCGCGCCGGAAACGGCACGGCGGGCCCTCGTCCTGCGTGTCGGTCGTGCGGACCGGACGGGCTCAGCCCCGCAGGGCCGCCGGGACGACGGCGAACAGCGCCGCCGCGATGGTGACGGAGAGGCAGAGCGCCGCCCAGCGAGTGCAGATCCGGCGGCATTCGCTGCGGTAGCGGGCGGCCAGCCGGCGGCAGCGTTCGACCGCGCGGTCCACGACCTCCTCGGCGTAGCGCAGCCGGTCGGCGGTGTAGGCCTGTTCGAGGCTCTCCCGTTCCGCGGCCGGGAGCCAGGGGAACTGTCCGGCGAAGGCGCGGGCGTCCCGCTCGGCCGCCGCGACCTCCGCCTCCCAGGCCAGGAAGCCCTCGATGCGGGCGAGCCCCACCCGGGAGTCCGCCCGGCGGCCCGCCCCGGCGGGCCTGCCCTGGCGCGGGTTCCGTGCTCTCTGCGGACGCTGCCTGCCACCCATGACCGCTCCTCGTGTCGAGTCGTCCCGCCTGGTCGGCCGCGCGGGAGTGGGCTGTGCGTGGCGGATCGCTCCGCAACCAGGCAACTACTATCAGTGACCAGATGGGGGCAGTGGGCGACGCGCCGAGACTCCCGCGGGCCGCCCCTCCTCCGACGCGGGCCAAAAGTTGCGCGCCGCGCACTCTTGCGCGTCACGCATCTTTTGCACCACAGTGAGGGCCATGACGACGGATCAGCCCGGCTTGCGGGAACGGAAGAAGGCCGCCACGCGGGAGGCACTGAGCTGGGCGGCGCTGCGCCTGGCCGTGGAGCAGGGGCTGGAGAACGTCCGGGTGGAGGACATCGCGGCCGCGGCCGGCGTGTCCCCGCGCACGTACAACAACTACTTCTCCAGCAAGGCCGAGGCGATCGTCTCCCGCCACCAGGAGCGCGTCCGGAAGGCCGCCGCGGCGCTGCGGGAACGACCCGCCGCCGAGCCGCTGTGGGAGGCGCTGACCCACGCCCTGCTCGAACCGTTCGGGCCCGTGGTCGAGCAACCGGATCCGCAGTGGACCGCCGCGGTGCGGCTGCTGCTGCGCGAACCGGTTCTCCAGGCCGAACTGTGGCGCGGCGGGGCGGAGGCGGAGGCCGGGCTCGCCGCCGCGGTGGCCGCCAGGACCGGGACGGACGCGGCCCGGGACCTCTACCCGAAGCTGGTCGCCGCGACCGCCATGGCCGCGGTCAAGGCCGCCAACGACCAGTACCTGAACGCCGATCCGCCGGTGCCGTTCCAGCCGCTGTTCACAACGGCGCTGCAGCTGCTGGCGGCCGGGCTGCCCGATCCGTCGGCCCGATGAAACCGTCCTGTCCGAGGGGGACTTGAGATGATCCACGACGTCGCCGTCGTCGGCGCCGGCCCGAACGGGCTGATGCTGGCCTGCGAACTGGCACTGGCCGGGATCCGGCCGGTGGTGCTGGAGCGGCTGCCCGAACGCTCCCCGGTCCAGAAGGCCAACGGCCTGGTCGGCCAGGTGATCCGCCTGCTCGACCACCGGGGCCTGTACGAGCCGCTCGGCGGCCCCGGCGCACCGCAGCCCGTGCCCCGTTTCGTGTTCGGCGCCTTCCCGCTGGAGCTGCACCGGCTCGACGACAACCCGCTGCACGCCCTGCCGGTGCCGCAGCACCGGATCGAGGAGGTCCTGGAGGAGCGCGCCCGCTCACTCGGCATCACCGCGCGCCACGGCTGCGAGGTCACCGGGCTCGCCCAGGACGGCACCGGCGTGACCGTCGACTACCGGGGTCCGGACGGCTCCGGGCAGCTGCGGGCCCGCTACCTGGTCGGCGCCGACGGCGGGCGCAGCACCGTCCGCAAGCTGGCCGGGATCGGCTTCCCCGGGGTCACCTCGCCCGACCCGGTCTCTCGCATCGCCCACGTCCTGCTCCCCGGGGACGTGCGCACCACCGGCACCGGCGAGTTCCTGCTGCCCGGCTTCGCCACCCCGGTCCGCCCGTTCACCCACACCCGCACCGAGCACGGCGTCCTCGTCCTCGCCCCCTTCGGCCCGGACGCCACCATGGTCGCCACCCTGGAGTGGGGCGGCCCGCCGGCGGACGAGTCGAGCCCGCTCACCCTGGACGAGCTGCGCGCCAGCGTCCGCCGCGTCACCGGCGCCGACCTCGCGCTCGCCCCGGCCGGTACGCCCGGCCCGTTCACCCCGCGCCGCCAGGTCGGCCACAACACCCGGCTCGCCGAGCGCTACCGGCAGGGCCGCGTCCTGCTGGTCGGCGACGCCGCGCACGTGCACGCCGCGACCGGCGGCCCGGGCCTCAACCTCGGCCTGCAGGACGCCGCCAACCTGGGCTGGAAGCTCGCCGCCGACCTGCGGGGCTGGGCCCCGCCCGGCCTGCTGGACAGCTACCACCGCGAGCGGCACCCGGTCGGCGAACGGGTCTTCATGCACTCCCAGGTCCAGATGGCGCTGATGTCCCCCGGCCCGGGGACCACGGCGGTGCGCGCCCTGTTCGGCGAGCTGCTGGCGCACGAGGACAACCTCGGGCGGATCGCCGCGCTGATGGCCGGCAGCGACATCCGCTACGACACGGACTGCCCGCACCCGCTCGCCGGACGCTTCGTCCCCGACCTCGCCCTCAGCACCGCCGCCGGGCCGTTCCGGATCGCCGAACTCACCCGCAGCGGACGCCCGTTGCTCCTCGACCTCACCGGCGGGGAACTCGCCGGGCAGGCGGCGGGCTGGAAGGACCGGGTCGACGGCATCGCCGCCGACTGCGCGGAGCCCCCGGCCGGCGCCCTGCTGCTGCGCCCGGACGGCTACGTGGCCTGGGCCTGCGAGGTCGGCGGGGCGGACCCGGACGGCCTCACCCTGGCGCTGCGCACCTGGTTCGGCGAGCCCCGCACCTGAGTACGCGCGCCCAGGCGCACCGAGTACTCCGGCGCTGCCCGACGGCCCGGACCGGACGGCAGCATGGGCCGCATGAGCGAACTCCCCCGCACCTCCGGCCGCGCGACCGGCTCCGCCCGCGGGCAGTGGTGGAACGCCGTGACGAACTCCACCGCGGTGTACCTGATGCTGCTGCCCCCGGCGGGGGTCCTCCGCGGTCTCGCCGAGATGATGACCGACTCCTGCGACGGCCCGGCGTCCTGCCCGTCGACCCGCGCCCATCTGGCCGTGGCGGACTACGGGTTGTTCGCGCTGCTCGCCCTGATCGTGCTCCAGTGGCCGGTCGGGTACCTGGTCCCCCGGGGCCGGGTGCTGGTCACGCTGCTCCCGGGGGTGGCGCTGCTGGTCGCCGTGGTCGCGATGTTCGGCATCGAGGGGAACACCTGACCGGTGTTCCGGACGCTCCGCCGGTACTGACCCCCGGTCAACTATGGTCGTCGCCGGCACGTTCGGCAGGAACGCGCCGCCATCCGACGAGACGGGGAAACAGTGCGCATCGGAATCATCGGCAGCGGCATGGTCGGGCAGACCCTGGGGAGCAAGCTGGTGTCGCTCGGCCACGAGGTGACGCTGGGCTCCCGCAGCAAGGACAACGAGAAGGGGCTGGCCTGGGCCGCGCAGGCCGGCCCCGGCGGCGGGTGCGGGACCTTCGCCGAGGCGGCCGCCTTCGGCGAGGTGGTGCTGAACGCCACCGGCGGGACGGTCTCCCTCGCGGCGCTGCGGGCCGCCGGGGCGGAGCACCTCGCGGGCAAGCTGCTGATCGACGTCTCCAACCCGCTGGTGTTCGGCCCGGAGGGCCATGTGACGCTCGACCCGGTGAGCACCGACAGCGTCGGCGAGCAGATCCAGCGCGAGTTCCCCGAGGCCCGGGTGGTGAAGGCGCTCAACACCGTCAACTGCGAGCTGATGGTGGAGCCGGGCCGGCTGAGCGGCGAGCACAACCTCTTCATCGCCGGCAACGACGCGGCGGCCAAGGCCGAGACCGTCGCGCTGCTCGGCGGCTTCGGCTGGCCGGCCGAGTGGATCATCGACCTCGGGGACATCTCGGCCGCCCGGGCGACGGAGATGATGATGCCGCTCTGGCTCCGGATGATGGGGCACTTCGGCAGCGCCGAGTTCAACTACGCGTTCCGGCGCCCCGCGTAACGCGGAAGGCCGCCCCCGGTCCGTCGGAGGCGGCCTTCCGCGCTCCGGGGCCCGGGACTCCGCCGGGCCCCGGGCTGCGGGGGTCGCGTCGCGGTGGGGGAGAATGGACCGCATGTCCCGACGTCGCTCCGCGCCCCGCTCCGCCGCTCCGCGGCTGCTGCCCTCCTCTCCCTGCCCGTGCGGCCTGCCCGCCGCCTACGGCGACTGCTGCGGCCGACTGCACCGCGGCCAGGCGGCGGCGACCACCGCGGAGTCGCTGATGCGCTCCCGGTTCAGCGCCTTCGCCGCGCAGGACGAGGCGTACCTGCTGCGGACCTGGCACCCGGACACCCGGCCCGCCGAGGTCGACTTCGACCCGGCGCTGCGCTGGACCCGGCTGGAGGTGCTCTCCACCACCGAGGGCGGGGCGTTCCACGCGGCGGGCACGGTCGCCTTCCGGGCGCACTGGACCGAGGGCGACGAGGAGGGCGTGCTCGCCGAGAACAGCCGCTTCGTGCGGCACGAGGGCGCCTGGGTGTACCTCGACGCCCTCTCGCTCGGCTGAGCCGACCCTCCGGGGGCGCGCCTACAGGTAGTCGTCCAGCCGGCCCAGCGTGAAGCCGGCCGCGGTGACGTCGTTGACGACCTTGCGCAGCAGGTCCGGCATGGTCGCCTTCCAGATGTCGGTGCCCCGGAAGTGGGTGAGGATGATGTCGCCCGGGTGCAGCTGCCGGTCGTCGTAGCGCCACTCCATGTGGTCCGGGAAGGCCTCCTCGTTCCACATCGGCACCGCCTGCACCCCGCAGGAGGCCGCCGCGCGCAGCGTGTCGTCGTTGTACTCGCCGTACGGCGGCCGGAACAGCCGGGGGCGGACGCCGATCTGCTGCTCCAGCTGGTCCTGCTGGTTGCAGATCTCCTGGCGCTGGGTCTCGTAGTCCAGGACCTTCAGGTTGCGGTGGTTGATCGTGTGGTTGTTGATCTCCACGCCCTGGGCGTGCAGGTCCCGGAAGTAGCCGTAGTCCTCGCGGGCGAGGTAGTCGGACACGAAGGCACTGATCGGCACCCCCAGCTCCGCGGCCATCCGGGAGAACGCGGGGTCCTTCTCCGCGCCGTCGTCGACGGTCAGGAAGACCACCTTGTCGTCGGTCGGCACCCGGTAGACCACCGGCGGGCGGTCCTCCGCGAGCTTGACGCCTTGGGCGGGGGTGAGCCGGGCCCTGGTCGCCGGACGCGGCAGGGCCTTCAGCGGCGGGCGCTCCAGGCCCCAGCGCTGCGCGGTCTCCAGCGCGGTCCGGGCGGCCGCCTCCTGGCGGGCCACCGCCGCGCTGCCGGCCTCCTCCTCCTGGCGGGCCAGGCCGGGCAGCACCGGGGGCGCCGCCGGGCGGGCGGCGCCGTGGCCGACGGCCTCGACGGCGGGCACCGGCTCCCCCTTGGCGGCGTCCGCCCCAGCCGGGGCGGCCTTCGGCCCGGCGGTCCGCGCGGTCCCGGCCGGACCGGAACAGCCGGCGATGACGGCGCCGAGGCAGACGGTGACCAGCAAGCCGGTCCGCACCGCGCTCCGGCGTCGCTGACTCCCCCTCAAACCCCCATTATTCAGACAATCTGATGGTCTATCCATAGCTGCACTGCTCCCCCGCCACGCACCCCCGCCAATCCCTCCATCACCCGTGCGGGGCAACGGCGCGCCGGACGCCTTGCCGTTCCTTTGCCGTCCACCGCCGTGGCAGGCCGCTCCAGGGGCCGTCGGGCCCGCCGGGGACCCGGAAAACCCCTTGCGACGGCGACGGCACGGAACGGATCATGCGCGCATGACCGACACCGCGCCCCTCCGCCCCGACCTCTGGTCCGTCACCACCGCCGACGTGACCACCCCCGAGGCCCTGGAGCTGCTGCGCGAGTACTACTACGACGTGGCCAACCGCTACTACCGCCTGCACCTCGGGCGGGAGGGCACCCCGGAACAGTTGGAGTCCGGCCTGGCCGGCTCCCCGAGCGACGACCTCGTCGCGCCCGACGGCCTGTTCCTGATCGGCCGCCACGACGGCGTCGCCCACTCCTGCGCCGGCCTGCGCCGGCTCGACGCCACCACCGTCGAGCTGACCCGCGTCTACGTCCGCCCCGGCCTGCGCGGCACCGGCGGCGGCGCCCGCCTGCTCGCCGCCGTCGACGAGGCCGCGCGCTCGCTCGGCGCCGACCGGATCGTGCTCGACACCCGCCGCGACCTGGTCGAGGCCTGCGCGCTCTACCTCCGGCACGGGTACCACGAGATCCCGGCCTACAGCAGCGGGCCGTACGCCGAGGTCTGGTACGCCAAGGAGCTCACCGTCCGCGCGTAGCAGGGGTGTCGGGCGGGGGTGTCGCTCAGCGGTGGGGCCGCCGCGAGGGACCGGCTGCACCGGGCTCGGTCGCCGGGGCGGCCGGGGCTACACCGCGTCGACCTCCGCCGCCGGGCCCGCCGCGAGGGCGGCCGCCAGCTCGGCCGCCGAGGGCGGGTTGGCGCCCGGCCGGGAGACGGTCAGGGCCGCGGCCGTCACCGCGTGGGTCAGGCAGGCCCGGAGGTCGGCGCCGCCGGCCCGGGTGTGCAGGAAGGCGGCCATGAAGGAGTCCCCGGCGCCGACGGTGTCCGCGACCGGCACCGGGACGGCCGCCGCCTCGGCCCGGACGCCCTCGGCGGTGCGGGCGAACGCGCCGTCGGCGCCCAGCGTCACCGCCACCACGGCGGGGCCGAGGGCCAGCCAGCGCTCCGCGACCGCCTCGGGCCGCTCGCCCGGGTAGAGCCAGGCCAGGTCCTCGTCGCTCGCCTTGACCAGGTCACTCAGCGCCACGCAGCGCTCGACCCGCCGGACGGCCTCCGCCCGCTCGCCCATCAACGCGGGGCGCACATTGGGGTCGTAGCTGATCTGCGTGCGCCCGCGCCACCGCTCCACCAGGGCCAGCACGGTGGCCGCGCCCGGCTCGGTGACGGCGCCGATCGAACCCAGGTGGATCGCGGCGGGCGACTGCGCGAGGTCGGTCCGCACCGGCTCGGCCGTCGGCAGCGTCCAGCCGATGTCGAAGGTGTACCGGGCACGGCCCTGCCCGTCCAGCCGCACTACGGCCGAGGGCGTCCGGGCCACCTCGGCGGCCCGCACCCGCACGCCCGCCGACTCCAGGTGCGCCCGGATCAGCCGGCCGTTGGCGTCCGGCCCCAGTTCGGTCAGCAGCGTGGCCGGGCGGCCGAGCCGCGCCAGGCCGTACGCGACGTTGGCGGGACTCCCGCCGGGGTGCACCCGGTCCGGGACGCCGTCGGCACGGACGACGTCCGCGACGCACTCACCGATCACCAGGACACGGGAGGCTGGACTGGTCACGGCGGCTCCTGGCATCCGGTACGGGGGCGTCGTCTCGCCCGCCAGCCTACGGGGTGCGCCAGGGCATGGAAGTACGGCCGCCGGACCTGGCCAGGAGTTCCGACGGCCGTGGCCCCGTCCGTCAGGGGACGAAGCACTCCCGACGTTAGACGGCCCCCGGGGGCCGCGCCAGCACGGTGGGCCGTCCGGGCGACGACGGTGTGTCGTCGGATCCCGCGGATCGGCCCCCCGCCGGCCCGGCCGTCCACTAGCATCCGTGCGCGGTACTCCTGTCCCGGCGGCCCCCGCACCCGCTCCACGCGCGAAGTGCGGTGACCCCCTTGTCCAAACCCCGCGCCGGCCTCGCCCTGTCGCTGGTGCTCAGCGCGGCGCTGCTGTCCGCGAGCGTCCCGTCGGCCGGTGCCGCCGGGCTGGGCGATCCGGTCTTCCCCTCGCTCGGGAACACCGGGTACCGGGCGCTCGCGTACGACCTGGCCTTCGACTACCGGGCCGACACCCGCACCGTGGACGGCACCGCCGTGATCACCGTCCGGCCCGACCGCACCCTCGCCCACCTGGAGCTGGACGCGCTCGGCCTGACCGTGCACGCCGTCCGGGTCGGCGACCGCCCCGCGGACTTCGCGACCCACGACGAGAAGCTGACCGTCACCCCGGCCGGGCCGTTCCAAGCCGGCGCCACCACCGAGTTGACGGTCGAGTACACCGCGGACCCGCGGGCCGCGCTGCCCCACACGGGCTGGGTGCCCACGCCGGACGGCTTCGCGGTGGCCGGCCAGCCCCGAAGCGCCCACACCGTGTTCCCCTGCGACGACCACCCCGGCGACAAGGCCCGGTTCACCATCGCGGTGACCGCACCGGACGCCCTCCTGGGCGTCGCCAACGGCGAGTTGACGCAGACCGAGCCGCACCCCGACGGCCGGACCACCCGCCGGTACGTCTCCCGCGAGCCGATGGCCACCGAACTCGTCCAGGTCGCGGTCGGCGACTACACCGTCCGCGAACGCACCGGCCCGCACGGCCTGCCGCTGCGCGACGTCGTCCCGACCGCGCGGGCCGCCGAACTGGAGCCGGCGCTGGCCCTGACCGCCGGCCAACTGGTCTGGGCCGAGGCCCACCTGGGCCCCTTCCCGTTCGAGGCCTACGGCATCCTGCCGGTCGACACCGACGCACCGGACGCGTTCGCCTTCACCGGCCTGGAGACCCAGACCCTGACCCTCTACAAGCCGGACTTCCTGCGCCGGCCGGAGGCGGAGATCGGCCCGCACATGATGCACGAGCTGGTGCACTCCTGGTTCGGCGACAGCGTCTCCCCCGCCAGGTGGTCCGACCTCTGGCTGAACGAGGGCCACGCCGACTTCTACGGCCTGCTGTACCGCTTCGACCGCGGCTGGCCGGACGACCGGGGCCGCACCACGCTGACCGACCGGATGCGCGACGTCTACCGCCTCGGCGACCGGTCGCGGCACGACTCCGGGCCGGTCGCCTCCCCGACCGCCGCGAACCTCTTCGACGGCCAACGCTACGCGGGCGGCGTGCTGGTCCTGTTCGCCCTGCGCGAGAAGGTCGGCCAGGACGCCTTCGACCGGATCGAGCGCACCTTCCTGCGCGAGCACCGGTACGGGAACGCGACCACCGAGGACTACGTGCGCACGGCCTCCGAGGTGTCCGGGGAGGACCTGGGCGGCTTCCTCCACGACTGGCTGTACGGGATGCGCACCCCGCCGATGCCGGGACACCCGGACTGGACCGTGGACCCGGCGGGGGACGCTCCGGGCGCGGCCGCGGGGCCCGTGGCCGCGGGTACCGCCGTCCGGGAGGGCGGGACCGGGGTGGCGGACGGGGCGGGGGTGGCCCGGGGCCCGGGAACGCCCTGACGGCGCCGCTGGGGCGGCTGTTGCACGCCCCGGCGCGCCGGTGTGCGTCCGGCCGCCGCGTGCGCGCCGCTGACCGGCGGGGACGGCCGGGGCCATGGTGGTTCCCACGGCCCGCCCGCCGCCCGGCCTGAGTCCCGGTCGGCGCGCGGGCCGTCCAGCTTGCGCGCGTCCTCGCCGCGCTCCGCCCGCCCGGGCCCGTCCCCTCCCCCCGCTCCGGCCGGTTGTCAGTGCCCGGTGCTAGCGTTCCCTGCACGATCGAGCAACGGTCGGGAAGCGAACGGGGGGATTTCTCATGGGTGTTGAGCTGCGGGAGTTCGGCGTCGAGGTCTACGACCGCTGGACGGCGCTGTGGAACGGCGAGCTGGCGCTGGCCGAGAAGATCATGGCGCCCGACTTCACCCTGCGGTACACGCAGGCGGGCTCGGAGATCTTCGACGAGGTGCGGACGCCGGCGGGGCTGGCCGAGGTGATCCGGCAGTGGCACGCCAAGCGGTCGGAGCTGCGGTTCGCGGCCGAGGGCGTCGCGGTGGTGGATCTGGAGTCGGTCGACGGGGCGGTGTCGGGGCTGGTGGCCCGGCCGTACCTGGCGAGCTTCTCGGACGGCGAGGGCGGCGTGGTGGCGCGCAGCGGGACGGACATCCTGCGGCTCGACGGCGGGCTGATAACCGAGGTGTGGTCGGTCTCCTCCGGTTCCTCCGGGCGGACCTTCTACCGGGCCTGACACTCCGTCGGCACGCCGGGCCGGAGGGTGTGCGGGGGCGGCCCTGGTGGGCCGCCCCCGTAACCCTTCCGGCGCAGCGTCGTTGGACCGGCCATGAAGAAGCGCAGCATGCTCGCCGTCGCCTCGCTCGCCGTGGGTGTCGTGGCCTCCCTCACCGCGCCCAGTGCGCACGCCAGCGCCGTGGGCGGTCAGGAGGGTCTGCCCGGGCCGCTGAGCAGCGCGCCCGAGGTGCTGCCCGGCCAGGTCGGCGACGCGGGCGGTGCCGTCGGGCACGCCACCGGCTTCGTGACCGGGTCGGCGGACGGACTGGTCGGGGTCACCCCCGCCTAGTCACCCTGGCCTGGTCACGCCCGCCCCGCCGTCTCGACCCGTACCGAGGCCGCCCCGTCCGGTCAGGACATCGGGGCTCCGAGGTCCTGGGTCCAGTAGGTGGTGCCGGTCGGGCTGGTGGCCAGGCCGACGCCGACGTCCTTGAAGCCGCAGTCGAGCATGTTCGACTGGTGGATGCCGCCGTCCATCCAGTGTGCGACGACCGTGGCCGGGGCGGTGGGGCCCCGGTCGAGGTTCTCGCCCCACTGGGACCAGCGGTAGCCGGCGGCGGTGATCCGGGCGTCGGTGCGGACACCGTCCGGGTTGACGTGGTCGAAGAAGCCGCGGGCGGCCATGTCGTCCGAGTGCTTCTGCGCGGCGGAGTGCAGCCGGGGGTCGATCCGCAGTGGAGCACAGCCCACCTTGGCACGTTCGGCGTTGACCAGGTCGACCAGCTGGCGTTCCGGGTTGGCGACCGGCGCGGGGGCGACCGTACGGGTCGGCGTGGGCGTCGGCGTCGGGGTGGCCGTCGCGGTGGGGGTCTCCGTGGGCGTCGGTGTCGGCACCGGCGTCGGGGCGACCGCCACGGGCGCGGGGGCGACGCTCGGGATGTCCAGGGCGGTGTCCTGGGCGGCCGCAGGAGCGGTCGGCTCCGGTGCGGCCGCCGCCGGGGGCTCGCTGTGCTGCGGCCACACCAGCGCGAGAGTGGTCACGGCCACCGCCGCCGCCGCGCCGCTCACCAGGACGGCCTTCCGGGCGGCGGTGCCGGCCCAGCCGCCGTGCCCGCCGGCACCGGCGTGCGCACCCGCTCCCGTACCGGATCCGGCGCCCGAGCCCGCGCCTGCGCCTGCGCCTGAAGCGGCGCCCGAGCCGGCGGCGCTCTGGGCGGCGACGGCAGCCGCGGTGTGCTGGAAGTGGAGCAGGAGCGGCGAGCCGTGCGGGATCGGCACCAGGGCGAGGCCGGCCAGCAGCCCCTCCGCGGGGAAGAGGTCGCGGCCGAGGCCGTCGCAGCCGGCGCAGCCGCGGATGTGACGGGCTATGCGCTTGCGCCAGACCGAGTTCGGGGTGCCGTCGAATCCGGCGGTCATCTCGGTCAGTTCGGGGCAGCGGGGGTAGGCGCTGAGGGCGCGGACGACGACCCGGCCGGCCTCCAGCTGCTTCTTCATCCGCTGGACGCGGACGGCGGTGTGCGCCGGGCTCAGGTCGAGCGCTTCGGCGAGCTCGGCGCGGGTGAGGTCGCCCGCGGCCTCCAGCCACCACAGGGAGAGCAGTTCGCGGTCGTCGGGGTCGAGCCAGCG
Organism: Kitasatospora sp. NPDC096140; assembly: GCF_040303045.1. Taxonomy (NCBI): domain Bacteria; kingdom Bacillati; phylum Actinomycetota; class Actinomycetes; order Kitasatosporales; family Streptomycetaceae; genus Kitasatospora; species Kitasatospora sp. NPDC096140. The sequence continues at coordinate 287,372 of NZ_JBEOUW010000005.1, forward strand.
GGTCGCTTCGGCGACCTCGCGGCGCTGGCCGGAGAGGCCGAGCCGCAGGATGGTCAGGTCGGTGAAGTCGGCCCTGGGGTCGGCGACCTCCCAGGTCTCGTCCAGCCCGCCGACGGCCTGTTGCAGACCGGCGGCATGACGGCGGCGGACCTGGTTCATGGTGATGGCGACCAGCCAGGAGCGGAACGAGTCCGGGTCGCGGAGCCCGTCCAGACCGTCCAGGGCTCGGATCATGGTCTCCTGCGCGACGTCGTCGACGTCGGCGTGGCCGCCGAGGGCACGTCCGGCCACGTTGTAGACGAGCGGCAGCCAGGCGGCGACCAGCGCCTCCTGGGCCTGCCGGTCGCCGGCCTGCGCCGCGAGCACCAGGGTGCTCCCGGTCCTGTTCTGCACATCAGCGTTCATGGTCCGCACTCCGTCTTGCCGTGTTTCCGTCCGCCGCTGCCTCCTCGGAGACCTGTGGGGAGTGATCAGATAACAACAATGTGCGCGGAATCGGAAAATCGGCCCGGCCCGGAAGCGGATCGGGCCGGAACGGAGTGTCGTCGGATCGGTTCGGTGGTGTCCGATCGGTTCGTGGTCGGTTTCGTGCTCGGGGCCGGGTTTCGTCGTGGGGGCGGGGTTTCGGGGTCCGGGTCAGGTTCGGGGGTCGGGGGTCGGGGGTCGCGTTACGTAACCGAGGCCGAGGGCCGGGGTCAGCGTCGGGGGCCGGTCAGGCCGGTGCGGCGAACACCTGGGTCCACCACGGACCGCCGGAACCGGTCCGCACGCCCACGCCGAGCTGCTTGAACGCGCAGTTCAGGATGTTGGCGCGGTGGCCCGGGCTGTTCATCCAGGCGTCCATCACCGCGGCCGGGTCCTTCTGGCCGCGGGCGATGTTCTCGCCCCAGGTGCTCCAGCGGTAGCCGGTGGCCTCGATCCGGTGGTCGGCGTGGTAGCCCTCGGGGCTCGCGTGGTCGAAGTAGTTGCGGTTCGCCATGTCGTCGCTGTGCGACTGGGCCGCGGTGGCCAGCTTGGGGTCGGCGGTGACCGGCCCGCAACCGGCCTTGGCGCGCTCGACGTTGACCAGGTCCACGACCGCCTGGGCGTCCGAGGGGGCGGCGCCGCCGCCGACCGGGGTGGCCGGTCCGGTCGCGCTGCGCTGGGCGGGGGCCGCACCGGCGGGGGTCGCGGTCCGGGTCGCGCTCGCGGTCGCCTTGGCGGCGGTCGCGGAGGGGGTCGGGGTGGCGGTGGCGGTCGCCGTCGGGGTGGCGGTGGCCGTCTCGGTCGGCGTCGCCGGGGCGCTCGGGGTGGCCGCCGGACCGGTCGTGGCCGCGCCGGACGGCGGCACCGGGGCGGTGGCGTTCGCTCCCCCGGCACCGGGGACCTGGATGCCGTCGTGCGTGCCGATCTCGGCCGCGATCAGCACGTCGGCGGCCATCGCCTGGCCCATGACGTCCCGATCGGTCTGCTTGCCGCCGTACGCGGCGTAGCCGGCGCCGGCGAGCGCGGCGATCAGCCCCGTCCCGGCGACGGCCGCGACCACCGCGGTGACCGGCACGAACCCGCCGCGGCGACCCCGCCGGCCGCGGCCGGCGTGCCGCTGGGCGGCCCGCCTCGCGGCCCGGCCACCGGACCGGCCCCGGCCGCCCTCACCGCCGTCGCCCACGCCTCGGTCACCACCGGTCGCCGGGAGGATGGTCGTCCTGTCGTCGCTGTTCACGTGGTCACGCTTCCTGTTCCGGGTCGGCTGGTCGAGTGTCGACACCTGGGAGACCTCCCGGCGGCGGGCGGATAACAGAAAGTCCGAACGAATGTCCGGCGACCCGGTCACCATCTCAGCGCATCGGGGCGTCCGGGGCCATGTCGTAGGTGAGGAACTGGGTCCGAACGGCGACCTGGTCGTACTTGCCACGGGCTCGGTAGTTGGTCTCGGAGGTGATCCACCGGACGGTGTTCCAGCCGCGCTCGGCGGCGATCTCCCGCAGCCGGGCCAGCAGCTGGTCCACCGCCCCGCCGCCCCGGACGTCCGGCGCGACGAAGAGGTCGTCCAGGAAGCAGCCGACGGCCCCGTGCAGCGGACGGGCGAACGGCCGGTAGTGGGCGAGCCCGACCGGCGTCCCGTCGCCGTCCCGCACCAGCAGCCCGTCCAGCTCGTGGTCCTTGTCGGTGAGCCAGGACCACACCAGCTCGGCCTTCTCCTCGGGGCACGGCAACCGGTAGAACTCGCAGTACCCGCGGAAGAGTTCACGCCAGGCGGCGAACTCGTCGGCCTCGGGCGCGCCCACGCTCCAGCGGACGGTGGGGGTGTCGCTCATCTCGGTCTCCTCGGGGTCGGGGCGGCTTGCGGGCCCAGCATGACGCCCCGTCGGCCCGCATCCGATCTCCACCCCGGCCAAGACCACCGGCCCGGCACTCCACTCCGGCACTTGGGAAGGCGGGCCGCACCGGGTCGTCCCCGTGGGCCCGTGGGCCGGTCCCACGGGCGGGCCGCCACCCGTCGGGTGCGGCGACGGAGGGTCCTCACCGGATGCGCAGGGTGCGCACCGGACGGAGGGCGCTCACCGGACGAGCCGGGTGCCGCGCCGAGCGGCGGTGCGGCCGGCGGCCGGTGGCCGCGGCAAGGGGGTACCCCGCCCGCAGGGCTGCTGAGGCGCGGGCCGCCGGGGGCGCGGATGCTGGGTGGAGGAGGTGGTGTGGTGGCGGGGCTGGAGAGGTTGGCGGCGGCGTCGCGGGCGGTGGCCGCGGAGCCGGGGCGGCGGGCGAAGACGGGGTTGCTGGCCGGGTGTCTGCGGGAGTTGGGGCCGGTGGAGGCGCCGGCGGCGGTGGCCCTGCTGTCCGGGGAGTCGCAGCGGCTGCGGACCGGGGTCGGGCCGGCGGCGCTGCGCGGGTTGCCGGAGCCGGCCGGCGAGGCGTCGCTCGGGGTGCGGGAGGTGGAGCACGAGCTGGAGCGGATCGCGGGGGTGCACGGCGCCGGGGCGCAGGCCGAGCGGCGGCGGCTGTTGCACGGCCTGTTCGGGCGGGCGACCGGGGAGGAACAGAGGTTCCTGCGGGCGGTGCTGGTCGGGGACCTGCGACAGGGGGCGCTGGACGCGGTGGTCGGGGAGGCCGTGGCGCAGGCGGCGGGGGTGCCCTCGGCGGCGGTGCGGCGGGCGCTGATGTTCCGGGGTTCGGCCCGGGCGGTGGCGGAGGCGACGCTGACCGGCGGGGAGGCCGCGCTGACGGCGTTCCGGCTGGAGGTGGGACGGGCCGTGCGGCCGATGCTGGCCGCCTCCGCGCCGGACGTCGCCTCGGCGCTGGAGCGCACCGGTCCGGCCGCGCTGGAGTGGAAGCTGGACGGGATCCGGGTGCAGGTTCACCGGGACGGCGACGAGGTCGCGGTGTTCACCCGCAGCCTGGACGACATCACCGCGCGCGTCCCCGAGGTGGCGCAGGCCGCGCTCGCGCTGCCGCTGCGCTCGGCGGTGCTGGACGGCGAGGCGATCGCGCTCGGCGCGGACGGGCGGCCGCGCCCGTTCCAGGAGACCGCCGCGCGCACCGCGGCCCGGCGCGACCCGGAGCGACTGCGCGCCGAAGTCCCGCTCAGCGTCTTCTTCTTCGACCTGCTGCACCGGGACGGCGAGGACCTGGTGGACCGCCCCGGCCGGGAGCGCTGGGCGGCGCTGGCCGAGGCGGCACCGGCGGACCTGCGGGTAACGCGCACCGAGACCGGGGACCGCGACCTGGCCCTGGCCTTCTTCCGGGACACGCTGGCCCTCGGCCACGAGGGCGTGCTGGTGAAGGACCCGTCGGCGCCGTACGCGGCCGGGCGCCGCGGCATCGGCTGGATCAAGGTGAAGCCCCGGCACACCCTCGACCTGGTCGTGCTGGCCGCCGAATGGGGCAGCGGGCGGCGGCGCGGGTTCCTCAGCAACCTGCACCTGGGCGCCCGGGCGGCGGGCGAGCCGGGGCTCGGCCCCTGGGTGATGCTCGGCAAGACCTTCAAGGGCCTCACCGACGAGACGCTCGCCCGGCAGACCGTCGAGCTGCTCGCCCGGCAGACCGAGCGGGACGCCTGGACGGTACGGGTCCGTCCGGAGCTGGTGGTCGAGATCGCCTTCGACGGTCTGCAGCGCAGCCCCCGCTACCCCGCCGGCCTCGCCCTGCGGTTCGCCCGGGTGGTGCGCTACCGGCCGGACAAGGACGCCGCCGAGGCCGACACCATCGCGACCGTGCGGGAGATCGCCGCCGCCGAGGGGCTGTCGTCGTGAACCCGCCCCGGGGGCGGCGGAACCACTGCTTGTCGGAGTTGCGTCAATTCAAACCCGCTGCGCCGCACGGGCGTTCCGATGTGGGCCGAATCGGCCATTCTCAAGGATCCCGCCATCGCCCCCTCCGTGGACGGAGCAGCGGCGGTTAGGTTGGCAATGACAACGAGAGGCGGCCGCCGGGCAGCCGGCGGCGCACTGGCGAAAGGTGCCCGACCATGCGGGTGAACGTCGACCGGGACCGCTGCTGCAGCTCCGGGATGTGCGTCGTGAACGTTCCCGAGGTCTTCGACCAGGACGAGCAGGACAGTCTGGTGAGACTCCGTCAGACCACCTTCCGGCCCGACCAGTTCGCCGACCTGCGACTCGCCGCCCAGCTCTGCCCGGGCGGCGCGATCACCGTGACCGAGGACGAACCCGCCGCGACCGGCGACTGACCACCCCCGCGCCCCACGCCCCCACCACGACGTGCCCCCGCCACACCCCAGGCCCACCGCGCCCCGACCCCACCGCAACGAGCGGGCCCGCCGGACCACGGCGGTCGAGCTGCACCGGAGAACACCCACGCAAGGAGCCGCACCTTGACGAGCACACCCACCACCCCCACCACACCCACCACCCCTGCCCCCACGACCACCGGCACCACCGGCACCACCGGCACCACCGGCACCACCGCCGTCCGGATCCCGGCGCCGCACTCGGCCGGCTGCCCGTTCGGCCCGCCCCCCGCGTACACCGACGCCGCCGCCACCGCCGCCGTCACCCGCGCCGACCTGCCGGGGGGCGAGTCCTGCTGGCTGGCCACCGGCTACGCCGAGGTCCGCACCGTCCTGTCCGACCGCCGGTTCAGCGCGGACGCGCGCCACCCCACCTTCCCGCTGCTGGTCCCCGGCAGCCGGGAGATCATCGCCGCGAACCCGAGCTTCCTGCGGCTGGACGACCCCGAGCACGCCCGGCTGCGCCGGATGGTCACCGGGGACTTCCTGGTCAAGCGGGTCGAGGCGATGCGACCGGCCGTCCAGCGGATCGTGGACGAGGCGCTGGACGGGATGACGCTCGGCCGCACCGAGGCCGACCTGGTCGCCGACTTCGCCCTGCCCGTCCCCTCGCTGGTGATCTGCCTGCTGCTCGGAGTCCCCTACGAGGACCGCGAGTTCTTCCAGGCCGTCAGCCGGACCCTGCTCAGCAGCGACAACACCCTGGAGAAGCTCTTCGAGGCGCAGCAGGAGCTGCTGGACTACCTGAGCGCGCTGGCGGCCCGCAAGCGGGAGCAGCCGGAGGACGACATCCTGAGCCGGCTCGCCGTCCGCGACGACCTGACCGCGCACGACGTCGCGAGCACCGGCCTGCTGCTGCTGATCGCCGGGCACGAGACCACCGCGAACATGATCTCGCTGTCCACCGCGCTGCTGCTGGACCGGCCCGACCAGGTCGCCAGGCTGGCGGACCCGGCCGCGCTGCCCGGCGCCGTGGAGGAACTGCTGCGCCACCTCACCATCGTGCACACCGGGCTGCCCCGGGTGGCCCTGGAGGACGTGCAGCTCGGCGCCACGACGATCAGGGCCGGCGAGGGTGTGATCGCGATGATCTCCACCGCCAACCGGGACGAAGCGGTGTTCGGCGACGCCGACCGGCGACCCGCCGACGAGCTGGACCTCGACCGGGACGCCCGGCGGCACATGGCCTTCGGCTTCGGCGTGCACCAGTGCCTCGGCCAGCCGCTGGCCCGCGCCGAGCTGCAGATCGCCCTGGCCACCCTGTTCCGGCGGCTGCCCGGCCTGCGGCTCGCGGTGCCGCGCGCCGAGCTGGCGTTCCGCACCGAGTCGTTCATCCACGGGATGCGGTCGCTGCCCGTGACCTGGTGACCCCGCCCGGTCGGGATCCGGACCCGAGGCGCCCGCGGCCCCCGTTCCCCGGTCATCCGGCTGGCCCCGGCGCCGGGGCGGGGGCAGGCTGGAAGGGCGCAAGAGAACCCGGCCCGGCCGCGCCCGCGGCTCGGCGCACCCGGACCGGCCGAGGAAACGGAGCCCACGATGACCGACATGAGCGACCGGTCCGAGGTGAGCACCGACCGCGACGAGGACGTCCGTGCTGCGGACCCCGAGGAGGGCGTCACCTCGATGCAGAACCTGCACGCGCAGGACACCTCGCAGGCGGAAGGCGACGCCATGCTGGACGAACCCGGCCGGCTCGACTGACCGTCCGCCGCCGTACCGACTCGACCGCCCGGTGGGACCGGGCGGTCGCCGCGACCGCAGGTGTCGCTGCCCGGGTGGCGACTCACCGGCGGGGGAGGATAGGCGCATGACCGAACACGACCAAGGCAATCGGCAGGCACGGCCGCCCGCGGACCCGCGCGCGTCGTGGGCGACCTGGACCACCCAGTCGATCATCAGCGGCCCCGGAGGGGTCACCACCTCCGAGGTCGGCCCAATCTCCGGCGACCTCACCGTGCACACCACCTGGGTGGACGGCGAGGCGCGGCTGACCGTCCAGTACACCGGCGCGCTGGACTGGTACACGGTGTCCGGCAGCCCCGTGCCGGCCGCCGACGAGACCACCGCCCGGGCGATACACCAGGCGATGGTGAACGGCGTCAAGACGGGCCGGGGCGCGGGGGCCCCACCACCGCCGGCGTCCTGACCACGTCGGACGTCCCGACCACGGGGGCGGAGGCGCCGGGGGTTCCGGAACCCTACGGCGCCTCCTCGCCCTCCGGCGGCGTGGTGCCCTCCGTCGCGGCGCCCTCCGCCGTGGTGCCCTCCGTCGGCGTGCTGCCCCCGGCGGTCGTCCCCTTCACCCTCCCGCCCTTCACCGTCTCGCCCTTCACCGTCGTGCCCTTCGGCGTCGGCGCGGCCGCGGTCCAGTAGGCGCGGTCGGCCGGCCGGCGGGCGCGCAGGTCCACCCGGACCTCGCCGGCCAGCCGACGGGTCTCGCGCCGGTTCATGGTGGCGCCGATGCCCGCCCCGACCAGCAGCGGGGTCATCGCGGGCAGGTGGCGCAGGGAACTGCGGGTGAGCCGACGGCCCAGCTGCTTGCGGACCTCCGCGCCGATCGCCAGCGCGGCGAAGCCGGCCGGCCGGACCAGCAGGTTCGCGTCGATCCCGCGGCGGTTGGCCCAGGCCCCGACGTACGCCCCGGCCCGCTGGGAGACGGTGCCCTGCGCCGGGACGCCGTAGACCTCGTGCAGTTCGGCGATCAGTTTGATCTCCACCGCCGCCACCGCGATCGTCTCGGCCGCGATCTCCACCGGCATCGCGGGCGGCACCGGCATCATCGCGGCCGCGCCGACGCCCGCCCCGAGCGCGCCGGAGGCCCGGACGGCTCCGGCGACCAGCCGGTCGGCCAGCTCCTCGGGGAAGGCCGCGCCGGGGTGCTGCGCCCGCAGGGTGGCGAGGTCGCGCACCGGGATCCGCGGGGCGGCCTGCAGCAGCTGCTCGGTGAGGGCCCTGCTGCCGTACGCCGCCCTCCGGGCCGCTCCCCGGGCGGCCCGCCCGCCGGTGCCGAGCAGCCGGGCGGTGTGCGCCACGACGGCCCGGCCCCGGCCGCGCTGCCGCGCCTCGTACGCGGCGGCCGGCTGCTCGCCGACGGGCCGCTCGGCCTCCTCGACCAGTTCGGCGAGCTGCTCGCCCAGGTCCGGCTCGGGGGTCGGCCGGGAACGGCCCGGCCTGCGGAAGACTGCCATGGGGATCAGGTACCCGCGGGGCGAGGACGCTAGTCGGCGCTCGCCGGCGAGTCGGTGACCTCGACCCCGCGCCAGAACGCGACCCGGCCGCGCACGTGCTCGGCCGCGGGCTCCGGGTCGGTGTAGAACCACGCGGCATCGGGGTTGGTCCGCCCGTCCACGTCGAGGGTGTAGTAGCCGGCGGTGCCCTTCCAGCCGCACACCGTGGTCGTCCCGGAGGGCCGCAGGTACTCCGTGCGGACCGACTCGGCCGGGAAGTAGTGGTTTCCCTCGACGACGACGGTGTCCTCGCTCTCGGCGATGACGATGCCCTGCCAACTCGCTGTGGTCATGAGGTGATTGTGCCCGACGGGCGATCACCGCGGGCGCCGTTCCGGGCAGCCCGCTCGGCCCGGAAACGAACGGCCCGGAGACGAACGGCCCGGGACCGAGCGATCCGGGACCGAACCATCCGAGGTCGGCCGGTCAGGGGTCGGCCGGTCAGGGGAGCGGGTGGGCGTGGACGGGCAGGTGCGGGCTCTGGTGGCCGCCGCTGGCGAGCATCCGGACCTCCCCGGTGTCGCTGATCTCGGCCCGGACGATGCCGCTCTCGTCCTCGTACACCGGATGCCCGCCCGGGCCCGTCGCGCTGGTCCTGCTGACCACCACGACGTCCTGCGGGGCCTGGGTGCCGGGTGTGCCGGGGAAGGTGAGGGCGTAACGCATGGCGGGGTTCATCACCGGATCCTGCTCCCTGTCGGCGTGCGTCCGCGAACGCACGCTCCGATCCACGGACGCCGGTTGCGATCCACGGTACGGTCCACGGCGCGGTCCACGGCGGTCCGCTCCGTCCGCTCCGGCCGCCGCGGCCCGGTCACCCGGCGGCGACCTCGGCGGCCCGGGGGTGCGAGCCGCGGACCTCCAGCTCGGCGAGCAGCCGGGCGGTGGCCTCCGCGACCGCGTCCACGGCCCGGTCGAAGGCCTCCCGGTTGTGCGCGGCCGGGGCGCGGAAGCCGGAGACCTTCCGGACGTACTGCAGGGCGGCGGCGCGGAAGTCGTCCTCGCCGGCGTCGGGGGTCACGGGCGGTCGCAGCGTCTTGATGTTGCGGCACATGCACCCAGTCTCGCGCGCGCGGGCCCCACCGGCGACTTCCTCCCGTCACGCGCACCTCACGGGGGCGTCATCCGACCGGATTAGGATGCCGGACGAACGAATTCGTCCGCCGCGCGCTCCCCAGGTCGTCGGCATCACCCCGGAGTCACCCCCTTGCCTCTCGCGCTGCTCGCGCTGGCCGTCACCGCGTTCGCCATCGGCACCACCGAATTCGCCGCCATGGGCCTGCTCCCCCAGGTCGCCGACAGCCTCCACGTCTCGATCCCGCAGGCGGGCTGGCTGATCTCGGCGTACGCGCTCGGGGTGGTGGTCGGCGCGCCGCTGCTCACCGCGCTGGCGGCCGGCCGGCCGCGCAAGGCGGTGCTGGTGGCGCTGGCCGGGCTGTTCGCCACCGGCAACCTGCTGTGCGCGCTCGCGCCCGACTTCTGGACCCTGGCCGCCGCACGGCTGGTCACCGGGCTGCCGCACGGGGCGTTCTTCGGCGCCGGCGCGGTGGCCGCGGCCGAGCTGGTGGCGCCCGACCGGCGGGCCCGCGCGGTGGCGGTGATGTTCTCGGGACTGACCGTGGCCAACATCGTCGGCGTCCCGGCCGCCACCCTGCTCGGGCAGCACCTGGGCTGGCGGGCGACCATGCTGGTGGTCGTGCTGATCGCCGCCGCCGGGACGCTCGCCATCGCCCGGCTGGTGCCCGCGCTGCCCTCCCCCGGCCAGTCCGGGCTCCGGCACGAGCTGCGGGCCTTCCGCAGCGGGCAGCTGTGGCTGGCGCTGGCCACCGTCGTGTTCGGCTGCGGCGGCTTCTTCGCCTGCTACAGCTACATCGCGCCGCTGCTCACCGAGGTCTCCGGCTACGCCACCGGGTCCGTGACCCTGGTGCTGGCGCTGTTCGGGGTCGGGATGACGATCGGCAACGTGCTCGGCGGGTTCGCCGCGGACCGGGCGCTGCGGCCGACGGTCTGTGCGGCGTTCGTGCTGCTCTCCGCCACCCTGGCGCTGTTCGCGGTGACCGCGCACGCCCGGTGGTCGGCGGCCGTGACCGTGGTGCTGATCGGACTGTTCGGCTTCGCGATCGTGCCGGCGGTGCAGACCCTGGTGCTGCAGAAGGCGCGCAGCGCGCCGACGCTGGCCTCGGCGACCGTCCAGGGCGCCTTCAACCTGGCCAACGCCCAGGGCGCCTACTTCGGCGGGCTGGCCCTGGACGCCGGGCTCGGCTGGACCGCGCCGACGCTGGTGGGCGCGGGCCTGGCCGCCTCGGGCGCGCTGGTCGCGGTGCTGGCCTGGGCGGCCGACCGGCGGCGGCCCGCCCCCGCCGTCGCGGAACCGGCCGCCGCCCCTGCCGCGGTGGTGACGGGTTAGCGGATCTCGATCTCCCGGTGGGCGTCGGCGAGCAGACGGTAGCCCTCGCCGTTGGCCTTGATGCCCGTCCGCTCCTCCTCGCTCAGCTCCCGGCGGACCTTCGCCGGGACGCCCGCGACCAGCGAGCCGGGCGGGACGACCATGCCCTGCGGCACGACCGCGCCGGCCGCGACCAGCGAACCGGTGCCGATCCGGGCGCCGTTCAGCACGGTGGCGTTCATGCCCACCAGGACGTCGTCCTCGACGGTGCAGCCGTGCAGCACCGCGTTGTGGCCGACCGAGATCCGCTCGCCGACCACCAGCGGGAAGCCGGGGTCGGCGTGCAGGGTGCAGTTGTCCTGGATGTTGCTGCCCGCGCCGACGCTGATGGACTCGGCGTCGCCGCGCAGCACCGCGCCGTACCAGATGCTCGCGCCCGCGCCGACGGTCACGTCCCCGACCACGACGGCGTTCGGCGCGACGAAGGCGCCCGGGTCGACGGCGGGCTCCCGGCCCCCGACTGCGGCGATCAGCGGCTCTGCCATGTCTCGTCCTCCTGGTGACGGTCGGCCGTGGTGTCGCCGGTCAGCGTAGGGGGTCGGTCACGGTGCCGGGAGGGCGAGGTCGGGTGCGAGGTCGGGTGCGGGTGCAGGTGCGGGCGCGGGTGCGGCCGTTCCGGTCTGCGGGCCGCACAGCGCGGTCGTGACCACCTTCTGCCAGGCGGCGTCGGCGGTGTCCTGGTCCCGGATGTCGTAGACGGTGGTGTTCCCGGCGAACTGGCGCCTGCCGTCCGCCGAACCCAGCACCATCGTGACGTAGCCGGGGACGCCTCCGACGTGGCCCCAGAAGGTGCCGCAGGGGGTGTCCACCCGCTGCAGGCCGAGACCGTAGGACCGGCCCCCGCCGTGGGCGGTGGTCTGCTGCATGGCGGCGAGTTCGGCCGGGCGCAGCAGGCGGCCGCCGAGCAGGGCCCCGAGGAAGGTGGTCAGGTCGGCGGTGGTGGAGATGCCGGCGCCGGCGGAGCCCGCCATCGTGGGGTCGAGCAGGGTGACGTCGACCGGTCCGGTGTCCGTCCTGTCGTAGCCGTGGGCGTGCGGGCCGGGGATGACGGGCGAGCCGCCGGGCATCCAGGTGTCCCTGAGGCCGAGCGGGCGGATGATCCTGCGGGTCACCTCCTCGGTCCAGGGGCGGCCGGTGAGCTTCTCGACGATCATGCCGATCAGGACGTAGTTGGTGTTGGAGTACTGCCAGTCCGTTCCGGGCGGGAAGGCGGGCGGGTAGCGGCGGGAGACGTCGACCAGGTCCCGGAGGGTGTAGTGCGTGAAGCGGCCGCCGTCGAGCCACTCCGGCCGCCGGTGGTCGAAGGCCGGGTCCTGGGTGTAGTCGGCGACGCCGCTGGTGTGGTCGAGCAGCTGCCGGACGGTGATCTCCGTGCTGTTCGGGACGATGCCGGGCAGCAGGCACTCCAGCCGGTCGTCGAGGTCCAGGCGGTGCTCGCCGACGAGCTGGAGCAGCGTGGTGGCGACGAAGGTCTTGGTGGCGCTGCCGATCCGGAAGGCCCCGCGCGGGTCGGCGGGTTCGCCGGTGGTGAGGTCGGCGACGCCGGTGGCGTTGCGCCAGACCAGCCGGCCGTCCTGGCGCACGGCGGCGAGGGCCGAGGTGGCGTAGCCGGGATCGGTCATCCCGGCGAGGGCCGCGTCGGCGGCCTGCCAGCCGGTACGGCGTTCCGGGGTGTCGGCGGTCGCGGGGCGGACGGCGATCCGGCCGTGGGCGTCACCGCAGCCGGCGGCGGCCGGGAGGCCGAGGGGCCCGGCGACGGCTGCCGGGGCGAGTGCGGCGAGCAGGCCCGCGCCGACGGCGACGACGACGGCGGTGCGCAGGACCGGGCGGTGGCGCCCGCTCGTCGGAGCGGTCCTGACGGCTGTCGGGGCGGCGGTCATTCCGGTCTCCCTGGTCTGGGTCGCGGGAGGGTCGACCGGGTTGTGGGCCCGGGTTCCTGACACCATGCCAGAGTTCGGGCCGGCCGCCCCCGTGCCACGGGCGGAGGGCGACCCGGAACGGACCCGGGGGGGGGGGGGCGGGCCGGGGCGGGGGGGTGGGGGGGGGGGGGCGGGCCCGGGCGGGAGGGGGGCGGCTGGAGACTCTGTAGACTACAGTCAAATAAA
>NZ_JBEOUW010000006.1:0-127474 GCF_040303045.1 Kitasatospora sp. NPDC096140
TTTTCCGCGGAAAATTCTGTGGCGCCTCCGGCACGTGGCGACCGACGGCGGCGGGCGGCGACGGCGGGCGATGCTCGGCGGCGGGGCAGCGGAATGACTGCGGGGGAGAGGCTCATCGCGATGTCACGCCGGCTCGGCTTGAGTGAGTCCCGGTCCCTGGATTGACCTGTTCCACCGCCGGCGGCGACCGGGTTCGAGGGGCGCCCGGTGTCTCCGAATTTTCCGCGGAAAATTTCGGAGGCCTGGGGCGGGTCCGAGGGGGTGCCGCGCGGAGCCGCCTCGGTGGGGCTGCCACCCGACCGGGCTTCGGCCTCGCTGGCGGGCGGCCGATCAGAGGCGGCGACAGGACGGTGGTGCGGGCACGCCCGGTACGGCTGCGTTGTCGTGGGCCGCAGTACTCACGCGAACGACGGCCACCGGGCGGCGGCCCACTCCCGCCAGCCCACCCAGCCGGGCGGCGGGCCGGAGACCTCGACCTCGTGGCCCTCCAGCTCCGCCGCGTCGGGCTCCTCAAAATGCGCCCGCCCGTGCAGGATGTCGGCCTCGGACATCGAGAACGTCTCCTCGGGGGTGGTCGCCCAGCGATGGGCGATACGGGCGCGTTGGGTCTCATCGTCCACAGGCAGGTAGACCATGCGGAAGCACGCCTCCTCAGCCTCCACCAGCCAGCGGATCGCAGACCGTTCATGCCGTGACCAGCAGCCGTAGTCCACGACGACATTGGTGCCGAGCTTGACCGCCTCCAGGGCGAGCCAGAGCATGCGCCCCTCCAGTACGTCGCGTTTCCCGTCCGCCTCCGCCTCGCCGAACAGGGGGATCATCCAGTCGTCGGGGGTCAGGCGCAGCGCACCGTGCTCTGCGGCGAGTTGCCGAGCCCGGGTGGTCTTTCCGGCTTCTGGCAGGCCGACCATCAGGAACAACGTCGTCATCGCCACATCGTGGCAGGGAAGCCGAACAGCCGGCGACTGCTTTGTTCGCCCGCCCGATCATGGGCCGGGCCACTTCCTCGGCGCCTGCGGTTGGCCCGCTGGTCCTTCGGTTCGCCCACCCGTCGCCTGTCAGGGCACCCGCCCCACGGCGAGAAGAACAATGGCCCCGCACGCGGGGCGGCCACCTGATCCGCCGGACAGGCCCCCCGCCGGACAGGGCGAGCAGGCGGTGTTGACTGATGGTCAGCCGACGAGCAGATCGTCCCGTGGCCGCTCAGGCAGCCCCGGACCAGACCGAGGAGCAAGACACCGCTTCATGACTTCGAACCCGGACGCCCCCCGCGCCCGCGCCGCCGCTGTCTTCGACCTCGATGCCAGGTTGCCCGCGCAGGTCTTCCGGGGACTCGCCGACCCTGCGGTGTTCTGTGAGTTCGATCTGTTGCTCACCCCGGTCGCCTGGCCGGCGCTCGCGGCGCTGGCCAGGCTGCACGGCGACCGGCAGGTCGACCTGCTCGTCGTCGAAGCGGACGGCATGGCCGGGCCGGCACTGTCGCTGTCCGTCGAGGCCACCCCGGACGACTACTGGGCGGAGATCGGGTTCGATTCGGACCGGGAAGCCCTGGAGTCGATCACCATCGCGGCGCGCACCGTCGCACTCACCGGTCCCTCCGGCCGCTGGGGTTGTTGGGGCGAACGCGACCCGGAGGTCGCCGTCGTCCGAGGCTTCCCGGACGAGACCGCTCGGCAGGACTGGCACGTCCGGTACGGGCTGTGCGTCGACGCAGCCGGCGCGCTGGCGTCCTGGCTGCCGCAGGTCTTCCGCGGCCGGCCGGTCCCCGACGCCTATGCCGCCGAGCTGACCGCCAACTACGGTGCACCGCCGCGGAGCAGCTAGGGAGTTTCATTCCGATCATCGGATCGTTGGTCTGGTCGTGCCGTTGACTGACGTGCAGTGGGCGCGGACAGAGCCGTTGTTGCCGGACCGGACGCCGAAGCGGGGCGGGCGGTGGCGCGACCACCGGCAGGTGATCGACGCGATCGCGTGGAAGTTCCAGACCGGCTCGCAGTGGGTGCACCTGCCCGCCGAGTACGGCTGACGACGAAGATCCACGTCGCCGCGGACGGCCGCTGCCGCCCGCTGTGTTTTTTCCTCACGGCCGGCCAGGCCGGTGACGCGCCCGCGTTCGAGCACGTCATGGCAGCCCTGCGTGTGGCCAGGCCGGCCGGCCGCGGGCCCGGCCCCTCGTGGCCCTGGCGGACCGGGCCTACTCGTCGCGCGCCATCCGCGAACACCTGCGTAGGTGCGGGATCCGGGCGGTGACCCCGCAGCCCGCCGACCAGATCGCCAATCGCAAACGCAAAGGCCGGAACGGAGGCCGCCCGCCCGCCTTCGACCGCCAGGCCTACAAGCAGCGCAACACCGTGGAGCGGTGCATCAACCGCCTGAAGAACTGGCGCGGCCTGGCCACCCGTTACGAGACCGCCACCGTCTTTCAGGCCGGACTCCACATCGCCGGCATCTTCGCCTGGTCCTCCCGCTGATCCAAAAGAAAGGACCCAGGGAGCATCTTGGCGATCATGTGAGCCAGGTGACGGCTTGCTCGGTAGTGGTCGAGGTCCTGTCGTAGCGGGTGGCGGTGCCGCGCTGGCGCAGGTAGGCGCGGAAGGCTCGGGAGCTGTGGCCCTTGTCCGCGACGACGCGCTCGGGTCGGGTGTGTGCCGACCCGGGGCCGGCACACACCTGGACGAGGGCGATCACCGTTTCGGCGCGGGTGCAGTCGTTGCGGGTGCCGGTCAGGCGGACAGCGGGCGCGAACCTCTCACCTCCGTCCGGCGCGGAGCAAGTTGACGCATGCATGAAGACTTTTGGTCCCGAGGTGGGCTTTGGAGCCCGAGAGCGGCCGATGTCGTCCGCGAAGGCGCGTTTTCGCGCCGAACGGTGCTTTGCGGTGGGCGCGTTGAACATAAAAGACGCAGTAAACGCTTGTTAGACATGAAGCATGTCCGGACCCTCTTCGCGTCGCGTCGGGGCGTGTGCTCCGCTCAGAAGGGCGGAGGGCGGTCGAAGCTCCCGGAGGACCGACGGTGCACCGAGCTCGGTCGGCCCCGCGTGAGCGAAGACAGCTCCGGGAGCCCGCTCACCGGAGGCCGCAGAAACTCCGCCGCACGAATGTGCGCTCAGTCAGCACAATGGGGCCGAACCGCAAGAGTGGACGAGAGGACCCGGACATCCATGCTGAACCCGCTCGCTGCGCCGGACGCAGTGGAAGCCGCAGCGGAACCCCTGCTCGACCTGCTCCAGGACTGCGACCACGAGCCGTTCATCGACATGCTTCACGTGGTCCCCGTGAACGGGACGGCACCCGGTCATGACCGGATGCAGGGTCTCGCTCAGGCCGTCTTCGACGCCGGGGGCTGGGGCAGCGGATATCAGGTGCCGGCACCGATACGCCCGTTCACATCACCCGGGGCCTGGCGGGACATTCTCCGTCGACAGGTGACCGAGGGATTCATGCAGCCCGCCCAGAGGTGGCCGGCCGCCAACCTGCGCACGCCCGATGAGATCCGGCGGGCCGGCGAACTCGCCGATGGCGTAGCCGACCTCATCGAGGCACACCTGGGTCCCGTCCGAAGCTCCGGTGATGTCGGAGGCCCGCACTCGTACTACATCTGGTGGCGCAACCTGCTGTTGGTCAGCGATGGGTGGGCCACGATCCTGCATCTCGCGCTCAGCGACTGACCCGACCGCCTCTCCGTCGGCGGCGACCCGCCGGCTTCCTGGGGGCGCGCCCGGACGCGCGGGGTGAGGTGTTCGAATGCTGAGGCCCTCCCGGCCCCCTTGCGGGCCGGACGTGCTTGCCCGGCCCCCGGCCCCCTGGGATGGGCGACCGAAGGGCCTCTGAGGGGCTCTCAGGGGCTTTGGAGGGCTCTGGGGGCTTTGGGAAGAAGGGGCTGCTTCGGGGGAGAGGCCCGGCGCTTCCTGGAGGCCCACGGCATCACCGGCGAGCCCGCCCAGCGGGTCTGGACCGCGATCGCCCTGCACACCACCCCGGTGATCCCGCTGCACATGGCGCCCGAGATCGCGCTGGTCACCCGGGGCGTGGAACTGGACGTCCTGGGCATCGGCTACCACGCCGTCACGGACGGGCAGCGCGCCGCCGTGGTCGCCGCCCACCCCCGCCCCGACTTCAAGAACCGCATCCTCGCGGCGTTCACCGACGGCATCAAGGACCGCCCGGACAGCACCTTCGGCACCGTCAAGGCGGACGTCCTCGCCCACTTCGTCCCCGGCTTCGAGCGCGGCGACTTCGTCGAGGTCATCCAGGGCTCCGCCTGGCCGGAGTGACACCAGTCGCTGCCCGGGCGCCGGTTGGTGTGAGCCGGATCACCGTTGAGGTTGACCCTGGGGCGGGGTGGAGGCTCGGGGCAGCGGCCCGGCGGGGAGTCGGGCACCACTGCTGTGAAGGAGCGACATGTCCACCACCTCGTCCGAGCAGGGGCAGGACCGTCCGGAGTTGCGGGAGGCGATCGAGGAGATCGTCCGGTCCGGCATCCTCGGGGTGCAGTTGCGGGTGAACGACGAGCGGGGCGAGTGGGTCGGCAGTGCCGGGGTGCAGGAGCCGGACGGGGGCGCGCCGGCGTCGGCGGACGGGCACTTCCGGATCGGCAGTGTCACCAAGAGCTTCGTGGCGACCGTCGTGCTGATGCTGGTCGCGGAGGGCAGGGTCGGCCTGGACGCGCCGGTCGACGGCTACCTGCCCGCGTTCGGGCTGGACCGTCGGATCACGGTGCGGATGCTGCTGCAGCACACCAGCGGGGTCTTCAGCCACACCGGCGAGCTCAGCGAGGACGGGACGGTCGTGCCGGGCGTGCCGTGGCGGGGCAGGGAGTGGGTGGACGGCCGGTTCCGCACCTACCGGCCCGAGGAGCTGGTGCGGCTGTCGCTGTCCAGGCCGGCCCGGTTCGCGCCGGGGACGGGCTGGAGCTACTCCAACACCAACTACGTGCTGGCGCGGCTGGTGATCGAGGCGGTCACCGGGCGGCCGTTCGCGGAGGAGCTGCGGCGGCTGGTCGTGGGCCCGCTGGGGCTGACCGGCACCGTGGCGCCGGGCAGCTCGCCGGAGGTGCCCGAGCCCCACAACCACGGCTACTACCGCTACGAGGACGCCGGGCGGGAGCGGACGGTGGACATCACCCGGCACGACCCGTCCTGGGTCGGGGCCGGCGGGGACATGATCTCGACCACCCGGGACCTGCACACGTACGTCTCCGCGCTGATGGGCGGCCGGCTCCTGCGGGCCGACCTGCTGGCCGAGATGCGCACCCCGGAGCCGACGATCGGCTACGGCCTGGGGCTGTTCACGCAGGACATGGGCCCGGGCATCGGCACCCTCCATCACCACAACGGCGCCACCATCGGCTCGGCGGCGCTGATGTACGCCACCCCCGACAGCCGCACGACCCTGACCGCCGGGCTGAACTACGTGGACGACGCCGACATGTCCCTCGCCCCGGCGTTCCGGGACGCCCAACAGCGGCTCGTCGGCGAGGTGTTCCGCCGCGGGCAGGCCGACCCGGCACGGCCGACGGGCTGAACTCCCGTACGGGGCACGGATGTCCGTACGGGGCACGGATGCCCGTACGCTTGCCCGTACGCTTCGAGGGGACCGTTCCGCCCTCGCGCTCGGCCCTTCGGCCGCGCGCCGCCGAGGCCCCGACCGTCGCAGGCGAACCGGGGCCGCGCCGCGCAGGGCCGGCGCGGCCCCTCCACCACGAATCCGAGGCAGGTCGAGCAGATGGTGAACGGCGTCACGATCGGACAGGCGGCGGCCTTCGTCGGCGTCACGGTGAAGACACTGCGGCACTACCACCAGAACGGGCTGGTCGCCGAACCGCCCCGGGACACCTCCGGCTACCGGCGGTACGGGTCGGCCGAGTTGCTGCGGCTGGTACAGGTCCGCACGCTGGCGGCCGCCGGGGTGCCGCTGGCCGAGATCGGGCCCCTGCTCGACGCGGACGGCGGCACCGGGGAGTTCGCCGCCGCCCTCGCCGACGTCGGGCGGCGGCTGACCGAGCGGATCGAGGAGCTGAGCGCGCGCCGCGACACGCTGTACCGGCTCGCCGAGGGCGACCGGGCCCTGCTGCCCGAACGCGCCTGCGCGCTGCTGGACCGGATGCCCGGCCTCGGCTTCGGCCCCGACTACGTGGACGCGCAGCGCGAGGCCCTGGTCCTGGCCCGGGCGATGGTGCCGGAGGGCTTCGACGGCTTCCTGACCCGGCTCGAACACTGTCTCGACGACCCCGGGTACGTGGACCTGGTCAAACGCGGTTGCGAGGCCGAGGGCTGGGAGCCGGACGACCCCAGGATCGAGGAACTCGCCACCGCCATGGCCGACCACTACCTCGCCAACCCGGCACTGCTGGGCGACCCGGCCGACCGGCGGGCCTGGCGCGGGGCCGCCGCCCAGTACCGGCTGATCAACGACCACCGCGGCGACCGGGCACCCGTATCGGCCCGGCTGACCGCCCTCACCGAGGCCCGGCTCCGCGCGGCGGGCGTACCCGCTCCCCACCGGTGACCCCGGGGGGACGCCGCCACTGCGGAGGGGGCGTCAGCCGTTCCGGTCGGGGGCGGAGGCGGAGCCGCAGGGTGCCTGCCAGGGGGAAGGTGCGAGGTGGACTAGTCTTTGGAGTCAGCTGCAGAGGCATGGGCGTGGAGGTCTGGGTGTGTTCGTGACGACCGGGCAGGCCGGGTCGGCGCTGGGGTGTTCCATCCCGACGGTGAAGAAGCTGATGGCCACCGGTGTGGTCCCCGGCGTGCGCGGAACGGGGCGGCAGGTGTTCCCGCTGGCCGCGCTGCAGGCCCTGCAGGACCGGCCGGTCGCGGACCTCGGCGGGCTCGGTACGGTGGAGGTGGCGGTGCTGCGGTCGGACGCGCTCAGGAGGGTGGACGAGCCGGGCCGGGAGTGGGTCGGCTTCGGGACGGCGCTGGATGACGCACAACTGCTGGCCTCGCTGTCCGGCTGGTGGCGGTGCGATCCCGCCCGGGTCGCGGCCGGTGGGGTGCTGCCGGTGACGGTGGCCGGGTTCGTCGTGGCGGTGCTGACCGGCCTGACGCCGTGGGAGTCCGACGGCGCCGCCGGCACCGCGGCCCGCTTTCGGTTCCCGGCGGCCCGTCTGGCGGGCCGCCTGACCGACCTCACCGCCCCGGCCAACGCCGTCGGCCCCGCCGACCCGCAGGACGCCCGCCTGGCCGATCTGCTGCTGGGCACCCGCCTGCCGTCGGTGTCCGGCGGCCCGATCGCCTACGTTCCCACCGCTTCGGTCGCTGCTCCGGTCGCTGCCGCAGTCGTCGCCGCGGAAGGGGAGTGACCCGCTGATGGACCGCAAGACGTACACCGCCGAGCTCGCCGGGCTGCGGGAGCTGCGGGCAGAGATCACCGCCGCGGAGAAGGCGGTCGTGGCTGCCCGGAAGGCACTGGACAAGCTCGCCGCCCAGCGCGCGCGCCGGGTCACCGGGCTCGCGGGGTTCGAGGGTGCGAAGGCCGACGCCATCGCCAAGGCCGCCGGCCTGACGCTCGGCGACGTGGTGCGGCTCGCCCCGGTGCTGGACCCGACCCCGTCCGCCGTCCGAGCCGCCCCGGAGCCCGTCGGCGCCGCCCCGGAGCCCGAGCAGGCCGTCGTCGTGGCCGAGCCGCAGCCGGATCAGCAGCCGGATCAGCAGCCGCAGCCGCAACCGGAGCCGCAACCGGAGCCGGACCACCAGCCACAGCCGGACGCAGAGCCCGCGGTGGCCCCGGCGCTGACCCGCCCGGCGGCCCCCGTTGACGAGCCCCCCGCCGCCACGAGCCCCGCCGCTGCCGCACCCGCTACGGCGCCCGCTACCGCACCCGCTGCGGCGCCCGCCACACCACCCGCCCCCACCTCCGCAACTACGTCGGGAGAATCCGCAGCCTCGGTCGCTCCGGTCGCTTCGGTCGCTGCCGTCCCGCACTCGGTGCCCGACGTCGGGCCGCGCGAGCTGCCCACCGTCCCCGAAGGCCCCGCAGGGGCCCGGTTCGAGGCCGTGACCACCGGGCTGCTCTCCAAGCGACCGAACTTCGTCCAGCAGGCCCGCGCCACCGTGTTCCTGGACGCCGCGACCGGCGACCTCGCGGTGCGCGACCGGGTCGTGCGCCTCGACCTCGGCGCCCGTACGCCCGGTGAGATCCTGGACGCCGTCCTGGCCGCCGCCCCCGGCACCGAGCGCGTCTACATCACCGCCGGCGCCCCCTGGCACGACGGCGCCGAGCGGTACAGCACGCTGAAGGACGCCGTCGCCGCCTGGCTGAACACCCCGTCCGAGCGCTGGACCACTGCCGTCGGCGCCGGCCGCGACCGGCTCGCCGGGCACTTCGTGCACCAGCGCCAGCCGGTCGGCCGGTACGCCCCCGCCGCCGCGCCTGACGGCGACAGCACCGAGATCCGCTCGGTGGGGGAGTGGTTCGACCCGGACGGCGCCGACGTGGTGACGGTGCGCGAGGCGTTCAAGCTGCTGTGGCAGGCGCTGCGCCGGCACTGGGACGACGTCGTCCTGATGGGCTCGCCGAGCCAGACCGGACGGGACCTGTGGTCGCGCACCGTCCCGCTCAAGGGCCGGTTCGCCGGCGGCTACCCGGTGCTGTCCGAGGAGTTGCGCGGCCTGCTGCACGCGACCGCCGGCCAGGGCCGCACCGAGCTGATCCTGCCGCCGCGCGTCCCGGCCGAGCTGCCCGCGCTCGTCGAGTACGACCGCACCTTCGCCTACGCCAGGCACCTGTGGAAGTCCCCGGTCGGCACCCCGCAGCGGATCACCGCGCGGGCCTTCGCCGCGATGACCGAGGCGGAGCAGACCAAGGCCCTGATGTCCTGCTCGCACTGGAACGTCCGCGTCACCGTCCCGGCCGGGTGGGAGCACGTCGGTCTGCTCCCGGCCCCCGTCACCGGCGACCGCGCCTGGGTCTACCCGTCGGAGCCGGGTGCCACCTTCACGACCTGGGCGGGCGGGGCGGAGGTCCACCTCGCGCTCGCCAACCACCTCGGGCCGTGGCGGATCGAGGTCCTGGGCGGCCTGGTGTGGGAGGACGGCAAGCCGCTGGACGACTGGGGCAAGCGGTTGAAGGCCGCCTGGGCGGACCTGACCGGCCTGTCGAGGGCGCACGCCGACGAGCGGCAGCGCACCGCCGCCTACCTCGCCTCCCGCGCCGTCCGCGCCGTCCTGCTGTTCGGCCTCGGCGGCTTCGCGCAGCGCCCCCGCCTGGTGTCCGGCACCACACCGGTCGGCGAGACGCTGCCCGCCGGGGTGGAGATCCTCGGCCAGGACGGCGCCGTGGTGACGTGGCAGCGGCAGGCCGGGTTCTCCCGGGACCCGTACGCCCACCCCGAGTGGGCCGCCTTCGTGTGGTCGGGGGCGCGGGCCGCCCTGCTGGACATGAAGTACCGGCAGGGCAAGGAGGTCGTCGGCGTCGCCGGCGCCCTGCACGCCAGGCCCGGCACGGTCGTGTACTTCGGCACCGACGGCATCGCGCTGACGGAGCGTCAGCCGTGGCCGTACCGGGGCGAGCCCGGCGACTACCTGCTCAAGGGCCACCTGAGCGGCCCCGTCCCGCACCCGACCGGCCAGGAGCAGTACCTCCGGCTGCGCGCCCGGGGCCGCGCCGAACTCGCCGCCGCCCGCGCCGCCGAACCCGCCGCCCGCGCCGCCGAACCCGCCACCCGCGCCGCCGAACCCGCCGCCGGAGGTGACCGGTGAGCCCGGCCGACCCGCAACACCCCAACGAGGCCGCCCGCCTGACTCAGGAGCTCGTTGACCAGGGGTTCACCAAGCGGCAGGTCGCCAGGATGCTCGGCCGCGACGCCTCGCTGGTGTCGCAGTTCTTCACCAAGGGCAAGGGCGCGGCGTTCGTCGACGCCCTGCGCCAGGTCGTACGGGCGGTGCGCGGGGGTGAGCGCGACACCGACGCGCTCACCGGGATCGCGCAGGAGAACGTCGAGCGCCGCCGCACCAGGACCGGGCAGCGGGCCCGCGTCCGGGGCAAGGACGTGGTCGGCGAGGAGGGCGGGTCGATGGCCGGCCGCGCCGGGCGGCAGGCCATCCGCTCCGGAGCCTCCCACCTCGCCCCCATCGTCCACGCCACCGGTCGGGCCGGCGGCCGCCTCGCCTTCACCGTGCGGATGCGCGCCGACCAGTTCACCATGTCGGCCGGCTCGACCGAGGACTCGGCGGGCCTGCGCCGAGGGTTCGTCCCCCGCGCCGACGGCACCGAGGAACGCACGTACGGTTCCGCGAGCACCGGCGGCTTCGACGCCGCCGAGTGGTCCCGGCGGGTCGCCGCCCACCACGGGGACGTCACCGAGGCCATGCGGGCGTGGCTGGTCGAGACCGGCCGCGCCGTCGAGGACGCCGAGATCGGCTACCTGGAGGTCCGCGCCTGGGTGCCCGCGTAGCAGCCCGCCCGACCACAGCCGGGCTGCTACGCGAGCCGCCGTACCGGGCCCGGATCCTGGCCGACGGAGTGGCGGCACCGGCGGAGCCGTTGTCCGCCCCTATCGTTGCCGCACCGACCGCCGACGCGGCGGTACGCGGTGGCCTCGGCTGCGTGGGCGTTCCCCGGTCCGCCCGCGTCGGGCCCCCGCCCCACCGGGCGGTCGTCGGTCCCGTCGTGACGGATTTGTCCGGGTGGGTGAACGGCCATGGGAGGAACGGCCGTTCACGGCAGCCCCGCACTGTCGACCAACGGTGCGGACGAACGTCTGCGTGAACAGGAGCGTGAAGCACGGTGCTGGTGTTCCCGATCCGTGACTACCTGACCGAGCCCGGCGAACTCGTCGAGTTCCGGGCGTCCGCACCGGCGTCGGCGCTGGCGGGCGGCGGCGGCCCCGCCCATCCCGTCGGCGCCTGCGACGTCCAGGCCACCCATGTGCGGCGCTACCTCACGGCACCCGAGGAAGGGCACGGCTGGCTGGCGACCTTCTTCGACCTGCCGGGGCGGGTGGACGCCGGCGCGCTCGCCCGGGCCTGGCAGGAATGGCTGCGCCGGCACGACGCGCTGCGGACCTGGTTCACCGCCGACGGCGCCGGCCTGACGCGCCGTCTGCTGCCCCCGCAGGCGGTGACGGTGCACCCGGTCGGCCTCGGCGTCCGCGCGAGCGGGGAAGCCGTCCGGACGTGGATGCATGAACGGTTCGCCGAGGCGATCAACCCGGTGACGTGGCCCGGCTTCGTGGCCGGCGCCGTGCTGCGCGACGAGAAGTCCACGCTGTTCTTCGCCGTCGACCACGCCCACACCGACGGCTGCTCGCTGGCACGGGTGTTCTCCGAGATCCGCGCCCTCTACACCGCCGAGACCGGCGGGGCGCCCGCCAGGCTGCCCGAGACCGGCAGCCACCTCGACTACTGCGTGGCCGAGGCCCGGCGCAACGCCGCGCTGGACCCGGCCCACCCCGCGGCCGCCCGGTGGGTCGACTTCCTGGGCCGCGGGCTGCCCGCCTCCTTCGCCCTGCCCCTGGGAGTCGACCCCGGAGGCAGGCACCCGTCCGTGTACGAGACCGTCGACCTGTTCGACCTCCCGCAGGCGGAGGCGTTCGCCCGGGCCTGCCGTCGCGGGGGAAGCAGCTTCGCCGCCGGGGCCGTCGGCGCGCTCGCCCTCGCCGAGCACGAACTCGCCGGCACCTCGCACTACCGGCGGCTGATGGTCGCCCACACGCGCGGCGAGCGCCGCTGGCACGCGGCGCAGGGCTGGTTCGTCAACCTGGTGCCCGTGGAGTTCCCGGTCCCGCGGGGCCGGTCCTTCGCCGCCACCGCCACGGCCGCCCACGACGCGCTCGGCCGCGCCCACGCCATGGCCGAGGTGTCACCCGCCCGCGTGCTCGAACTGCACCCGGCCGCGGCCCTCGCCCTCGGGAACACGGTGCCGCCGGTGCTCTCCTACGTCGACCTGCGGCACACCCCCGGCTCCCGGGACTGGACCGCCGCCCGGTTCGGCGTCCTCGGCTCCGGGGCGCCGGTCAGCAGCGTGTCCGTCTGGCTGTGGCGGCTGTGGCAGGGGTTGCGCCTGACCGTCGCCTACCCCGACAACCCGGTCGCGCGCGACAGCGTCCACCGCTACGTCCGGCACCTGCGCCGGATCCTGGACGCCGCCGTCGGCGAGCCGCAGGGCGCTGCCGCGTACGGGCCGCAGGGCACCGTGGAGTACGGGCCGCAGGACACCCCCGCGTACGGGCCGCAGGACACGCCGCCACCGGCCGTGGGCGTTCCCCGGGCGGCCGCGATGGAGCCGGCCCCGGTCGGCGGGGTGTGACCGTGCACGTCCTCACGGTCGACGACTACCGGCCGCCCCCGGGCCGGCTGGTCGTCCTGGCGCCGACGGCCGCGACGGTCGCCGCGGCGGCGGGTGCCCGGGCGACCGGCGAACCGCCGGGCGCCAACGAGCGGTTCCACCTCGCCTCCGCGCTGCACCGCCCGCAGGCCCGCAACTGGCTCGCGTGCGCCTTCGACCTGCCGTTCCGGGCCGACCCCGCCGTGCTGGCCGCCGGGTTCACCCGCTTCGCCCGCCGCCACCCGACCCTGCGCAGCGGACTGCGGACGGGCCCCGACGACCGGGTGGAACGGTTCGCCGTCCCCGCGGACTCCCTCGCCTTCACCGTCGTCGAGGTGGGCGCCGACGAGGAGCAGGACCACCTGGCCCACCACGGCGTACGGGAGCGGCTCACCGCGCTCCTCGACCGGGCCTGCCGCCCGCTGGCCTGGCCCTCGTACGCCTGCGCGGCCGTCCTTCGCGAGGCGAGCACGACCGTCGTCTGCGGGTTCGACCACTGCCACGCCGACGCCCACTCCCTGGCGATCGCCGCCGAGGAGCTCACCGAGATCCTCGACGCGCTGACCCGGGGCCGCACTCCCCGCCTCGCCCCGACCGCCGGACGGGCGAGCAGCCACCGCACCGTCCACCCGCCGGAGCCCGGCGGCCGCACCGTCCACCCGCCGGAGCCCGGCGGCCCCGCCCGCGCCCGGGCCCGCGCTCGCGCGCTGGACGTCTGGGAGCAGTTCCTCGCCGAGGGCGACGGCGCCCTGCCGAGCTTCCCGCTGCCGCTCGGCACGGACCCCGGCGGGAGCGCGCCGTCCCAGCGCAGCGACCACCGCCGCCTCCTGGACGCAGCCGGGACGGCGGCGCTCGAACACCGCTGCCGGCAGGCCGACGGCACCCTGTTCACCGGCCTGCTCGCCGCCACCGCGCTGGCGGTCCGCGCCGCGGGCACGCCCGCGCCCCTACGGCTGCTGGTGCCCCTGCACACCCGCCACCGACCGCAGACGGCCCGCTCGATAGGCTGGTTCACCACCGTCGCGCCGCTGACCCTCGACCTCGGCGGCGCCGGCACCCTCACCGCCGCGCTCCCCGCCGCCCGGGCGGCGTTCCGCCGCTCCCGGGAGACGGCCGGGCTGCCGCTGGGCGAGACGGTCGCCGCCCTCGGCGACCGGCTGCGGCCCACCGGCGGGGACGTCTTCATGCTCTCCCACCTGGACTACCGCACGGTCAGCACGACAGGAGAGCCCCCGCGGGCGCGTAACCCGCACCACCTCAGCCGCGCCAGCGTCACCGACACCGTCCAGCTCTGGTTCTCGCGTACCCGCGACGGCCTGTTCCTGCGCACGCGCCACCCCGACACCGGCACCGCCGGCCGCACCGTCGCCCGCTTCCTCGACGGCATCCACCGCCACCTCACCGGCGCCGCCACCGGGCTGCCGGTTCCCGGCCCGCTGCTCCCCGGTCCGCCGCTCCCGGCGGGCGGCGCCGACGCCAGCAGGGCGGACGCGTAGGGCCCGTCGTCGAACCCGCGCCTGCGGGGACGCTCCCCGACGCGCCGTCCCCGCCCCACCCGCCCTTCGGGCGGACGATGGGGGCCCGAAGGCGGGCCCTAGGATCGTCGGTATGGGACTTCGACCCGTTCTGGTGAACATCAAGGCCGTTGACGACACCGCCGTCGGCCGGTTCTGGGCGGAGGCGCTCGGCTGGAGCGTCTCCAGCGCGCAGCCCGGCGAGACCAACGTCGGCCGCGTCGGCATCGACTGGCGGGACCCGGAGCGGATCTGCGTCGACGTGGTCGCCGTCCCGGAGCCCAGGACGGCGGTGAAGAACCGGGTGCACCTCGACCTCGCCAGCACGTCCGCGGCCCACCAGGCGGAGCTGGTCGCCCGGCTGCGGGCGCTCGGGGCGACGCCCGTCGACGTGGGCCAGGGCGAGGTGCCGTGGACGGTGCTCGCCGATCCGGAGGGCAACGAGTTCTGCGTGCTGGAGCCCCGGGAGGTGTACCGGGACACCGGGCCGATCGCCGCGGTGGTGGTCGACTGCGCGGATCCGCGGGCCATGGCGCGGTTCTGGGGCGAGGCGCTGGAGTGGACCCTGCACGAGGTGACCGACGACAGTGCGGTGTTCCGCTCCGCCAAGGGGGTCGGCCCGTACCTGGAGTTCATCCGCACGCCCGACGTGAAGACCGTGCCGGACCGCGTCCACGTCGACCTGCTGCGCTACCCCGCCGACGATCACGAGGCGGAGTCGGCCCGGCTGCGGGCGCTCGGCGCCGACGACCTCGACATCGGCCAGGGCGACGTCCCGTGGCGGTGCCTGACCGACCCGGAGGGCCACGAGTTCTGCATCCTCGCCCGGTCGTCGTCGTCCTGAGGGACCCGCCCGGGCCGTCACAGAGGAACATCAGAGGAACTAAGGAGAGACCCGCGCCGTGGACACCCTGACGACCGCCGCCGCCACCGGGACCACCGTCCCGGGGCAGGCGCCCGGTGCCCCGGCGGTGAACCCGGTGCCCCTGCACTGGTTCCAGAAGGAGGCCACCTCCGCCGCCGTGAGGGCCGTGAAGGCGGGCGGCCGCGCGACGGTGGTGGCGGCGACCGGCTCCGGCAAGACGCTGATCGCGGCCGCGTGCGCGCGTCGACTGGCGGCCCGGGGACGGGTGTTGGTGCTGGTGCCGACGATCGAGCTGCTGGAGCAGACGGCCGAGGCGTGGTCGCTGCGGGGCGGACGGCGGGGACTGGCGGTGGCGGCCTGCTCGCGGGAGGAGGCGCTGGAGAGCGCGGAGGCGGGCGGCCGGGTCAGGGCGGAGGTGTCCACGCAGGCCGCGCGGATCGCGGACCTGGTCGCCTCGGCGGGCCCGGGGGAGCCGGTCACCGTGTACGCGACGTACGCCTCGCTGGAGCGGATCGTCCAGGCCCACCGGCAGTTCGGGCTCGGGGCCTGGGACCTGGTGGTCGTCGACGAGGCGCACCGTACGGCCGGTTCCGAGGGCAAGGCGTGGGCGGCCGTCCACGACGACGAGCAGGTCCCCGCCGTCCGCCGGCTGTACTGCACCGCCACGCCGCGGATCGCCGACGACCGCACGGCGACGGCGGGCCTGGACGACGTCACCGGCGAGACCCTGCCCGCGCTCTGCTCGATGGACGACGAGCGGATCTACGGCCCGACCGTCTACACCTGGACCCTCGGGCAGGGCATCGAGCACGGCTTCCTCGCCGACTACCGGGTGCTGGTGCCGGTGGTCACGGACGAGGACCTGCGCGACCTGCTCAACCTGCCCGCCGTCGCCGACCTGCGCTCGCAGCGCACCAACGAGGAACTGCTGCGCCTGGCCCTGCAGATCGCGGTGCTGCGCGCGGTCGCCGACCTCCAGCTGCGCCGCGTGATCACCTTCCACTCCCGGGTGGCCGCGGCCCGCGAGTTCGCCGGCACCCTGGCGGGGGCGGCCGAGCTGCTCGACGACGCGGACCGGCCGGAGCGGATCTGGGCGAAGGCGGTGGCCGGCACCGACCGGCTGCGGGAACGCCGGGCCGCGTTCGAGGAGTTCAAGGCGCACACCGGCGAACGGCTCGGCGAGGAGGGCGAGGAGTGCGGCATCCTCGCGAACTCCCGGCTGCTGTCGGAGGGCATCGACATTGCCGCGGTGGACGCGGTCTGCTTCGCCGACCCGAAGTCGAGCGTCATCGACATCGTGCAGGCGGTGGGCCGGGCGCTGCGCCAGTCCTACCGCCAGGGCAAGGTGTCGTGGGTGGTCATCCCGGTCTACCTGCCGACGCCGGCGGCCGGAGACGACACGGCGGCCGCGGACCCGGCCGAGGTCCGCGACGCGGGGGAGGCGGTGAAGGCGGAGGCCGACGCCGAGATCGAGGCGAGCTCCTTCCGGACGATCTGGCGGGTCCTGCGGGCGCTGGCCGCGCACGACGCCCGGGTGGTGGGCCGGATCACCGAGCTGCGCGCCCACCGCGCCCAGCCGCAGCACACCGCAGCCGCAGCCGCCGCCACCGGCCCCGAGGGGGCCGTCGAGGGGGAGGCCGCTGAGCGGGCCGGCGTTGAGCGGGCCGGCGTTGAGCGGGCCGGTGCTGAGGGGGACGCCGTCGGGGCGGATGCCGTCGGGGCGGAGGCCGCCGCGACGGAGCAGCGGCCCGTGCCGCCGCCGCAGTCGCCGGTCGAGTGGCTGCGGATCGACGCCCGGCGCCACGCCGACACGATCCTGCGGGCCGTGAAGCTCCGGGTGTTCAACCCGCGGGCCGCCGAGTGGCAGCGCATGTACGCGGTGGCGGCGGTGTTCCACCTGGAGCACGGCCACCTCGACCCCACCGACCGGACCGCCCACGGGGGGCTGGTCTCCTGGCTCGCCCGGCAGCGCCACCTGCGCGGCCAGGGCCTGCTCGACCCCGCCCGGGTGTCCGAACTGGACGCGCTCGGCATGATCTGGTCGAAGCACGCGGGCGCCTGGGAACGCGGCTACGCGTACGCGAGGGCCTTCCAGCACCGGCACGGCCACCTGGCGATCCCGGCGACCGCCAAGCTGGACGGCTACGCGGTGGGCGCGTGGATGCGCCGCCAGCGCCGGGCCGAGAACCTGGCCGGGGAGCAGGGGGCGAAGCTGGACGCGCTGGACGGGCTGTGGCGGCTGGAGCCGGACTGGAACCGCTCGTACCGGCGCCTGCTCGCCTACCTGGAGGGCGGCGGCACCCTCACCGGGCCCGTCAACCGCACCGGCGGCCCGGCCGATCCGGCGTTCCGCCCCGGCACCTGGCTGCGCAAGCAGGACAGGGCCCGGACGGAGGGCAGGCTGACCGCCCGGCAGTCCGCGCTGCTGGACGCCCTCCCGCAGGGCGCCGTCCCGTAGGGCACTCTCCCGCACGCGCGCTCCCGCACGGCGCCCTTCAGGGGGACGCCGTCGGCTCCGTGGGCGGCTGACCGGTCGTCGGCCGGTCCGCCAGCAGGGCCAACAGGCTGCGGCGAGCGGTGTCGACGTGTTCGGCGGCCAGCCGGTCGAGCTCCTGCTCGTCACCGCCCGCCCGCAGCAGCCGGGCGAGTTCGCGGTGCTCGTCGACGACCAGTGCGCGGTACCCGCCCTGGGCGAGCGAGACCCGCTGCAGCTGGAAGAGGAACACCTGGGACCGCACGGCCTGCCAGGCGGCGGTGAGGCGGCCGTTCCCGGCGGCCTCGTAGATCCGGTCGTGGAAGGCCATGTCGAGGGCGAGCAGCCGCGGGACCCCGGCGCCGGCGGCCAGTTCGGCGGCCATCTCGTCGACGAGCCGGTCGAGTCGGTCGAGCTGGGCCGGCGTCGCTCGGCTCATCGCGGTGACGGCGGCCAGCCGGTCGAGCGCGGCGCGGACGCGGTAGACCTCCTCGACGTCGACGGCGGTCGCCGCGACGACGGTGGTCGGCCGGTGCCAGCCGGTGCGGATCAGCCCCTCGCGCTGCAGCTGCGCGAGGCCTTCGCGCACGGCCCCGCGGCTCACGCCCAGCGTTTCGGCGAGCTCGACCTCGCGCAGCGGGGAGCCGGGCGGGTAGTGCCCGTCGAGGATCGCGTCGCGGACCCGGTCGGCGACCTCGTCGGCGAGCCCGCGCCGGACCGCCTTCCGCAGGGGTTCATCGTTCATGTCCGAATGTTGACATTGGATGGGTGCCGGGATCAAGGTGGGGAACCATGACTCGTCCTGCCTTTCATCTCGCCATCCCCGTCGACGACTTGGCCCGCGCCCGCGTGTTCTACGGCAGCGTGCTCGGCCTCCCCGAGGGCCGCTCGACCGACGGCTGGGTCGACTGGGACCTCCACGGCCACCAACTGGTGACGCACCTCGTCGCCGGCTCCCGCACCGAGGCCGGCAGCTCCCGCCCCGAGCCCGCCGGGCACGGCACCGTGGACGGCCGCCCCGTCCCCGTACCGCACTTCGGGCTGGTGCTGGACGTCGACGCCTTCCAGGTCCTCGCCCGGCGACTGACCGAGGCCGGAACCGCGTTCGTCGTCGAGCCGTCCCTGCGCTTCGCCGGGCAGCCCGCCGAGCAGTGGACGATGTTCCTGCTCGACCCGGCCGGGAACGCCCTGGAGTTCAAGGCGTTCCGCGACGAGACCCGGATGTTCGCCCGATGAGGGGCGTCCTGGTGACCGGCGCCTCCCGGGGCATCGGCCGAGCGGTGGCGCAGGCGTTCGCCGCCCGGGGCGACCGCGTCGCCGTGCACTACGCGACGGACCGGCAGCAGGCCGAGCAGACCCTGGCCGCGCTGCCCGGCGACGGGCACGTCCTGGTCGACGGCGACCTCGGCGACCCGTCCGCGGCCGAGCGCATCGCCGAGCACGCGGAAGAGGCGCTCGGCGGGGTCGACGTCCTGGTCAACAACGCCGCCGTCGCCACCTCGGCGGCGAACGCCCACCCGGTGGCCGAGGTGTCGTACGAGGACTGGCAGCGCGTCTGGCGGCGGATGGTCGACGTCAACCTGCTCGGCGCCGCGAACCTCGGCTACTGCGTGGCCCGCCGCATGATCGCCCGCGGCGCACCCGGCCGGATCGTGCACATCGGCTCGCGGGGGGCCTTCCGCGGCGAGCCGGACCACCCCGCGTACGGCGCGAGCAAGGCCGCGCTGCACGCCCTCGGCCAGTCCCTGGCCGTCGCCCTGGCCCCGCACGGCATCTCGGTGACCTCGGTCGCCCCCGGGTTCACCGCCACCGACCGGGTTGCCGACCGCCTGGCCGGCCCGTCCGGGCAGGCCCTGCGCGCCCAGAGCCCGTTCGGCCGGGTCGGCACCCCGGAGGAGGTCGCCGCGGCCGTGCTCTACCTGGCTTCGCCCGAGGCCACCTGGGCCTCCGGCACCATCCTCGACCTCAACGGGGCGTCCCACCTGCGCCTGTGAGACGCCGGCGGGCCGGTGTGTCGCAGGGCCGCTGGAGGCCTGGTGGGGGCCGCTGCAGGGCCGGTGCGGGGTCGATGTCGCCGAGCCGCTGTGGGGTCGGTGCGGGGCCGCTGTGGGGTCGGTGCGGGGCCGTCGGCGAGCTCCCCGGCCCCCGCTCCGGCACGATCAGGCGCCGTCCGCTGTGCGGCATCGCCGCAGGCGCTGCGAAGTCGGTGACACCAATGCGCCGGCCGATGCCACCGCGAGGACGTCCCTCCTGGCCGCGTCGGCCGTTATACCGGACGGCGCCTGACGGCGGCCGGCTCCCGTGCCGCCGCTCGTGCCGCCGCGCGGACCCCGGTCCGGGCGGCGGCACGGGCGCCCGCCGCATACCGAACTGCCGGGGAGGAAAGACCAGTTGTCCCACAGCCCCGCGCGCGTCGCCGCGCAGACCACCACCGCGTTCGCCCTGCTCACCTGTCTCCTGATGATCCGTCAGGACAACCCGGCGGCGCCGCGGACGCAAGCACCGCCACCCGCCACGACCGTCGGCCCCGAGCAGCCCGCCGGCCACGGCGGAGCCCTGCTGCGCGAGCCGGACGACCGGACCGGGAGCCCGTCCGAGCAGCCGGCCGCCCGACTGCGGGCCGTACCTCCGGAGGCCGAGCCCCGGCAGCCGAGCGGATTCGGCACCCTGACCTCCTGGCCGGCGTCGCTGCGCATGGCGGCGGCCGGGGTCGACGCCTCCCGCGCGGCCGAGGGCGCCGCGGTGGTCGCCATACCGGAGAGCGGAGAGGACGGCCAGGAATGGCTTGTCCGGCCCGCCCCCGACGGCGAGGTGACCGTCCGCTCCCCGCTGGCGAGCACCGACGACGACGCGGGCGGGCCCCTCCTGCTCACCGCCGACCCGGACGGCTCGGTCTACCTCTCCCGGGAACGGCCCGACGACGGGCAGCAGGACGCCGGCCAGGGGTGGCGCGTCGAGGACGACCACGCGCCCCTGCGACCCCCGGAGCCGGGCCCGTCCGATGGGCGGACCTCCCTCCGGCTGCGGCTCCACGCCCACCGGGGCGGCTGCCTCGTCGAGCAGGGATACGGCGAGCGGCTCGCCGTCGGCGGCTGCGACGACCCCCGCGCCTGGTGGACCGCCGAGGGGCTGACGGGCTGACGGGCTACGGGCAGGCGGGCAGACGGGCGGCGCCGGCCCGGGCAGGCACTGCGGCCGGTGGAGAGCGCGGTCAGGGTGGTCCTCCTGCCCCTCGGGGTTCGCCGCCGCCCGTACGGCGCCCTTCCGGGCCACCCGCGTCACCGCGGTTCTCGGGGGGCGCGCTCCGCCCGTCCTCCCGTCCGTCCTCCCGCCCGTCCTCCCGCCCGTTTTCGTGCACGGCCGTCGCCCGGACCGAGAACGCCACCAGGCCGACCAGCGACACGCCCCCCAGCACCGCACATGCCCACGGCGGCCCGGCCTGGACGAGCACTCCGAGGACCCCGAAGGCGACACCCGTCGCCAGGACGAAGTCGATCGACACCGAGCCGCGGTCGCGGTCCGCGACCGTCATCGCCTCGTCCACGGTGTGCCCCAGGGCCGCCAGTTCGGCGACGCGTTTGCGCACGCGCAGGGCGTGGACGCGCGCGGTCGCCGGGCGGCAGCCCAGCTGCTCGGCGATCTCGGTGAAGTCCCAGCCCATGACGTACCGGAGGTAGGCCACCTGTTGCTGCCGCTGCTGCGGCATCCGCCGGATGAAGGCGGTGACCTCCCGCGCGGCGGCGAAGTCCTCGGCGTCGGCCGCCGGCGCGGCCGTGCTCCAGCGGACCGCCCCCTGCTCGGCGTGCTGCGCCGGTTCCCCGTGCGCCCGGCGTACCGCCGCCGGGACGCACCGGGCGATCCGGCGCCGGGCCACCGTGTAGAGCCAGGCCCAGGGGATCCTGACGGTGTCCCAGACGCGCAGCGCCTCCTCGAAGGTGTCCTGGACGACGGCCTCGACGTCGGCGTCCCGCTCGGACAGGCCCAGCTCGGCGGCCTGCCGGCGCGTCGCCCGCAGGAGCCGGCCGTGGTACAGCCGGTATGCCTCCTCGAACGGCATCGTGGGCTCCCCGCTCACCGGGCCCCGCCCGACGCCGGCCTGTCCGACGCCGGCCTGTCCGACGCCGGCTCGGCGCGGGCCGGCCGGGCGCGGGCGTCGGCGGGTTCCGGCACCGCGGGTACGGGGCCGTGGAGCAGCAGGGTCAGGGGATCCATCATGCGGTGTGCCTTCCGGGGTCGGGCCGCCCTCGGCGGGCTCCCGGTCCGGGTGCCTGGGCGGCTGCCCGGAAGTGGCGTTCGCAGGCCCGGGCGTTTACCGTCCGGGCCGCGCTGTCCCACGGGAGGCCGACCCGGGTGGGGGTCCGGCGCAGGCCCCCGCAGGCCGCCGCAGGCCGCCACGGGCATCTCCTCAGAACTGGATGTCGGGCGCCTGGAGGACGATGCGCAGGCTCTCGGCCGCGCGATCCACCTCGACCTCGTAGCGGAGCCAGACGTTCTGCAGGTTCTCGTCCGATCCGTCGGTCACCATCACCCACAGCAGCAGGCCCCAGGCCACCGCCGGGTCGTGGCCGTCCACCTGGCCCCCGAAGCCGACCGGGACGGCGACGCCGATCCGGGACGGCGGGTCCTGGCCGAAGTCCGGCGGGGCGAAGTCGGACGCGTCGTTGCCGGCCAGGACGACCGGGGTGTCGATGACCTTGAGCCAGTGGATCTCGACGCCCTCGACGATCCGTTCGAGCGCGACGGCCAGCCACTGGCGGACGGCCGTCTCCGGGTCGGTCAGCCAGCCCAACGGCCCGTCGGGGTCGGTCGCACGGGTGAGGTCGTCCTGGGGCGGGCCGAAGTGCTCGTTCTCGACGGGCCCGCCGATGACGTTGCCGTCGCGGTCCACCTCCCACCAGCGCCGGATCGACTCGGGCGGCGCCCAGGTCTCCGTGGAGTACTCGCCGGCGACCTCGTAGATCCAGGATCCGCCCTGCCCGACCAGCTCCGGCGGCAGGCCCGGCAGCGCGTCCCGAGGCACGCCCGGCGATGCGTCCTGCGGCGCGTCCTGTGGTGCCTCCCGCGGGGGTGCGTCCTGCGGTTCCTCCCGCGGCGGCGCGTCCTGGTGCGTGTCCTGCGGTGCGGCAGCCCGGTCCCGGTTCTTGCGGCTGAAGATCCCCATCCCTGGCCCTTCCCCCCTCGACGCGTTCCCCCTGACTTCCGGTGATTCTGCCCCAGGATCCGCTCCGCGGAGCGGAGTTCCCGGAATTCGCTTCCCGGGAGGTCCCGCGGCGCGTCGTGGAAAGCACCTCGGAGAGTCGGATCCATTCGCCCGGCGGTCTTCGGATGACCGGACGAACTCCCAGGTCAGGGCCGACTGTCAGTGCCTCGCCGTAGTGTGTAACCAACGTCGGAGGGGCGCGCTGGAAGGCGCCGGAAATGGCGTCGAAAAGCGTGTTGGAAAAGGGGAGAAGCATGTCCGCGAACAGGATCAAGCACAAGGTCAACCACGTTTCGCTCGTGGTCGACAAGTCCGGCTCGATGCGCCAGCACGAGGCACAGCTCATCCGCGTGGTGGACGAATTCGTGAAGGGCCTCCAGGAGGAGTCCGACCGGCTCGGCCACGAGACCCGGATCAGCCTCTACGCGTTCGACCACCAGGTGCACAACCTGGTCTGGGACATGGACGTCAAGCACCTGCCGTCCCTGCGCGGCCTCTACAAGGTCGACAACGGCGCGACGGCGCTGATCGAGGCGGCCGTGAAGTCGGTCGACGACCTGAAGAACATCTGGGAGGGCTACGGCGAGCACTCCTTCCTCCAGGTCGTCGTGACGGACGGCGAGGAGAACGCCTCCGGCTACTCGGAGGTCGGCTCGATGCACACCCGTATGGGCGGAGAGGGCAAGGTCGTCCTGAAGACCTGGATGGGCCGCATCAAGGGCGCGATGGACGACCTCCCCGACCACTGGACGTCGGCGATCCTCGTCCCGAACTCCCTGGCCAAGCGCACCGCCCAGGAGTACGGCTTCCCCGCGGGCAACATCGCGATCTGGGACGCGGACTCCACCAAGGGCGTCGAGGAGGCCATCGGCACCGTGAAGACGGCCGCCACCAGCTTCCTGCGCGGCCGCGAGAAGGGCGTGCGCGGCACCCGGAACCTCTTCACCATGGGTCAGGACCTCAGCAGCGCCGACGTGACGGCCAGCCTCGACGCCCTGGACGCCGGCAAGTACATCCTGGTCCCGGTCGACGAGGCCATGCCGATCCGCGACTTCGTCACCGGTTCCGGGCACACCTACAAGACCGGCTGCGCCTACTACGAGCTGTCCAAGCGCGAGAAGATCCAGGGCCGCAAGCAGCTCGCCGTCGCCGAGAAGGACCCGGTCACCGGCCGCATGACGGGCAAGGTGTTCTCCGGTCCGGCGGCCCGCGCGCTCCTCGGCCTGCCGGCCTCGGAGGTCGCGGTGAAGCCCGGCGACAACCCCTCGTACACCGTGTTCGTCCAGTCGACGTCCGTCAACCGCAAGCTCGTCCCGGGCACCAAGCTGCTGGTCATGCTCTAGGGTCCGACCGGCGCCGCGAGCCCCGAAGGTGGAAGGCCTCGGCAGTACCGCCCCGAGGGCCACGGCGCTCCTGACCGCACGCCGGTGTCGGACGGTGCTCGTCTCCGTCAGGACACCGGGCGTGCTCCGTCGGGGCGCCACGTGGAACGGGTGGGTCAGGACTCGTCGAGCTCTCCGGGCGTGGGCGCCAGGGCCCAGTCGAGCGCCAGGTCGGCGACGGCCTCCCAGCCGTCCTCGCCGCAGGTGTAGTGGCTGCGGCCGTCGAAGAGCTTGTAGGCGGTGATCGCCTGGGAGTGCTTGGCGTTCCTCTCGTAGTTCTCGTGCTGCACGGCCGGGGGCAGGATGTGGTCGTTGCCGCCCGCGATGAAGAGCAGTGGGGCGCGGTCGTCGTTGGCGAAGTTGTACGTGGTCGCCGCGTGCGGGGTGACGGCGGCGAAGCCGCCCTGGAAGAGGATGCGGCCGGAGACCGGGACGGAGTAGCGGTCGTAGACCGCCTTGGAATCCTCCTCGGTCAGGTTGTTGGTGAAGGCGTAGTGGAACTCCTTCTCGGTGATCGGCACCGCGCGGCTCTTGTTGGCCGGGTTCTTCAGCACCGGGAAGGTCGCCTTGATCTCGCTGAACGGCAGCGCCTTCACGCCCTTCACCCCCGCGCCGTCGATGGAGACCCCGGCCGAGCCGTAGCTGGCGTCGAGGAGGAGCTGGACGAAGGCGCCGCCGAAGGAGTGGCCCATGATGATCGGCTTGGTGTCGAGCGCCTCGACGAACTCCGAGAGGTGGTCGAAGACCTCCCGCACGCCGAGCCCCGCCAGCGGGGACGGGTCCCTGCGGAGCGCGTCGACGCCTTCGGGGCCGGGCCGGATGCCCGGGTAGCCGGGCGTGAGCACGTTCATGCCGCGCGCCTCGTAGCGCGCGACCCAGTGCTCCCAGGAGAGGGGTGTCATCCAGAGGCCGTGAACGAGGACGACCGTGTCCGTCTCTGCGTGCTGTTCCATGTGCCCGATCCGAATCCTCTGGGCGCGGCGGCCCCCGCACTCCGCCGGCACCTGCTTCGGGCCACCGGTCCGTGGAGCGGCGGCCGGCCGGTGCTGTACCGGTTCCTCCACGCTATTCGGACGCCGGGGAAAGCCACCTGACTGCCCCGCTGCCGTTCCGGGCCGAAACGCCCGTCCGGGCTAAGTGGTCGGCTCCGGAAGTCCTTCGGGGGTGATCACGCGGCGAGGCGGAACGAGGATCCTTCCCGAGCTGGTCCGGCGGCACCGTGGCCCGAGGGAGAGTCGGCCAAGTGTCACCTGTTCACACTGCGGTTCGCCGAGCCCAGAACAGGACGTGGCCGCTCTTCCCCTCGGGCACGAACTCTTCGTGGACCACGTCGAGGCCGGCCTTCACGAGCCAGGAGCGGTTCGTGGCGGCGTCCGCGTGGCTCCACCACATCGCGACCCCGCCGCCGAGCCAGTCCTCATCAGTCCCGGTCCAGGCCTGGTGCCCGGTGGTGCCCAGGAACCATCCCCCCGGCCGAAGCCAGGAAGCGATCCGCTCCAGCAGGGCGGGCTGTTCCTCCAACGGAATGTGGATCAGCGCATACAAACAGACCACAGCATCGAAGCTCTCCTGCGGAAGCTCCAGAGCCGTGGCGTCAGCCCGGATGAAGTCGGCATCCGGCACCAGTTCCCGGGCCCTGCGGATCTGCACCTCGCTGATGTCGACACCAGTGACGCGGTGACCGGCCGTGACAAGCGAGCGGGCCACCGGAACACCGGTCCCACACCCGACATCCAAGACCGTGGCCGTATCCGGGATCCGGTCAAGCAGCTGCCCGATCCACGAGCCGTACTTCGTCTCGCTGCCGAATGCGCGCTCATAGCGCGTCGACAGCAGGTCATACCCGCGCCGGACCAAGTCCTTGGGATCTTCTACGTCCACGCCGCCGCACGCTAGTGCCCAGAGGTCCCCAGCGCGACGCCTTTTCACCAGCCTGCCACGTTTCAGCAGGGACACCCCTCGCAGCATCGCCAGGCTGGCGATACGGTGGTTAAGGCGGCTATGCCAACTACGGCCGAAGCGACGTGGCCGAGCTGCCCCAGTGCTCGATCTACCGGAACCCTGACATCGCCTTAGGTTTGACCGGATCAGCCGCCACGTCGAATTTCCCTCATTCTCACGAGAGGGGACAGCGATGAACAGGCGAATGCCGGGCCGAAGAATTATTCCAAGACTGGCAGCAATCCTGATCCTGTCCGGAGGTCTAATCCCTCTCTCGGCAACATCCGCCAACGCCTACCCGCCAGCCGGCTGGTTCCAAATACGGACCACTGTACGAGACCAAATTGGTTCCGTCCGCGCCATGGATGTGCTGTCAGAAACGTTCCAGGTCGACGGAACCATTCGCTTGAACGGGCCCTCCATAACGGATCAGCAGCGCTGGAAAGCTCTGCTCGTGTCGGGCGATATAGGCGACGTCAAGCTCGAAAACAGGTTGACCGGGCAATGCATCAGCTACGCGAACACTGTTCATCCTCTGATCGTTCTGACCCCGTGCAACGGGCCACAAACCGTGTTCGAGGCGGTGCCGGTCGGGGGCGGCTGGGTATTCCAGAGCAAGGAGGTGTTCGGCGACTTCCCTGGATTCCCTGGATTTAAGGTCTGCCTAGAAGCCCAACCGGGCTTTGGCCCACACTTCGGCCACGTAATCCTGCAGGATTGCGAAGTCGGAGCCCCGTACGACCCCCTCGACATCTGGAATGCCGTACCGATTCCTCCGGATTGACACCGCGTGAGCCCACGCCCCTTGTCGGCTGTGGCTACTTGTGGGCAACGCGGCCCCTTCGCCGCACGACTCCGGAGGCAACCCCGGTAGCGCGGGCTTCGTGGTGCATGGGCGAGGGAGGCGGGGCGATTGGATTACCCAGTGCGGCCACGTCAGGTGCGCCGCCGACATTCTGTACAGCGGACCAGCCAGGCGTCCGAACGTGAATCACGCTCGGGACTGGCAAGCGGCCTGTCCTTCGGTACGTACGAGTAGCGCGGGCAGGAGCGGCAGCGGACCGGAACCCACGACAGGTCGCTGTCGTCCTGCAGTGCACGTCCGGCCGGCTGCCTCCACTCGGGTCGCATCCACGATGGCCATTCGCTCAACAACTCATCTGTGCGCGGGAGTTGGGAGATGCTGAGCCCGACAAGCTGCCGGCCGCCGCCGACCCGGTGTCCGGTCTCGACCTTGCGCCCCAGCCCTGCGCGATGAGGTACCCCCCGACGTCGGAGGGCATCACCACCTGCATGCCCGCCCCGACCGGGGTCCGGTCGATCCGGAGCCCGGTCAGCAGTTCAACGAGCACAGGTCCGAGCGGCACGGCCAGGCCAGCGCAGATCAGCCACTCCGCCTCACTCTGCGGAACCTCGTAGGTCTCCCCGTGCGACGACTCCGGCAGAATCGCCGCTCGCCAAGTCAGTGACGCAGGCGCGCCTCGGATCCGTCGATGCGCAAGGTGCAGTTCTTGAACACCTGCAGGACAGGCTGGCCGCTTCCGACCGGAGCCAGTGTGAGGCCCAAGTCCCGTGATCAGCGGCGCCCGAGGCTGGCGACCGCCGCCACGACCAGGGCGATGAACATGAGGGCGGGGACCAGCGGCCGCGCCTCGGAGCGCTCCGGGGTGGGCCCCGTCACCGCTTCGGGGCTTCGCGGTCCTGGCTTTCGAGCTCTGCCAGGTGCGCCAGCGCCGGAAGTGCCGCCATCAGGGCCTCGACCTCGTCGTCGGCGAGGTCGTCGACCAGCCGCGCGAACGCATCGACGCCCGACTGGTGCCGCGTCTGGACGGACGACGCGCCGGCCTCGGTCAGGCACACCAGCGTGACCCGCTTGTCGGAGGCGTCGCCCCTCCGCTCGACCAGTCCGGACTCCTCCAGGACCCGGACCAGCACGGTCATCGCGGGCTGGGTGACACCCTCGATCGCGGCCAGATCGGTGATGCGTCGCGGGCCGGTCCTGTGCAGGGTGGCCAGGGTGGCGGCGGACGTGATGCTCATGTCGCGCGGAAGGCGTCTCACGGTCGTGGTGGCCAGCCCGTAGAGGGCCGACCCGATCGCGGTGGAAGCGCTACCAGTGGTGTCTTGACGGCGGCTCATGCGTGAAGCATACAATATTTATATGAATGCTTTATATATCTCTAGCCCCGAACGCGGTGCCCCGGCCCCGCACCCGGCGCACCATGCGGCGGTCGCCGTCGGCACCATGGCGGACGCCGTGCGCCGCGCCCTGGCCGAGGACCGCGCCGAGGACGACATCACCACCCGCTGGGCGGTGCCGGACGGCACCCACGCCCAGGCGCGCGTCGTCGCCCGCCAAGACGGCGTGATCGCCGGCACGGCGATCCCCGCCGAGGTGTACCGGCAGCTCGGCAGCGACGTCGTCGTGACCGAGCACGTTCAGGACGGCGACCGCGTCCACACCGGGCAGGACCTGCTCACGCTGGCAGGACCCGCACGAGAGATCATCACCGGCGAGCGGACGGCTCTGAACTTCCTGCAACGCATGTCCGGCATCGCCACCACCGCCGCCGCCTTCGCGGAAGCGGTGGCCGGGCTTCCGGTACGGATCCTGGACACCCGCAAGACAGCGCCCGGGCTACGAGCGTTCGACAAGGCCGCGGTCGCCGCCGGCGGAGCGGGCAACCACCGGCTCGACCTCGCGGCGATGGTCCTGCTCAAGGAGAACCACATCGCCGCGGCGGGCGGCGTGAGCGCCGCGATCGCGGCAGTGCGCGCGTGCAACACGCGGGGCGTCGCCGTCGAGGTGGAGGTCGAGTCGATCGCCCAGGCCGTCGAGGCGCTGCGCGCCGGAGTCGAGTGGATCATGCTGGACAACATGTCCATCGAGGACATGCGGCACATCGTGGCACTGCGAGGGTCGGAAGGGCCCCGACTTGAGGCGTCCGGATCCATCACACTGGACACGGTCAGGGCCGTCGCGGCGACCGGAGTCGACGCGATATCCGTCGGTGCCCTCACCCACAGCGCGCCGGCGTTCGACCTCAGTCTGCTGCTGACGCCGACGGCACCGGCGGATGGCGGACACTCGGCAAGGGTCGGATGAGGCCGGGCCTCCGCCTGCGCGGACGGGCTGGAACGCCCGCCGTGGCCGGCGGCGGGCGCGTCCTGTCCCGTGACGGTCGGGTCGTCGCCCACGAAGCCGGAATCAGGACGTGGTGAAGGCGTGGTCGGCCGGGCCTGGCGGGAGTCGTCCAATACCCGGGCCGATGCCCTGGCCTGATGTCACGGTGGTCGATGCGTGCGTGCGGCGCGACGGCCGGGGCGGCAGTCCCACGGCCGTCACCGACGACGACCCCGCGGCGACGGACGCGGACCGGCGTGCGGTCGCTGCTGCGGCCGGCACCTCGCACGCGGCGTTCCTCGGCCCGGAGCGGACGCCGGACGGTGGCCGGCCGGTCCGGTTCTTCACCGCCACCGCCGAACTGTCCGGCTGCGGCCATGGCACCGTCGCCGCGCAGGCCGTCCGGTTGACCCGCACCGCGCTGGGCGAGCTGAACGACCGCCAACACACCGGCGGGCGCACGTTCGACACCGTCGCGATCCGCCGCCCCACCGGCGTCGAGGTGTGGTTCGACCAGGGCCTCGTCGCGCTGCGCCACCCGGCACCGGACGAGCGCGCCGCGATCGTCGCCGCGCTCGGGCTCACCGCGGACGACCCGCATCCGACCGACGCGCCACGGATCGCCGCGCCCGGCGCACCCCGCATGCTGGTACCGGTCCACGACCGGTCGGCGCTGCTCCGCGTCCGCCCGGACCTCGGCAGGCTGACAGCGGCGTGCCGTCGGTACGGGCTCCTCGGCTGTTTCGTGTACGTGCCGCCGGTGGGCGACCGGCCGGGTGCGGCGCGGATGTTCGCGCCGGCGATCGGTGTCGACGAGGACGTCGCCAACGCCAACAGCACCGGCTGCCTGGCCGCCCACCTGCTCGACACGACGGGCGCGCAGACGGTCGCGATCGAGGTGGAGCAGGGTGACACGCTCGGTCGACCGGCCAGCGTGCTCGCTTCGGCCCGACGCGGGCCGGCGGGCATCACGACCCGGGTCGGCGGGTTGGCGGTGGTCCGCGGCGGACACTGAGGCGACGCCTGGGGTGTTCCTTTCCGATCACCGGATCGTCGGTCTGGTCGGGCCGTTGGCTGGCGCGCAGTGGGCGTGGACAGAACCGTTGTTGCCGGACCGGGCGTCGAGGCGGGGCGGCTGGGAGCGGGGCCGCGGTGTGGCGCGGTGTGGCGGGGTGGGGTGGTCAGGGGCGGGGGCGCGGTGTGGGGCCCGCCTGCTGGTAGAGCGTCACCAGCACGCCGTGCACCGGCTCGTCCGGCGAGTCCTCCTCCGCCTCGTCGACCAGCCGGGCCAGGGCCTCGGCCAGTCGGGCCGCCTTGGCCGGGCTGAGCCGGATGTGGCGCAGGGACAGCGTGTGCTCGACGGGGGAGCGGTCCACCTCCTGGGCGACGGCGCCGAGCAGTGCGGCGATGCCCTCGGCCTGGGGCTCGGCGACGTTGAGGCGCTCCGCGGTCCGCCGGTAGTACTGCTCGGTGCCGCCGCGGACCTGCCGGGTCCCGGCCTCCTGGACCAGTCCCGCCTCGCGCAGCACCTTGAGGTGGTGGGAGACGCTGCCCTTGTTCACTCCCAGCTGTGCGGCCAGCTTGCTGATCGTCGACGGTTGGCCGCTCAGGGCGAAGAGCAGGCGCTGGCGCAGGGGGTGGGCGAGCGCGGCGTGCTGCAGGGGTGTGTCGATCTGCTGGGCGTCGTCTGCTGATGGCTGGTTCACGGAATCAAGTGTTAAGTGCTGTTGACGCTTTGGCAAGCCGCTGGTCTACTTCTCTGCCATGACTGCCATCACCGCGATTCCCGCGCTGGACACCGCTGCCACCACCACCGCCGTCGAGTCCATCGCCGCCCTGCTCGCCGAGAACTACGTCTTCCCCGATGTCGCCCGGGACTTGGCGGACCTGCTGCGGCGCCGCAGCTCCGAGGGCGCCTACCCGGCCGGAACCGCCGAGGAGCTGGCCGATGCGGTCACCGCCGACCTGCGGTCCGTCAACGGCGACCTCCACCTGGCGCTCAAGTACCACGCGGAGCCGGTGCCGGAGCACCAGGGCGCCGCGGTGATGGCGGAGATGCGCCGGAAGTTCGACGACTCCCTGGGCGGGGTACCCCGCGTGGAACTCCTCGACGGCGGCGTCGCGCTCCTGGAGCTGGCACCGCACATGTTCCCGCTGGACTGGGCGGCGCAGCCGCTGACCGCGGCGCTCTCCCTGGTCGCCCCGGCCCGCGCCCTCATCATCGACCTGCGCCGCAACGCCGGTGGCGACCCCAACACGGTCGCCTTCGTCTGCGGCTACCTGATCGACGGCCGCACCCACCTCCAAACCCTGCTCAAGCGCCAGGGCGAGGTGGCCGAGCAGTTCTGGACGCCCTCGTTCGTGCCGGGCGCCCGCTTCGGCGGCAGCAAGCCGCTCTACGTGCTCACCAGCGGGGACACGTTCTCCGCGGGCGAGGAACTCGCCTACGACCTGCAGCAGTTGAAGCGCGCCGAGATCGTCGGCGAGACCACCCGCGGCGGCGCCCACCCGCGCGAAGGCTGGACGGTGCACCCGCACCTGGAGCTCTCCGTGCCGGTCGCCCGCGGCGTCAACGCCGTCTCGGGCACCAACTGGGAGGGGACGGGCGTGCGCCCCGACGTCCCGTGCGACGCCGGGGACGCGCTCGACCGCGCGCTGGCCCTGGCCACGGCCCGCCTGATGCGGCACTAGTTCTTGATGTTGATGTGCATGTTGAACGTGGCGCCACCGAGATTGACCAGGAGGTTTCCCTGCCATGTGCGCGAGTCCAGGGTGGCTCCGACGTTGCCCTTGCCTGCGGCCTGCTTGTTCTGCGCCGGAGAGGAATGGAAGTTGGTGAAGAACGGGGCCGCGGCCCCGGCCGCCACAGCGTCGTCGCAGATGCCCTGCGCCGCCGCCCAGAGGGTGCGCAGGGTCTCGTAGTCGGCACCGTTGTACTCGACCGAGAGCGTCGGGTTGCGCTCACCCGCGACGACATAGGAGTGGCAGAACTGGTTGAGGATGTCCTCCACGTGCGAGCCGTTGAACTGGCCGTCCGCCTGGATCTGGTTGAGGAGATCGGCGGAGTCGGCGTCCAGCCTCGCCTGGCGCACGGCCTGCGCCGCTCCGCGCAACTCCTGGATCTTGTCGTCGGAGAGGATCTGTCGGGCCGGGTCGAGGCCCTCACGAGGGTCGCAGGCGACCCTGACCACGGCGCTCCAGTCCTTGTCGCTGAGGCCCTCCGGGTCGAACGAGATGGACTGGCAGTAGCTCCGAAGGATCGATTCCGCTTCGGTTTT
Organism: Kitasatospora sp. NPDC096140; assembly: GCF_040303045.1. Classification (NCBI taxonomy): domain Bacteria; kingdom Bacillati; phylum Actinomycetota; class Actinomycetes; order Kitasatosporales; family Streptomycetaceae; genus Kitasatospora; species Kitasatospora sp. NPDC096140. The sequence goes on from NZ_JBEOUW010000006.1 coordinate 32,043, forward strand.
GCTTTCGGCGTACTCGCCCTTTGGGCCCTTCTTTGGCATGTCTACCCCCCATTTGGTCGTGTCCCGGCCAGCTTGCCACTTCGCAGGGGGTGTCGTCACCAGGTACCGCCGATTCCGCTCGTGCGACCCCAGGTCGCCGCCACCCCGGCCACCGTCCGCCAACTGCTGGGCCTCGGCTACCAGGTGGTGGTGGAGTCGGCGGCCGGGGCGGGCGCGAGGATCGGCGACGCCTGGGGCGCGGAGGTCGTACTCAAGGTCAACGTCCCCTCCACGGAGGAGATCGGCCGGTTGCGGGACGGAGCGGTCCTGGTCGCGATGATCTCCCCGTCCAGGACCGCGACAAATCGCTCCTCGATCTCATCCAGCCCGGGCTGTCCGCTGATGTTCATGAAACGACCGTACGTACGAGAGGGCGAACGTTGCTTGATGCGGCACTGGACAGCCTCGGGGCCGGGCCGTCGGGTGGGTCGCGTGGCCCGCGGGGCCAGGTGGGGCACCGTATGTGCCGGAATCCGGTTTGACGTCCGACCTGGTCGGCTGGTCAGGTCGGGTCATGGAAACCAGCACGACCAGTGATCGCGTACCCGCAGAAGCCGTCGAGCTGCTGGAGGCACTCCTCAGCGGCGACACCCCCGCCCACCGCGCTCTGCGGGCGCAGATCCCGCACCTGCGGGTGACCGGGCACTGCACGTGCTCCTGCGCCAGCATCGGACTCGGGCTGGACGAGACCCTCGCGCAGGCCGCTCCCGTCACCGGTGGTTCCGTCGTCGCCGACGCCGAAGTCCTCGGCGCCGACGGGCAGCCCATCGGCGGAGTGCTCGTCTTCGCCCACGCCGGCTACCTGTCCTACCTGGAGACCTACACCTGGCTCGACGAGGAGATCACGCGGTTCCCCCCGCTCGATCGGGTCCGCTGACGGCCCTGCGGGCGTGCAGGACGGCGGCGCCCAGCGGCAGGGGCGAGTGGTCCACCAGGCGGAGGCCGGCGTCGGCCAGCAGACGGGCGTAGTGGTCGGCGCGGCGTTCGCGGCCGCCGGTGTTGCACATCATGTGGAGGTCCCACGCCGTCGCCAGGGAGGTCGAGCCGTCCTCGGGCAGGAGGCGTTCGATGACGAGCAGGTCGGCGTGGGCGGGCATGGCGCGGGCGCAGTGGCGCAGGATCTCGCGGCAGCGCGCGTCGTCCCAGTCGTGCAGCACCCGGGACAGCAGGTAGACGTCCGCGCCCGGCGGGACGTCCGCGAAGTCGCCGCTGCGGTAGGTGCAGCGCTCGCCGCAGCCCGCCGCGTCGAGCAGCCTGCGTGCCGCGTCCACGGCGTGCGGGCGTTCCAGCAGGACGCCCCGCAGGTGCGGGTGCGCGGCCAGGACGCGTCCCAGGAGTTCGCCGTTGCCACCGGCGACGTCGACGACGGTGGCCGGGCGCGCCCCTCCGTCCGCGGCGACGAGGACCGGGTGGGCGGGGACCGGCTCGAACATCCGCGAACTCGCGGCCATCGACCGGTCGAACAGTTCGGCGAGCTCAGGGTCCCGGGCGAAGTGCTCGAAGTGGTTCTCGCCGAAGAGGTGGTCGAAGCCGGCCTCGCCGGTGCGCACGGTGTGGCCCAGGGCGCCGAAGGAACGGTAGAACGGGCCGCCGTACATCAGGGCCAGCGGCCGCATCGAGCCGGGGGCGTCGGTGCGCAGCAGGGCGCCGAGCTCGGTGAGCCGGAAACCGTCCCCCTCCCTGGCCGTCACGCCCACCATCGCGAGGTAGCGCAGGAGGGTCGCCAGGCTGCGCGGGTGGGCTCCGACCGTACGGGCCAGTGCCTGCGGGCCCGCCGGGGTGCGGGTGTCCAGGGCGTCGGGCAGCCGCAGTTGTGCGCAGACCGCCAGGGCCTGGGTGGTCCACGCGCCGGTCAGCAGCTGGAGGAGCGCTTCGGCCGTCCGGTCCGCGCCGGTGTGTCCGGCTCCCGTGTTCCCGGCGTCCGCGCCTTCCGTACCTGCGCCTTCCGCACCCGCGAGGTCGGCGCCGTCCGCGCCTTCCGTGTAGAGGTGGGTGGCGAGCACGGTCGGGTGGTCGCCCCGGGCGTGGAGCTCGACCCGCCGGTACCCGGCCGTGGCGTGGGCGGGGGCGGCGAAGTAGAGGACCGTACCGTCCTCGTGCGGGTTGTACCCGCCGCCGTCCGGTACGGCGCCGTACCGGGCCAGGAGCGAGCACAGGCCGCTCAGCACCAGCGGGTCCGGGCGGGCGACCTCGAAGGCGACGTGCGCCTCGTGCCGGTGGGCGCGTTCGTGCGCGGCGATCGCGACGAGGTCCGAGCCCGGCGGCACGGTCACCGCGAACACCTCGACCGTGCGCTGCTCCCGGCGCGGCCCGGGCACCGGCGGGCGCAGGATCCTGACGTCGAGTTCGGCCTCGCCGCGCCCGTGCCGGCGGGCCAGGCGCTGCCGCACGACGGTGCTCGGGTACGAGGGGGTGTCCGGGGCCAGCCCGCAGGCGGTCAGGTGGGCGCGGAGCGTCGCCTCGTCGGGCGGGAAGACGAGCAGTGCGGCGTGCGCGAAGCGGCAGTGGTCCGCCAGCGCTCGCAGCTCCGGGCCGGCGAGGCCGGGCAGCAGGCGGCGGAGCAGGGTGGCGGTGTCCTGTTCCTCGACGAACGCGGCCGCCTCGCGCAGGCGGGCCGCGTCGTCCGGGGGCGCCGGCAGTACGGGCGCCGGCAGCACGGGCGGGGGCGCAGTCGTCAGGGGCACAGTCGTCAGGGGTGTTGCCGTCATCGGGGGCGTCCTACTTCCGGTGGTCGGGTCCCGGCGGTTCGGACCGCGGTGCCGGGGGAGGGGCGGGAACAGGTGGGGGCGGGAACAGACGGGGTCACACGCCGACGTAGTTCTCGGCGAACCAGTCCTGGTGGGCGAGCGAGGTGCGCAGGGATTCCAGGCGCGAGCGCCGCATGGATTCGTGGAAGAACGATTCGTCGTCCGGGCGCGGATCCGCTCCGGAATCCGCCCGGGTGTCCGGGCCCGAGACCGCGCCGGAGTCGGTGTGCAGCAGCCGGATCATCCAGTGCGAGAACTCCTGCGCGCGCCAGATGTGGGCCAGGCACCGCCGGGAGTAGTGGTCGAGCGCCGCGGCGTCACCGTGCGCGAGGTCGTCGACCAGAGCCAGGGCCAGGAGTTCGGCCTCCAGCACGGCGAGGTTGGCGCCCTTCGCCGCGGAGGGACTGATCAGACTCGCGGCGTCGCCGGCCAGCAGGAGCGAGCCGTGGCGCAGCGGTTCGACGACGTCGGAGCGCAGGTCGACGACGGCGCGCTGGAGGATCCTGCCGCGGCGCAGCGGTCCGTGGTCGGCGGAGCGCATCCGCAGGTCGAGTTCGTCCCAGATGCGTTCCTCGCTCCAGGCGTCGGCGGGGGTGCCGCGTTCGCACTGCAGGTAGTAGCGGGTGACGTCAGGCGTGCGGGCCATGTGCCCGGCGAAGCCGCGCCGGTGGGTCGCGTAGCCGACGGTGTCGAGGCTCGGGGGCGCTTCGGCGAGCAGTCCGAGCCAGCTGATGCCGTGGTCGCGGTGGTGGCGCAGCGCGCCCGGGGGCAGTGAGCGCCGGGCCGCGCCGTGGCGCCCGTCGCACCCGGCGACGTACCGGGCGTGCCACCGGGTGCGGCGGCCCTGCGCGTCGCGGGCGTCGACCGTGGGCCGGTGGCCGTCGGCGTCGTGTACGGCCAGGGCCTCGCCGCCGAACCGGATCCGCCCGCCGGCGTCCAGGTAGTGCGCCAACAGGTCGGTGACCAGGTCCTGCTGGGGGTAGACGGTGTGGTGCTCGCGGCGGCCGAGCCGGTCGTAGTCCAGCCGGAAGGTGCCGGTGTCGGTGCGGAACTCGCAGGCGCCGTGCGGGCGGCCGTGCCGCAGCAGGCCGTCGGCGAGGCCGTGGCGCTCCAGCGTGCGGACGGTGTTCGGGGCGAGGAACCCGGCCCGCGCCCGGAGCTGCAGGGCCGCCCGTTCGGCGCGTTCGAGGACGACGCAGTCGATCCCGTGTGCGTGAAGGATGTTTCCCAGGGTCAGCCCGGCGGGCCCCGCACCGAGGACGACGACGTCGGCGGACTCCCGTTCCGTTGAGCTGTTCTGACGTTCAGTCACAAACAGTGGATGGTAGTTGTCGGAAGATACACAAGAGCGCCGAAATCACCTGTACCGGTTAATAGGATGACTATTCGGGATGCCATCCGGTGTGAGAGTGCCGCCGAGACCCGACCCCCCTACCCCCGCCCCGTCCCCCGGACGGGTGAACCCGGGGGCGTCCGGCGGGTGCGGCTCGTTGAACGGGCATGGCGAGCGGGACGGACGGCGGCGGGGCCCAGGGGCCGGTGGTGTGGGCGTTGGTCGTGCGCCACGTGGCGCAGGGGCCGCCGGTCGCGGAGCTGATCGTGCAGGTCGGTACGGACCTCCACACCGAGTTGGTGGAGGCCGCGATCGACAGCGGCTTCGTGGTCGCCGCCGGTGAGCCGCCGGTGACGACCGGCGCCATCGAGGTAGCCGACGGCCGGATCGAGCGGCTGGTGCTGGTCGGCGGCCGCCAGGGGTGGGAGCCGGGCTCACGGGTCGCGGTGTCGACCCGCTGGCTGACGGCCGCCGAGGAGCGGGGCGAGGCCGTGGTCGTCATCGTGCCGCCGCCGACCCGCCCGGCAGGCCCGGACGAGTCGGTCGAGCCCGGCGGGGCGGATCCCGGGGCGCGGGTCGACGCCTTCACCCGGTGGCTCGAAGCGCACCGGGCGGCGGGCCGCGTGTTGCACGGGGCGGTACCGGTGCGGGGCGGGTGGTGAACGGTTCGGGGCGGGTGGTGACCGGGGCGGTGCGGGTGCAGAACGGCGGAACGGGTGCGCGTCGATCCGGCAGCGGGCGCGGACGATCCGCCAGGACGGGGCGGCGGCGTGGAACAGCTGACGCGTGACCCGCGCTTCGCCGAACTGACCCTCCTGGTGGTGGACTTCGAGGCGCTAACCCCCGCCGGGCGTCCGGCCGAGCCGATCGAGGTCGCGGTCCTCGCGCTGCGCCCTGTCGGCGGCGGGCTCGTCGAGGTGGGACGGTTCGAGGCACTGATCCGCCCGCCCGCCGACGTCCCCGTCACCGCGTCGGACGTACGGCAGACCGGCATCACCGCGAAGCTGCTCGCCCACGCGGCCCCGGCCGCCGAGGTGATGGCCCGCCTCGACGCCCACCTGACCGGCCCTCCGTATCGGATCGTGGCCCACCACGCCGCCACGGAGGCCGGGCTGATCGCTCACCAGGCCGCGCACTGCCCGGTCCTGGCGGGCACCCGGCTCCTGGACACGATCCGCCTCGCCAAGGCGGTCCTGCCGGGGCTCGGCTCCTACCGGCTGGACGCCCTGCTCGGGCACTACGGCATCCCCAGGCCGGTCGGCCGCCACCGGGCGATGCCGGACGTCGAGGTCACCGCCCGGGTGCTGGCCCGGCTGCTGTCCGACGGGTGCACAGCCGGCCGGTGGCACACCCTCCTCGGCCTCGACGCGGTGGCCGGCCGGCCGCCCAAGCGGTTCGCCGCGCCGCCGGCCACGGAGCAGGACGCCCTGTTCTGAGAGCCGGGAGCCTCGAAGCCGGAGGACAGGACGGGACAGGCCGGGACGACCCCGGCCGGGCCCTCGTCGAACGGGCCCGGCCGGGGTCGGGATCGCGGTCGTCCGGCCCGGGCCGGACGGGGTCAGGCTCCCGCGTCGGGGGCGACGAGGTGTTCGGCGAGGAACCAGACCTGGGTCTCGCCGGTGCGGATGACCTGGGAGACCAGGAGGTCCTGGGTGCCGTCGTCGCCGAGACCGGCCGTGCGGGTGGCGGCGTCGCGGGTGTCGGCGAGGATGGTCTCGTGCGCGTCCAGGAGCCGCGAGAGCATCGAGTGCACGCCCTCGATGCCGTCCGGCGGGCGCGGGACGCCGGTGATCAGGGCGGCGTGGCGGGGGTCGCCGACGGCGACGCCGCCGAGGCTCTGCACCCGTTCGGCGAGCGCGTCGACCAGCTCCAGCTGCTGCTGGGCGTGCTTGTCGAAGAGCAGGTGCAGCTGGTACGCCGTCGGCCCGCGCATGCCCCAGTGGCACTTCTTGTAGAGCGCGTACAGGAACTGGGTGTCCGCGAGGACCCGGTTGAGCCGCTGGCACGAGTACTGGCGGGCGTCGTGGGAGAGTGCGATCGGCAGTTGGGCGACGGTGCCGAACTCCTGGATCTCGGGGCCGTGCTGGTGGAGGTGTGGCTGGCTGGTCATGGTGGTCCTGGGTTCCTCGGGGTGGGAAGGGGAGCGGGTCTGGGGGGCCGGCCGGTCGGCCGGGTCAGTCGGTCACGGTCCGGACGGCCTCGCGGATCACGTCGACGACCCGCTCGGGGTGGGCGAGCATGACCAGGTGCGAGGAGTCGACCTCGACGGCGGTCGCGCCGGCCCGGCCGTAGCCGAACCGCTGGACGTCGGGGTTGATGGTCCGGTCGGCGGTGGCGACGATCCCCCAGGACGGCTTGGTCTTCCACGCCGCGGTGGGCGCGGCCTCGCCGAACGCGGCGGCGGCGAGCGGCCGTTGCGAGACGGCGAGGACGCGGGTCAGCTCCGGGTCGACGTCGGCCGCGAAGATCGCCGGAAGACGGTCGACCTCCACCGAGACGTCGGTGGCCTCGCCGTCCCCGCCCGGCAGCGGGAAGGGGGTGTAGACCAGGGCGGAGGCGAGCTCGGAGTCGGGGAAGCCGCCCTGCAGTTCGCCCAGGCTCTCCCCCTCCTGCAGCGCGTAACCCGCCAGGTACACGAGCGCCCGCACGTTCTCCTCGGCGCCCGCCACGGTGATCACGGCGCCGCCGTAGGAGTGGCCGACCAGCACGACCGGTCCGGGGATCCGCCGGACCACCGAGGCGATGTAGGCGGAGTCGCCGACCAGACTGCGGTTCGGCACGGCCGGCGCCACCACGTTCAGCCCGTCGGCCAGCAGCTGCGGGATGACCCGGGCGAAGCTGGAGGCGTCGGCGAAGGCGCCGTGCACGAGCACGACGGTGGGAGTGTCAGGGGTCGTCATTGTCGAGTCCTCGGATTCTCTGAAGCCCTGCGGAGCCCCACGGAGCCGTCGAAGCTTTACGGAGCTCTGCGAAGCTCTACGGAGCCCTCGAAGCTCTGCGGGGCGGGGCGTGGGCACACCGACCGGCCGGCCGGAGCGGTGTGCGAAGCGGCATCAGACTAGGAAGGCGCGGGCCCGGCGCCTGTTCCGACGGCGCACCGAGTGCAGCCGGTGGGCGCACCCGCCGCGAGCAGGCAGGCGCACCCGACGTGGCGGCATCGACGCAACGGTGCGCGGATCGACACGTGCCGGTGCACGGCCCGGACACGTTCACCGGGATCACTTCCTAGCCTGGTCCGCGGATCCGTCTTCCCTGGTTCCGGGCGGTGCGCAGAGCCCGGGGCGGGAACGGGCATCCCGTCGGCGCCCTTCGCCCCGTACGGTCGGCCTCCGTCCCGATACCGACGTCGCCACCGACATTTCCACCGCCACCCGCCACCGATACCGACACAGGAGCACCCGTGCCCGTCCCCCAGCCGCTGCCCAGCCCCCAGTCCCGCCCGGACGCCGCCAGCACCGAGCTCCTCCTCGACGCCCGGCTCGTCCTCGGCGAGCACCGGTCCGTCGACATCCCCGTGCGCTTCGAGTACCACGCCGACGACCCGCTCGCCGTCGCCCTCGAATTCCTCGGGCCCGCAGCCGACGGAGGCATCTGGCAGTTCGCCCGCGACCTCCTGTGCGAGGGGCTGCAGAAGCCCGTCGGCCTCGGCGACGTCCGCATCTGGCCGCCCTGCACCTGCCACGGCCGCACCGCCCTGCGCATCATGCTGCGGGGCCACGACGGCACCGTCCTGATCGACCTCCCGGCCCGGCAGGTGCGCCGCTGGCTGCGCCGGGAGACCTTCGCACTGGTCCCGCAGGGCACGGAAGGGAACCTCATCGACTGGGACACCGAGCTCCGGGGCCTGCCCGACACCGACTGACCCGCGCCGAACCCGTGCCGACCCGCGCCGAGCCCGTGCCGACCCGCGCCGACCCGCGCCTCCGCCTTCCGCGGCCCCGGCGTGCCGGTGGGCGGCCGGTGCCCGCTACGATTCCGACGATCTTGGTCGAATGGGGGACGGTTTCGTGAGCAGTGGTCTGAGACTGATGGGTCTCGTCGAGTCGGTACGGATCCAGGCGGTTCTGCTGCTCTCCGTGAGCCTGGTGAGCTGTGTGCCGGCCTTCACGGCCGCGGACGAGGGGGCGGACCCGCTGAACGGCGTGCTGGTCGGCGTGATCCTCTTCGTGGTGATGTTCTTCAGCTACCTGAAGGCCCGTCGGCCCTGGTACGAGACGCGGCTGGAGCAGCTGGCCCCTCCGCCGCCGACCGCCGAGACGGTCGCCAGGGACAAGACCTTCGACCTGCTCTCCCGTGGCCTCACCGTGCCGCTGCTCCTCGTCCTGGCGATCGGACTCGCGGCCAGTTATGCCACGGGGACCCCGATCGGCATGTTCCTGGCGGGCGTGGCGGCCGCGATGCTCTGGCAGTCCCGGTGGCTGGCGGCCGAGCAGGAGAGGCTGGGCGGCCGGGTCCTCTGCCTCCACACCCCGCTCCACGTCGCGGCCGACGACCCCAACCGCGCCGCGTACGTCCAGTCCCGCTTCTGGATCGACCGACCGGCTTCCTGACGATCAGAGCGTGAGCATCGCCGCGGCGATCTCCTCCGCGGCCGCGTCGGGGATCGCGGTCTCGGCCCGTTCGAGCACGAGCAGCCGCGCGCCGGGGATCTCGCGCAGCGTGTACGCCGGAGCCTCGGGGTCGACGGTCGTCGACGTGCCGCTGTCGCGCAGGTCGTAGCGCACGACGCGCCGTCCGCCGTCGGTGCTGCGTCACCTGCCGGCCTAGTCGCGGGTGCGCGGAGCGCTCGCGCACCGCACGCTGGAGACGGTCGGCCCGTTGCCCGAACCCCCGAGCGGGCACGGGCCGTCCCCTTCCGGGCCGTCGTCCGAACGTCCGCGTTCGATGCCCGGCGCCGTGCGCCCGCCGGGGCCGTTCGCACCCGGCTGATTTCCCGAAACCCGCCCCGGGCCGCCTCTCGCTCTGGCATGCTCACCCGAACGGCAGCATGCGCCGGGTGACCGGCTCCTCACACAGCGTCAAGGGCGGACAGTGCAGTACACGATCAGCGCGACGGCGTTCCTCGCGATCCTCATCGTCATCCGACTCCGGCGCCGCACCGAGGCCCGCACCCGCAGCGACGAGGCGTTCACCGTCTTCACCGCCGTCGTCTTCGGCGTCCTGATCGCCGCCACCGCCTGGGGTCACGCGATCCTCCGGCTCGTCGGCATCGCCGTCGAGGCGACCCACTGACCCGGGCCGCCGTCCGGCAGGGGGCCCGGTCGTCGGGTTCCGCCCCACCGTTCCTAAACAGTGTCCAGGAGTGACATTTGCTGCCAGGTCCCGGAACTGCGCGCATCCCGAACGGTGTTGGATGCGCTGGGTTCCCGCGTTCGCTGTTCCCCGATCCGACTGCGTGCATCGTGTGCACGCTCCGTGACGGGTGGGCGGGTTCCCTCGCGCCCTCGATCACGCGGTCCGGCCTGGGCGGTCCGATGCCCACGACGATCACTCTGGTCGTCGTGGGGCGGTGCCGTCCGTCGCCGGATCGGGTACCCGAGGGCGCGTCGCCCGATCGCGACGCTCGCTGCATCGTGTCGGGACATCTTTCGCTTGTTGCTGGTCAGGGGCTTGCGCCAGTGCTGATCGCCCCAGATCGACGTGTACGCGGGGTCGACGGCGACGATCGACAGGCCGCGCTCGGCCGCCATGGAGACGAGCCGGGCCCTGAGCTTGCCGGTGGGGATGCCGGCGACGAGCTGACGGAACCGCTTCTTGCGGCCGTGCTTCTCGCGGGTCTTCTCGGCGGTGAAGTCCAGGTTCTCGATACCGATGGCCTTGACGCCGCACCGGCCTGCCCAGTGCAGCAGTTGGCTGACGGCGTGCCGGATCTGCGCGTCGCGATGGTCGGTGGCGCCGGACAGGTCGTAGAAGAAGCGGCGCGGGTCGCCGACGGGGTTGCCGTGCCGGTCGAGGCGGTAGGCGGCGAAGTGGTCCGCGTTGGTGTCCACGCCGACCATGCCCTCAGCACGGGCCGACTCCAGCGGCACGGTCTTGACCACGGGCTTGGTCCACGAGGCAGTGAGGTACCAGCGGCCCCGTTCCACGTCCAGGTGGACGCGGTAGGCGACAGCCCGGTTGGCTCCGATGCGGTCGCGCCACTCCGCACCCCGGTGCCGGAAGGCCACCTTGCAGGCGAGGACGTACCGGCCGCGTGGGGCGTTCGCGTGGTGGGCGAGCGGTGCGGGCAGCTTGATGCTGACCTCACCGTCCGGGGCGACGCGGATCGTCTCGTTCCCGTACCGCTTGCCGGTCTCTCCGTCAGCGGCGAGGAACCACCGCTCGGCTTCCCACCGCCGGCGCCACTGCGGCTCGGTGAGCTGTGCCTGTTCGAGGTTGTGACGGTTGCCCAGCAGGCGCCGGCCGCCGCGCACGACGTGCACGACACCGGCCTCCCGCTCAGCACGAGTGTCATCGAGGCGGTGTTCCAGCGTCGCCAGGCGGCGGGACTTGTGGAACCACTCGCCCTTGCTGCGGTATCCGCCGGGAGCCCGCTTGGTGCCCTTCTCCCCGACCGGCTGGGCCAGGCGGTGAATCAGCGTGCGGACGCCGGCCTCAAGGCCCTGGATGTGGGCGAGCTGGCAGCGACGGGACAGTGCCCACTGATCGTGGGTGGCCTTCGTGATCGCCCCGGCCCACCGGGACGAGGAGTCGGCGGTCAGGCCCTGCTTGCGGGCCGCCCACGAATCCGAGGTGTGGTCCAGGCCGTCAGCGCACCGGTTCTTGAGGTCCAGGGAGGCGAGGTGTCCGAGGTGTTCGCCGACCAGGCGCAACACCTTGTCGTCCTCGGGCGTGAGGTGCTTGAGACGGTCGCGTATCGCCACACCGGACGGACCGAGCGCGACGAACGGCTCCTCGATCGTGCGGAGCTGCTTCTTCTTCGACTCAGTCATCGGCAGCCGCCGCTTCAAGCGCCTTCCTCGCCCGGTTCTTCGCCGACCGGCGGCCGTACAGGCGGGCACAGAACGATGTCAGCACCTCGACCATGTCGCGGACCAGGTCGTCTTCGACCTCACCGTCATCGAGCACCACCAGGCGGCGCCCAGTCGCGGACAGGGCCGCTTCGATCAGTTCGACGTTCATGCGGCCGAGCCGGTCTTGGTGCTCGACCACGACCGTGGTCACCTTCGGGTCGGCCAGCAGCCGCCTCGCCTTCGCACGGCAGCCGTTCATGCCCGAGGCGATCTCGGACTCGACCCGGACGACCTTGTGACCGGCCTTCACTGCCCACGCCGACAACCGTGCAGTCTGCCGCTCCAGATCACCCTTCTGATCGCGGGAGGAGACGCGGGCGTACAAGCCCACACCGCCGGTCACAGGGGGTGAGGTGTTCGCGTCGATGTTCACCAGGATCGTGCGCGGCCCCACTCGTTCCGCAGGGACCGGCAACATGCCCTCACGGAACCAGCGGTACGCAGTACGCGGGGCGACCCCCTGTGCGCGTGCCCACTCCGTCAGGTTCATACACACGAACATACGACACTCATGACACCTGAAAGACACTCATGAACACTTATTCGAGAGCAGTTAGCGACCCCCGATGAGGGCGGAGCCCGACGGCTGACCGCAGCCGCCTCCCGAGCCTCCCGGGCCTCCGAGCCTCCCGGGCCTCCCAGCCTCCCGAGCCGATCGCGCCGAGCGGCGCCGCCCGCGCCGGCGCCGCCGGTACCGCGTGCGGGGGCGGAGCGGACGGACAGGACGGACGGGACGGGTGCGGGCTGGTGCGGTGAATCCAGGAAATCCCCGATCGGTGGGGCCGGTCGAATGATTCGATGGTTTTCACATTCCGGTGCGAGGGGGAACGGACCGTGATACGGATCAACCTGGGCGCCGAAGGCTTGGGGGGCGTCAGGTTCGCCGTGTCCCCGCTGGACTCCGCGAAGGACCTGATCTACTCCCTCCGGCGGACCCCGCAAGCGCTCAGCGCCGACTGGCGGGCCCGGACCAGGGAAGCGTTGGTGCAGCACCGGCTCGGCCTGCTGGGTGCCGTGGGCGGCGGTGGCCCGTGCGGCTACGCCCCGGACTTCCTGCGGCCCGAGTCGCAGGGCTTCGAGACGAGCGTCGACGCGGCCCTGCACCGCGTCGCCACCGCCCCCATCGAACGGATCGGCTACGAGCTGGCGTTGGCCGTCAACGGCCATCCGTGGGATCCGGCCTCGGGCGAGGGGGCGCCACGACCGCTCCTCCAGGCCCTGGACCGCGGCGAACGGTCCTTCGCGCACCGTCTCGCCGACGAGATGGCACAGTTCTGGCACGCGGCGCTGGAGCCGTCGTGGCCCGGCATCCGGGCCCGGCTGGAGGCGGACGTCAGCGCCCGCGCCACCGCCATCGCGTACCACGGGCTCGCCGACACCCTCAACCGGCTGGCGCCGAACCTGGCATGGTGCGACGGTGGCCTGACCCTCCGCCTGCGCCCCGGCAGCCCCCACGGTCTGACGGTGGACGCCCGCGCGGTGATCCTGGTGCCCAGCGTCTTCGTCAACCAGGCGATCTTCTGCGCCGGGGAGCCGGGGGCGCCCGCCCCGCGCACCCCGCTGATCATCTATCCGGCGGCCCCGGCTGACTGCCTCGCAGCGTCGGGAGAGGACCGGCTCATCGGCGCGACGAGGGCGAGGATCCTGGCCGAACTCAGCGAGCCCCGCTCCACCGCGGAGCTGGCCCAGCGGCTGTACCTGGCCCCGGCGACCGTCTCCTACCACCTGCAGATCCTGCACCGGGCCGGGCTGGTCACGCGCGAGCGCCGGTCCCGCCGCGTCCTGTACCAGCGGCTCGGAGTCCGCCCCCGGCTCGGCGGCGGCCCGCTCTGACGCCGTGTCCACGGACTCCGGCAGCGCCGCGCTCGTGCACGGCCCCGCGCTCGTGCACGGCCCCGCGCTCGTCGAAGGCGGTACGGCCGTACGGCGGCGCGGCGGGGCGGAGGCCTTCCGGCGCGGCGCTACCGTCGTGAGGATGATGGCAAGCGATGCCGACCGGCGGTGGTCCGAGTCCATGCCGGCGGCCTACGAGCAGTACCTCGTACCGGTGCTCTTCCGCCCCTTCGCCGAGGACCTGGCCGCCCGAGCGGCGGAACTCCACCCCCGAAGGATCCTTGAACTGGCTGCGGGGACAGGCGTGTTGACGTCGGAGCTGCTCGCGGCGGCACCGTCGGCCGAGGTGACGGCCACCGACCTGAACGAGGCCATGGTGGCCTTCGGGGCGGCCCGGGCCCCGGGCGCGGTGTGGCGGCAGGCCGACGCGCAGCGGCTGCCGTTCCCGGACGGCGCGGACGGCGGCTTCGACCTGGTGGCCTGCCAGTTCGGCGTGATGTTCTTCCCGGACCGGGTCGCGGCCTTCGCCGAGGTCCGTCGGGTGCTGGCCCCGGGCGGCCGGTTCTTGTTCAACACCTGGGGCCCGCTGGGCAGCCACGCCTTCGATTCCGCCGTCCAGGCCGGGCTGGAGCGGGCCTTTCCGGCCGACCCGCCGCAGTTCCTCCCCACCGTCCCGCACGGCTACGCCGATCCCGCCGCCGTGGCCGTCGACCTCGCGGCCGCCGGGTACACGGTGGAGGAGGAGCGGGAGCTGACGCTGGAGGGCCGGGCCGTGTCGGCCGCCGACGTCGCCCTCGGGTTCCTCACCGGGACGCCGGTGCGTGCGGCCGTCGAGGAGCGCGGCGACGGGCCGTCCGTCCGGGCCGCCGTCGTGGCGGAGGTGACGGCCCGTCTGGGTGCGGGGCCGGTCACCGCCCCGATGACGGCGTACGTGTTCCGGGGCGTGGCTTGACCGCAGGAGGACGGGCCGCAGGAGGACGGGCCGGGCGCGAGGACGGCATCTGACGGACCCGGCCCGGGCGCGGCGGTAGGCCGGGGGCGCGCCGGTGTGCTGGTAGGCCGATACGTCGGTACGCCGGTGCGGCTCAGGCGGGTTCGCCGTCGGCGGGCACGACGGAGCGGGCGGCGGAGAAGAGCCGGGCGCAGCGTCGCGCCATGGCGTCGGGCGACTGGTCGGGGTGGTTGATCCACCAGCGGACCAGGGCGGTGCACAGACCGCGCCAGGCGTACCGGAGGGCGTCGGCGTCCAGGGGGTCGTCGGATCCGGCGGCCCGGAGGAGACCGGCGGCGCCGTCGGCGGCGAGGTCGTCGATGGCGTCGCGGTAGTGGGCCGCGCGGTGGGCGGCGTCGCTGCCGGGCGGCAGTGACGGGTCGTAGAGGACGAACCACGCCTCGCGCTGCCCGTCCAGTGCGGCGAAGAGGGCGTGCAGGACGCGGAGTGGCGTGGGCGGCGCGTCGGTGTCCGGTTCGGCCATCGCGGTGCGGATGGCGTGCAGCAGGCGGTCGCCGACCGGGTCGAGGCAGGCGAGGTAGAGGTCCTGCTTGCTGCCGAAGTACTGGTGCAGCAGTGGCTTGGTGACGCCCACGCGGGCGGCGACGGCGGCGACGGTGGTGGCTTCGAAGCCGTGGCGGCCGAACTCCTCGGTGGCCGCGGCCAGGACCTGCCGTTCGCGGTCGGCCCGCGGCACGCCCTTGGTGCCGGCCCGGGTACCGGTACGGGTGTCGGTCCGGGAGTCGGCCCGCGTACCGGCCCGGGTGTCGGCCTTGGAGGGGAGCGTTGTCATGGAACCGATCTTACCTTAGGGTAATTTACCAATGGGTAAGTTACCTGGACCCCGCTGGAGCGCCGCCATGCCTGCCGCCCCGTCCGACCCCGGATCCCCCCGCACCCGCTCCTGGTGGGGCTGGGGTTACGCCGACGCCCACCCCGACGACGCCGAATGCGCCGCGCTGGGAGCCCTCCTGCCCGGCACCCTGGCCCGCCCGCTGCCGGTGCCCCGCATCGCCGACCTCGCCATCGCCCGCCCGGCCGCCACGCCCCCGTCCTCCCTGGCGCACCTGGTGACCGCCGACCCCGGGGCCCGCGCCGCCCACGCGATGGGCAGGGCCTACCGCGACGTCATCCGCGCCCTGCGCGGCCGGCCCGGCCGGATCCCCGACCTGGTCGCCCACCCGACCGGCGACCAGGACGTGGCGGACCTCCTGGACTGGGCCGGCACACACGGCGTGGCCGTCATCCCCTTCGGCGGCGGCTCCTCCGTCGTCGGCGGCGTGGAGTACCGCGGCGACGCCCACCGTGCCGTCCTGTCGCTCGACCTGACCGCGATGGACCGGGTCCTGGAGATCGACACCGTCGGCCGAGCCGCCCGCATCCAGGCCGGAGCCCTCGGGCCGGTCCTGGAGGGCCGGCTGCGCCCGTACGGCCTGACCCTGCGCCACTTCCCGCAGAGCTTCGAGTTCTCCACCCTCGGCGGCTGGCTCGCCACCCGGGCCGGCGGGCACTACGCCACCGTCCGCACCCACATCGACGACTTCGTGCAGTCCCTGCGCGTGATCACGCCCGCCGGAGCCGGCACCTCCTGGCGCCTGCCCGCATCCGGCGCCGGTCCGTCGCCCGACCGCCTCTTCCTCGGCTCCGAGGGCGCGCTCGGCGTCATCACCGAGGCCTGGATGCGGCTGCAGGAACGTCCCCGCCACAAAGCCTCCGCCTCGGTGGCCTTCGGCGACTTCCACCGCGCGCTGGACGCCGTCCGCGCCATCGCCCAGACCGACCTCGCCCCGGCCAACTGCCGTCTGCTCGATCCCGGCGAGGCCCTGCTCTCCGGCGCCTCCCGCGACGGCTCCACCGTGCTGGTCCTGGGCTTCGAGTCGGCCACCGGCCCCGTCCGCGACCGTCTGGCCGACGCCCTCGACATCGCCCGCGCCCACGGCGGCCGCACCGCGCCGCCCGGCCCCGACCGCGGCGCCCCGGCCCGTACCAACCCGGCCGACGCCCACACCGAACCCGCCGGTGCCGACACCGACCCGGCCGTCAGCGCCTGGCGCTCGGCCTTCCTGCGCATGCCCTACCTGCGCGACGGCCTGGCCCGGATGGGCGCCGTCGTCGAGACCTTCGAGACCGCAGCCACCTGGGACAGGATCCCCGCCCTGATCGACGACGTCCGCACCGAGGTGGCCGCCGCGGCCCGCACGGCCACCGGACACCCCGCCACCGTCAACTGCCGCCTCACCCACGTCTACCCCGACGGCGCCGCCCCCTACTTCACCGTCGCCGTCGCCGGCCGCCCGGGCGACGAGGTCCGGATCTGGGACGACATCAAGGCCGCCGCGAACGACGTCCTCCACCGCCACCGCGCCACCATCACCCACCACCACGCCGTCGGCCGCGACCACCGCCCCGCCTACGACCGCCAGCGCCCCGAGCCCTTCGCCCTCGCCCTCCGCGCCGCCAAGACCGCCCTCGACCCCCACCACATCCTCAACCCGGGCGTCCTGCTCGACTGACCGGGGCTCGCCCCCCACCCGCCCCGAGCCGGACGGCGGCGGCGCTGTTCGCCGGTCTCCCGGGTGGAGAGGGGGGTTCCGGGTGACCGGGTTGTCAGTGGCCGGTGGGGAGGGAGGCGGCGAAGGCGAGGAGGCGCTCGTTGACGGCGTCGGGTCGGTCGGCGTGGGAGGCGCGACGGCGTTCGGCCAGACCGTGATCGGGCTGTCAGCCGCCGGCCGGGAGGGAGGCGGCGAAGGCGAGCAGGCGCTCGTTGACGGCGTCGGGTCGGTCGACGTGGGCGGTGTGGCCGGCGCCTTCGAAGACCGTCGAGGTGGCCCCGGGGTTGAGGGCGGCGGTGGCGGCGGCGTGCTCGGCGGGCCAGAACTGGCTCTCGGCGCCGGCGGTGATCAGGACGGGCACGTCGGCGCGGGCGACGGTGTCGCGCCAGTCCTGGCGGGAGTGGTCGAGCAGGAGCGGACGGGTGTCGGGGGTGATCAGGCTCTCGGCGCCGCGGCCGCCGGCGGCCTTGACGGCGGCGTCGAGTTCGGCCGCGTCGGGCCAGGCACGGCCGCGCCCGGTGGCGAACGCCGCGGGGGTGTCGAAGAAGGTGCCGAGGTTGTCGTCGGTGAGGCCGTAGAAGCCGTACGGCCAGTCGGGCGTGTTGACCATCTTCGGGCTCTGGTCGACGGTGACGATCCCGGCGAGGCGGTCGGTGCCGAACAGGCTGACGTACGCCCAGATGGTGTTGGCGCCCATCGACTGGCCGACCGCGACGACTTCGCGCAGGCCGAGGGCGGTGAGCAGGTCGTCGATGTCCTTGCCGTGGCGGGACATCCGGTGGCCCCAGGCGGGCCGGTCGGACCGGCCGTGCCAGCGGCGGTCCAGGGAGATCACCCGGTGGCCGGCCGCCCGCAGTGGCGCCCACTGCAGCGCCCAGTCGTCGGCGGGCGCACCGTAGCCGGGGACGAGCAGGACGGGCCGGCCCTCGCCCTCGTCGTAGTAGTGCAGGGAGACGCCGTCGTTGGTGGTGAACCTGGGCACGGGAGGCTCCTGGCCGGGGAGGGGTAGGGACTGGTTCATCGTCGGGGCGCCCGACGGGGGCCGGACCGCGGCACGCGAGGTGCCTCACCCGCTCGGCGCAGGGGTGCGCGTCGTTGTCGCGGGGGTGTCGCGGGACTGCCGCGGTTTGTCGCGGCCGACAGGTCCGGCCCGGTGGGCGCTGTTCCGGGCGCCATGGTTCCGCCGGTGCCCGTCCGGCACGGTGGACCGCGTCCGGGAGTTCGGCCGTACCGGCCCGCTCGGACGTGCCGGGGGACGGCTCTGCTTCCGCCCTCGTGTTCCCGGCGCCCCGCCCCCGGTCGGCCGGGGCGCCGCCACCGAATCCGGGCGAACGGAGTGCCGCGATGAACCGCTTGCTGTCACGTAGGGCCGACTGCGGGTCCGATCCGGGCGGGCCCGTGCCCGTCCCCGGTGCCGCCGCCCCCCGGCGCCGCCGGTCGTGGGTCGTCACCACGATCGCCGCGCTGCTCGGCCTGGTCGCCGTCCTGGTCACGGTGCTGATGACGGTCCCCGTGCCGACCACGGCGACCGCGCTCCTCGCCCTCGGGATCGACGGCGCGCAGGAGATCACCCTGGTGCTGCTCGTGGCCGGCCTGGGGCTGGCCCTGGCGGCGTGGCGGCGGCGGGCCCGGGCGGCCACCTGGCTCTCGGGACTGTGCGCGGCGCTGATGCTGGTGATGACCGTCGTTCCGGGCGTCGCGCTCGCGCGCACGGCGTCGGCCGAGGGGAGCACGGTGTCCCTCGGCAGCTACCTGGGGCACGGCCTGTCGCTCGGCTCCGGGCGCCCGCACGACGCTCGGACCCTCACCTACGCCACCGTCGACGGCACCGGGCTGAAGCTCGACTACCTGCCCGCGCACGGGAAGGCCCGGGCCGGCGGCTCCCGCCCGGCTGTGGTGTACGTGCACGGCGGCGGCTGGAAGATCGGCAGCCGCGAGGACGGCTACCCGTGGGGCACGTGGTTCACCGACCGCGGCTACGCCGTCTTCACCATCGACTACCGGCTGCTGCCGCACGCCGACTGGCAGACCGGCCCCGGCGACGTGAAGGCCGCCGTCGGCTTCGTCCGCGACAACGCCGACCGCTTCGGCGTCGACCCGTCGGACATCACCCTGTTCGGCGAGTCGGCCGGCGGACACCTCGCCATGATGGCCGCCTACACCCAGGGCGACCCGATGTTCCCGCCGACCGTCCCGCACCCGGACACCTCCGTCCGGGCCGTCATCAACTTCTACGGCACCACCGACTTCGACGACGCCCTCGCCCACTCCACCGCCCCGGGCCTGATCCGCGCTGCCACCCGCGAGTACGTCGGCGGCACCAGGGAGCAGCAGCCCGACCGGTGGTACGCCTCCTCGCCGGTGCACCACGTCCGGCCCGGCCTGCCGGCCACGCTCAGCGTGCACGGGCGGGACGACCGGCTCATCCCGCCGTCCCAGCTGCGCCTGCTCGACGCGGCACTGGCGCGGGCCGGTGTTCCGCACCGCAGCGTCGAACTCCCGTGGGCCGGCCACCTGTTCGACCTCACCCGGGGCAACCTCGCCACCCAGGTCGCGGGCGGCGTGATCGACCGGTTCGAGCGGCATTACGCCCGCTGACCCGGTCCCGGGCGGTGCTGCCCCCCTGCCACCCCCCGGGTCGCCCGTACCGCCCCTGCCGGTCAACGGCCCGGCAGGGGCGGCACGTTCGCGCGCCCGAAGGAGCTGCGCGCCCGACGGGGACCGGCGCGCCGGAGGCGTCGCTCACCCGGAGGCGTCGCTCACCCGGAGTCGTCGCTCGCCTGGAGGCGGCGCACCGCCCACCACAGGGCGAGGGCGTCCTCGGTGCGGGCCGGGTCGAGGCCGCTGGCGGCGGTGAGGGCACGGATCCGGTAGCGGAGGGTGTTGGGGTGCACGAACAGGGCCGCGGCGGCCTGGTCGGCGTTGCCGTCGGCGGCGAGGTAGGCGTCGACGGTGCGCACCAGGGTGGTGCGACGTTCACCGGACGTGTGGCCGAAGCACCGCTCGACGAGCTGATCGCCGACCGCCGGGAGGGCCAGCACGGCCAGGTGGAGCGGGAGTTCGCCGCTCCGCACGCACCGGTCGAGGGCGAAGGCGACGGCCAGTTCGTCGCAGCGCTCGGCCTCGGCCAGGGACTCGCGGAGCCGGGACAGCGGGCGCGCCGGGCCCAGGCCCGCCGGCAGGGCGACCCGGGCCGGGAGCGGGCGGGTGGTCAGCCCGACGACCCGGTCGGTGCCCGGCTCGGCCAGCAGGGCGGCGGTGTGCGGGCGCAGGGCCCGTTCCACGGCGGCGATCGTGCGGCCCCTCCCCGGCCGGGCGTGGCAGACGTGGTACTCGGTGCGCAGGTCGAGGCCGAGCGTCGTGGCGGCGGTCGCCAGGTACTCCGTGGGCAGGTCGCCGGTGAGCAGCTGACGCAGGAGCAGGGTGCGGTGCTCCTGGGCGGCCTGGGCCTTCTCCAGCTCCCGCTCCCGGTGCCCCCGGACCACCGCCGCCGACAGCCGGTCGCAGCCGGCCCAGAAGTCCCGGGCGAGCTCCAGCCCGGCCTGCGGGGCGTCGACGCGGCGGATCTCCTCGTAGAGGGCGTCGAAGGCGCGCCGGGTGGACAGCCGGAACGCCTCCAGCAGCGGCTCCAGCCCGATGCCCTGCTCGGCCCGCAGGGCGCCGAAGGCGGCGAACTGCGCCTGCTCGGCGGCGGTGGCGTCGCGCTCCTCGCGCAGGAACGCCATGACCGGCGCCAGGACGGTGAGCAGCTCGGCCCGCACCCGGTCGGCGTCGTGCCCGTGGTAGGCGGGGACCTCCCGGACGACCGTGACTGCGGCGCCCGCCGCGATGTCCTCCAGCGACAGCGCGGCCAGGACGCGTCCGCGCTGCTCGCGGGCGAGCGAATCGGCTTCTTTGTTCACACGGACAATTCTGGCCCGGGGGTCGCTGTCCCGCGCACCATGGCCGCCGCCGCGCCGCCCGGCCAGGGTGGAGGGACCGCCCGAACCGCTCTCGCACAGGAGGCCCCTGCCGTGCGCCGCCCCCGTCGTCCCGCCGCAGTGCCGTGGGACCGGACGGTCCGCAGCGCGGTCGCGATCACGGCCGCGCTGGTCGGCGCACATGCGCTGGCCGGTCCGGCCGGGGTGCCGGTGGCCGTGGCGGGCGCGGTGTGCAGCGTCAACGGCGACCACAGCGGGCCGGCGCGCGAACGTGCGGCCCGGTTCGCCGCGGTCCTGGCCGGGGGAGCCGCGGGACTGCTGCTCGGCCGCAGCGCGCCTTCACCCGGATGGGGACAGGTGGCGTGCATGGTCGCGGCCGCGCTGGTCGCCGGGCTGGTCGGCAGCGCTCGGCCCGCCGACCAGCTGTTCGGCCTGAAGCTGATGGTGCTGACCGCCATCGGGACGGGACTGGGCCACGGCCCGGGCGCCGCCCGCACGGTGGCGCTGTACGGCCTCGGCTGCGCGCCGATGGGTCTGCTGATCGTCGCGGCCGGTTGCCGAAACCGCCGCGCGCCCGCGCCCCCGCAGGGACCGTCACCGGGATCGGCGAGGGGACCGGTGCGGGGGCGGCCCGAGTGGCGGGCGGCGCTGCGACTGCCCCTGTGCGTCGGGACGGCCGCCGTCCTCGCCGAGGTGCTGCGGCCCGACCACGCCTTCTGGCTTCCGCTGACCGCGGCACTGGCCTTCCGTCCGGCCGATGCGTCGGTGCTGCGGCGGGTGGGCGACCGGGTCGCCGGAACGGTCCTGGGCGTGCCGGCCGCCGCCGTGGCGGCGCAGTTCCTGTCGGGCTGGGCGCTGGTGCTGCTCGCCGCCCTGGTGGGCGCGCTGCTCCCCGGCGCCACCGATCTCTCGTACGCCCTGCACACCGCCCTGGCGAGCGTCGTCGTCCTGGTGCTGGCCGTGCCCGGCCTGCCCTCGGGCGGGGCGGTGCTCACCGCCCGGCTCACCGACACCCTCCTCGCCTGCGCGGTCGCCGTCGCTGTGGGACACCCGTGGCGCCGTCGGCCCGCCGTCTGACCCTCTCCTCCGACCCTCTTCTCTGCTCATCACTCCTGGAGGCAGCCATGCCGCACTTTGTCGCGAGCGACAACACCGCCCTGCACTACTACGACGGGGGAGCGGGCCGTCCGGTCGTCCTGATCGCCGGATACGGTGCGCCCGCCGACAGCTGGGCCCTGCAGTGGGCGGCCCTGCGCGCGGCCGGCCACCGGGTGGTCTCCTTCGACCGCCGCTGGCACGGCCGGTCCGACCGGCCCGCGCGCGGCCACCGCATCGCCCGCCACGGCAAGGACCTGCACGACCTCCTCGCCCACCTCGACCTCGACGACGTCACCGTCGTCGGCTCGTCGATGGGCGCCAGCGCGATCTGGGCCTACGTCAGCCTCTTCGGCTGCGAGCGCCTGGCCGGGATCGTCACCGTCGACCAGACCCCCAAGATGATCAACAGTGCGGACTGGCCGTACGGCTTCTACGGCCTGACGGCCGACAACCTGGGCACCTTCTTCCTGCACCCGACCGCCGTGAACACCGGCCACGGACGGGCCTGGCCGGACCAGGCTGCAACCGACGCACGGATCCGCCGGGCCGGCGGCCAGGGCATGAGCCGCCTGATCACCCCCGACACCTACCCCCTGCTGTTCGACCACGCCTGCCAGGACTGGCGCGACACCGTCGCCGGGATCACCGTGCCCGCGCTGATCCTGGCCGGTGCCGACAGCCAGTTCTGGCCGGCCGAACACGCCACCGCCACCGCGATGTCGAGCCCGCTCGCCCGTGCCGTCGTCGTCCCCGGTGCCGGACACCCCGCCCACCTCGACCAGCCCGAGACGGTCGCCCGGCACCTGGTCGAGTTCACGGCCGCCACCGCCTGACCGGCCGGCGCGTCACCGCCCGATCCGGCGCGGCCCCGGGCCGCGAACGCCGAAGGCCCGGCCCCCCTGTCGGGGGGCCGGGCCGATGCGGTCGGCGGTGCGTCAGCGCCTGCGGATCGCGCCCTGCGCGCGCAGGTCCGCCGGCGTCGGGTAGCCGTCGACGGCCATGATCAGGTCGGCCTCGGCGAGCAGCGAGCGCAGCACGTGCACGATGCCGTCCACGCCGCCGATCGCCAGGCCGTAGGCGTACGGGCGGCCGACGCCGACCGCGGTGGCGCCGAGGGCCAGCGCCTTGACGACGTCCGCGCCGGTGCGGATGCCGGAGTCGAACAGCACCGGCAGCCCGTCCGCCGCCGCCACCACGTCGGGCAGCAGGTCGATCGCCGCGAGCCCGCCGTTGGCCTGCCGGCCGCCGTGGTTGGAGCAGTAGACCGCGTCCGCGCCGCCGTCCTTCGCCCGGTGGACGTCCTCGGGGTGGCAGATGCCCTTGAGGATGATCGGCAGCTCGGTGATCGACCGCAGCCACGCCAGGTCGTCCCAGGTCAGCGGGTTGCCGAAGATCCGTATCCACTCGACGACGGCCGCCTGGAGGTCGTCCTCGGGCGCCTTGGCGAGCCTGGCCCGGAAGACGGGGTCGGACGTGTAGTTGGCCAGTGCGTGGCCGCGCAGCTGCGGGAAGTTGCTGGTGGCGAGGTCGCGCGGGCGCCAGCCGGTGAGCCAGGTGTCCAGGGTGACGACGATGCCCTTGAAGCCGGCCGCCTCCGCCCGGTGCACCAGGCTTTCCGCCAGTGCCCGGTCGGTGGGCGTGTAGAGCTGGAAGAAGCCGGGGGTGTCGCCGAACTCGGCGGCCACCTCCTCCATCGGGTCCACGGTCAGCGTCGAGGCGACCATCGGCACGCCGCTCCTCGCGGCGGCGCGGGCGGTGGCGAGGTCGCCGTGGCCGTCCTGGGCGCACAGCCCTATCACCCCGACCGGCGCCATGAACAGCGGCGACG
The DNA here is from genome assembly GCF_040303045.1 of Kitasatospora sp. NPDC096140. Lineage (NCBI taxonomy): Bacteria > Bacillati > Actinomycetota > Actinomycetes > Kitasatosporales > Streptomycetaceae > Kitasatospora > Kitasatospora sp. NPDC096140. The sequence goes on from NZ_JBEOUW010000006.1 coordinate 55,397, forward strand.
GCAGCTTCAGCCCGAACAGGTCGACGCCCAGGTCCCGCTGGGTGGCGCCGACCATCATCCGCGGCACCAGGCCGTACCGCTCGAACGCCGACACGTTCGCCCGCTGGGTGGACTCGTCCCCGGCGCCGCCGGCGACGTAGGAGAGCACCGACGGCGGCAGCGCGGCCTGGGCCCGCGCCTCCAGCTCCGGGAAGGTCATCGGCATCGTCGGCAGCACGCCGGAGAGCCCGTCGAAGTAGATCTCGTTCTGGTAATCCCCGTACTGTCCCTTGGAGTTCACGTTCACCGTGATCGCCGTCCTTCCAGGCACCGCCCGCCGGGACCTTCCCGGGGCGGCGCCTCCCACCGTGCCAAGCGGGCGGGCCGTCGGCCATGTCCCCGCGGCCAGCGGACACCGGCCGGGATTTGTCGCCGCGAACAGACGCGGTGCGTCCGGCCGGAGCGGGGGCGCCCCGAGAAACGCAGGAGCCTTGTGTGACGGAATGTCAATAATGATGCTCCATGCCGTGGCCGGTCGCCCCGAATGTATAGTGACGGCCGGAGACGGGGGTCCCACGTGAGCGACAAGAATCGATCGAAGCACGCCGACCGGACGACGACCGTGCTGCTCGGAGTGATGGCCGAGTGCCCGCTGCTGCTCTGCCCGCTGGTGATCTGGCACGGCAGGTCATGGGCGCCCGCCTGGTGGGTGGACGCGACGCTGTACCTGGTGGCCGCCGTCACCGCAGCGGCCGTGCTCCTCGCGGTGCGCCGACCGGTGCCGGTGCGCGGCCTCCGGCGTGCGTCCGCCGTGGTCGGCGGAGCCGCCGGCCTGGCGGCGGTGGTCGCGGCCACCCTCTTCCTCGGTGACTCCCACGTCTCCTCCAGTGGCTGGCTGCTCGTCGGTGCGGTCGTCGCACTGGCCCTCCTGTGCAACCAGCTGACCCTCGCCGCGACCACGCGCTCCTGACCGTCTCCCACCACGTCAACCGATCGCCCCGGGACCCGGGCCGTCGGTACGAGAGGCCCGTGCGATGAACGACCCGCTGCGCGACCTGCAGCAGATGAGCGCCTTCCTGGGCGACCTCACCCATGCGCTCGCCGAGACCCGCGACATCCTCCCCCAGCGCTCCGAGGGCGCCGACCGCACCGGCTCGGTGACCGTCGTGCTCGGCCCGGAGGACCTCCCGCTGTCGATCACGGTCGAGGCCGGCTGGCAGCAGCGGCTGTCACCGGAGGCGCTCGGCGGCGCGGCGGTCGAGGCCGGGCAGGCCGCCGCCGTCAACCGGCTGTCGGTCTGGCAGCAGGACGCCGGACAGGCGGCCTGGGCGGCCGTACCGGACCGGCTGCCCGACGACGGTGCGGCGGCCGCCGTGGCCGAGCCCGCACTCGACCTGACCCTTGCGGTCGGCGACGTCAGCCAGGTCACCCCCCGGCCGTTGGAGCAACTGGCCGAGGACGTGCTGACGGCCCTCGACCGGGCGGGCGCACCGGGCGTCCCCGTGCAGGGCCGCGGCTGCGACGAGGGCGGGCACGTGACCGTGGTGCTCTCGCGCGGTGGACTGGTGTCCTGCGAACCCGACGGGCGGTGGGCGGCCGAGACCGGCACCGCCGCGCTGAACCACGCGCTGGCCGCCGCCCTCACGAAGGCCCGCACCGACCTCGCCGCCGCCGTCCGGTCCGCCCAGGAGGAGGCCGCCGCGGGCACCGACCGGATGCTGCGCGAGGCCCTCGCCCTGCTCGCGGACCCGAGCAAGCTCCGCAACTCGTAACGCGGACCGGCCGCAGGGCCGGACGACCCAGGAAGGGAGCGACACCATGGCCGACGACGACGGCTTCAAGGTCACGACCGAGACACTCCGCACGGAGGCCGGGCTCTGGGACCAGCAGAGCGACGAGCTGGGCAAGATCGCCTCGTCCGTCGGCTCGATGTCGATGGACCGGTTCCAGGCGGGCGTCTTCCAGCTCGTCGTCGGCGCCTACGCGGAGGTCCTGACGGCCGTGCACGACCGCTCCCTGGAGGGACAGCAGAACCTCAAGGCGGTCGCCGACGGCCTGCGCACGGTGGCGGACAACTACGACCACCACGAGCAGAAGACCTCGGCCAACCTCACGGCCATAACCGGCAACTGAAGCGGAGTTCTCGACGTGGCATTCCAAGCGGCGCAGTACCAGGCAACCGTCGACAAGCTCACCTCGGGCCTGGGCGACCTGTCGGCCAAGCTCGACTCGGTGCCCGGCAAGGCGAACGACGCCGCCGACCGGTGGTGGGTGCCCGACTGGCTGGCCGACAAGGTGATCTGGTTCGGGAAGAAGATCTGCGAGATCGGCGCCTGGATCCTGAACAAGATCAAGGAGTGCCTGGAGGGCGCTGCCGCTCCGGTCTACATGATGGTCCACGGCTTCCAGTGGGAGACCCTGCGCGGCCTGGCGAACGGTGTGACCGGCCAGCTCCAGCCGCAGGTGCTGGGCTCGACCGGGGAGTGGAAGGGCCCGGCGGCGGACGCCTACGGCAAGGAGATCCCGCGTCAGGCGGCGGCCGCCACCTCGGTGGGCGGGATCTGCGACAAGACCTCCACCTCGCTGGAGATCTGCGCGGCGGCCGGCCTGACCTTCTACCTGGCGCTGGCACTGGTCCTGGTCAAGTTCATCGGCGCCACCATCGCCGCGATCGCGTCGCTCGGCTCGGTGGTCTTCTCCTGGGCGGGCTTCCTGATCATCCTTGAGGAGGCCGGGGTCAACACCACGGTGATCGTCGCCGCGGTCAGCGCCCTGATGGTGCTGCTCGGCGCCCAGGCCAAGGAGATGGCCGCGCTGCACGGCAACGCCGTCGACAACAGCCAGTTCCCGGGCGGCCACTGGCCGGTGTCGGTCAAGCCCGCCGCCTGAGGTCGGTCTCTTCGATGGGCTGAGCACTCTGATCGGATGTGTCTGTCCGGTCGGTGATCAGTGATGTGATGCGGGACCGGATCGAGCCGTGGAGATGCCGGCCGATCCGGTCCGGCTTCGACGCCGAGACCCCCGCAGAGCGGAACGCCGTCGAGCGGTGCATCAGCCGCCTTGAAACAGTGGTGCGGCCTGGCCGTGCGCACCGACAAACCGCCAGCGCCTGCCAGGCCGCACGCACTCCACCTCGCAGCCGTCCTCATCCGGCTCCGCAGAGGACCGACGAGACGGGTCCCTGTCCGAGCCGAGGCGAAGCGTCGGGGCTAGAGCACGGCGCCGGCCGCCCGTACGTCGCCTAGCGCTCGCCGTGCCAGCGAGCCGAAGCCCTCGCGGTTGTGGGTGTCGATCCACTGGTCGAAGGCGATCTCCCAGGCGAGCATGCCCAGTTTCGCGGCCACGCGTGCGGTCAGGGTCGGGATCCCGCGGCGGGTGAGGGCCTCGATCATCGAGGCGGCGAGGTCGATCCTCTTCAGGGCTTCGCGCTCCCGCAGTTCTGTGTTGGTGTTCAGCACGGCCTGGCGCCGGCCGCTGAACTCGCGGCGGTCGTCGGTGAAGAACGTCCGGCCGAGCGCGTCGAGGGCGTCCGCCACCGCGTCGAGCGGGTCGGCCGCCGGCGGCGCCGAGGCGATCCCTTCGGCGAGCAGGTCGGTCACCGTGCCCCGGTCGAAGAGCACCTCGCGCTTGTCCGGGAAGTAGCGGAAGAACGTGCTCTTGGTGAGTCCCGCGTGCTCCGCGATCTCGATCACGGTCGTGTTGTCGTAGCCGTGCTCCTCGAAGAGGTCGAGAGCAGCGGCGGCGAGTCGTCCCGGTGCGTCGGGTTGCCAGCGAGCCATGGGAGCAGTGTACGGGACTTGGTCCCATCGCTGGTGTAGTGTCGATGAGACCAAGTCCCATCACTGGCCGAGAGAGGTCCCCGATGAGTAGAGCTGTCCGTTACCGGCGATTCGGCGGTCCCGAAGTGCTCGAACTGCAGGAGATACCCGAGCCGCACACCGCGCCGGACGAGGTGCGCGTCCGGGTCACGGCCGCCGGGCTGAATCCGATGGACTGGCAGATCACCACGCAGCCCGACATGGCAGCGCGGTTCGGCATCACCCTGCCGGCCGGCTTCGGCAGCGACTTTGCCGGAGTGGTGGACGAGGTGGGCGCCGACGCCAGCGGATTCGCGATCGGCGACCGGGTGTACGGGGCTGCGATCGGCCGGTCCGTCGCTGATTTCGTGCTGGTCAAGACGCCTGCCGCAACGCTGTGGCCCACCCCGGAGGGCGTCGGTGACGAGGTGGCGGCCACGCTTCCGGTGTCCGGTCTGACGGCCGCCGCCGCGATCGCCGCGATCGGGCTCCGCGCCGGGGACACCGTCCTGATCGGTGGGGCGGCGGGTGGCGTGGGCGTCTTCGCCGTTCAGCTGGCGAAGCTTGCCGGTGCCCGGGTGCTCGGCACCGCCTCCGAGGGCACGTTCGGATTCCTGCGCGGGCTCGGCGCCGAACCCGTGGCGTACGGCCCCGGCCTGGCCGACCGGGTGCGGGCCCTGGCGCCCGAGGGGATCACCGCCACAGCCGACCTGTTCGGAAGGGACGCGGCCGAGACCGCGCTCGAACTCGGCCTGGCGCCCGAGCGGATCTGCGTCGTGGCCGACGGTTCCGCCCCGCCGCCCGGGGTGCGCAAGGTGGGCGCCCTCGACGCGGATCCGGGCGCCCTGGGACGGATCGCCGACGCGATTCGGTCCGGCGAGATCACGGTGCCGATCGCGGCGACCTTCCCGGTCGGGCGGATCCGCGAAGCCGTGACGACGCAGGCCGAGCGGCACGTCCACGGCAAGATCGTGATCGCCATGTGACAGGCACGAGGCGGAGCGGGGGGCGGTGGACCCGATCGCGGTCACGACGGCCGTGAACGCCGGTGCATCCGCCCGACCGTCACATCGCGCCAGGGCGAGCACGTGCGGTACGTCCACACGATCGCGTCAAGCGTGCGCCGATGGTCCGCCCGGCGCCGCCCGGGGACCGGATCGGCCGGCATCCACGGCCCGATCCGGTCCCACCTCGCACCACTGATCACCGACCGGACCGACACGTTCGATCGACTGCTCCGGCACGGCCGCGGTGCGAGGGCGCATGCAGCTGTCGGCCTTCCCGTCGAGCGGGAGGGTCCGGCGCACCGTGGCGCCCTCCCGGAGCACGCCCGGCCGGCCCGCGCGGAGCGCGTGCGCCCGAGAGCGGGGTGTGCCCGGCGCGGGGGCGGGCAGGCATGGGGGTGCCCCCGCAGCCGACGAAGGAGTCGCCCGTGCCCGCGCCGTCCTACCTTCCCGACATGACCGTGGAGCAGTACCTCGGCCACCTCGCGGACCGGCATCCGGGCTGGCACCGGCTGCTCGACCCGGGGCGGGTCGACGGGGCCGCCACGGCCCACCGGCTCCGCGCGTGGACCAACGAGTTCGACTCGGACAGCGGCGGGCGGGGCGACTCCTACCGGCGTGCCCACCGGGATCCGCTGGTGCGCTGGACCGGAGCCCGGCAACTGCTGCGCCTGGCCGTGCCGGAGGCCCGCAGCGGCCGCGGGGCGCAGGCCCGGAGCGGCGGCGCGGCGCAGGCGCTGGTGCTGGACGCGCTGGGCGGGGACGGGCTGCTGGCGCGCGCCTCGGCCCTGCGCCCGGACCAGGTGCCGGACGGGCTGCGGCTGCTGACCGGCGACATCTCCGGACCGATGGTGGCCGCCGCCCTCGCCCACGGCCTGCCCGCCGTGCGGCAGGCCCCTGACCGGATGCTGCTGGCCGACCGGACCGTCGACGCGGTGCTGCTGGCCTACGGCACCCACCACATCCCGCCCGCCGCCCGCCCCGCCGCGGTCGCCGAGGCCGTACGGGTCCTGCGCCCCGGCGGCCGGGTCGTCCTGCACGACTTCGAGCCGCACAGCCCGATGGCCGACTTCTTCCGCACCGTCGTCGACCCCCGTGCCGCGATCCGCCACGACTACCGGCACTTCAGCCGCATCGACCTGCTGGACCTGTTCGCGCCGCATCCCGTCGCGGTGCGCCTGGTCGACGTCTACGACCCGATCACGGTCCGCGCGGCGACCCCTGACGGGGCGAAGGCCGCCGTGGTGGCCCACTTCGCCGCGACCTTCGGGCTCGCCGACCACCTCGACGACCTCGGCGCCGACGCCGGCTGGGAGCTGCTGGCCGACGCGTTCGACCACACCGCGCACCTCGCGCAGCTCTGCGGCCCGCTCGCGGCGCCCGCGCGGCCCTTCGTGCGCCCGGCCGCCGGCGGCTGGATCGCCGAGGTCCCCAGGGTGGCGCTGGTCGCCGTGGCCGAGCGGCGGGGCGGCTGAGCGTCGGGGCGGCTGAGCCCGTCCCGGTCGGGCCGGGCTCAGCCGGGAGAGTCGGTCAGTCGAGGCAGAACTCGTTGCCCTCGACGTCCTGCATCACGATGCACGACTCGTTGAAGCCGTCGGCCCGCAGGAGCCGCACGCGCACCGCGCCGAGTGCCAGCAGTCGTGCGCACTCGGCCTCCAGGGCGGCGAGGCGCTCCTCGCCGACCAGGCCGGTGCCGACCCGGACGTCGAGGTGCACCCGGTTCTTGACGACCTTGCCCTCGGGAACGCGCTGGAAGAACAGGCGGGGGCCCACGCCCGAGGGGTCCACGCAGGCGAACGCCGAACCCTGACGCTCCGTCGGCAGGGAGAGGTTGAAGGCGTCCCAGTCGGCGAACCCCGGCGGCGGCGGTGGTACGACGTACCCCAGCACCTCGCACCAGAAACGGGCGACGCGCTCGGGTTGGGCACAGTCGAAGGTGACTTGGACGTGCTTGATCGATGCCATCGGTCCACCGTAGTGGCGCGCGCTCCGCTCCGGGGGCCCGGGGTGCGCGTGTCACGGCGGTCGGCGCCGGGTGGGTGGTGGACGGTCGACGGCAGCGTGCCGCGTGCTGTGCGGTGCATGCGGTGTGCTGTGTGGTGCGGCGTGCTGCGTCGACCGTCCACCGGGGTGGCTCGCGCCGGTGTCGGCGCGGGTCGGGGTCAGATCCGCTGGGACGGCCCGAGGGCTCGGGTCACGGGGTGTAGCTGACCCAGCCCCTGGTGACGGTGGTGTTCGGCGGGCAGTAGAGGAGGACGTTCAGGAAGTCGGTGTGCGGGCCGTCGCTCCGGTAGGAGCCGTCCGAACAGCTGACGTTCACCCACCACTTGGTGGTGCCCCAGCCCGAGCACGAGATGCCGTAGTACCACTGGTTGTTGAGGAATCCGATGGTCGGGGTGGAGCAGTTGATGCCCTCGACCCGGGCCGGCGACGCCGACTGCGCCTCGGCTGCCGGGGCCGCGACGACGCAGGCCGCCGCCAATCCGGCCAGCAGACAGCCGGCGATGCCGATCCTCTTGCCCCTGGTGTTCCTGCGCACGATGGTTCCGCCCTCGTTGTCGGTGGTGACAGTGCCGCTGCAACCCGCGGCCGGGACGTGCCTCGATGACGTGCCTCGATGACGTACGTCGGTGACGTGCCTCGATGACGTCGCTCGGTGACGTGCTCCGGCGAATATAGGGAGGGATGGTGAAGTTCCGCATATGACAGCGGAAATGTCGCCACGGCGGCCGCACGCTGCCCGTACGCCCGGGCCCGACCGGAGGGTGCACCAGGCGTGGCGCGCCGGACCGCACGGGCCACCGGAGCCCCACCCACGCGGACGCTCATCGGCCGAAAGCCGTCGCCCGTCCGCTGTCGCCTGCTCCGGCCCCACCGCGCCCGGCGCCCGCCCCGCTGTGCCCGGGAGACGGGTCGGGCGTGTCACAGGTCTGGACAGCGGCGCGGGGGTCGGTCAGTCTTCACCCCCATGACGCTCCCGTTCCCCCAGCAGCAGCAACCCCTCACCGCCGCCGCACGCACCGCGCTGTTCGAGGCGCTCACCGCGGTCGGCGGCGAGGCCGTCGGCCTGCTCGCCGGCTGCCGTGGTGACACCCCGATACCGGGTGCCGAGTGGACGGTCGCCGAGGCCGCCGCGCACCTGGCGATGGCCAACGAGCTGATGGCCGCACTGGCGGCCGGTGAGGAGCGGCCGTACGGGGACGGGACGGCGGGCTCGCTGGCCGCGGCGAACGAGGCCTCGCTGGCCGAGCGGCCGGAGCGGGACCCGGACGTGCTCGCCGGGGAGATCGCCCGGTGGGCACGGGAGTTCACGGTGGCCGCGGGGCCGCGGGCCGGTACCGAACCGGTGCTGACCCCGCTGGGGCCGATGGACCTGGACACCCTCGGGGCCTACCTGCTGACCCACATGCTCGGCCACCTCTACGACATCGCCGTGGCCTTGGGGCGGCCGCACCCGATCGACCGGCACCGCGTCGGGCTGACGATGCCGTTCCTGCGCGCGGCCATGCCGTGGGTGACGGACGCGCGCGCCGCGGCCGGCCACAGCGCCTGCTACCGGCTGCGGGTGCGGGGCCTGGACGCCTTCGCGGTGACCTTCACGGACGGTGTCGCCGTGGTGAGCCCGCAGCCGCCGCGCCGCCCGGACTGCACGATCCTCACCGAGCCGGTGGCGTTCCTCCTCATCGCGCTGGGCCGCTACACCGCCACCGACGCCCTCCTCCGGGGCAAGGTGTTCGCCTGGGGCCGCAAGCCCTGGCTGGCCGCGGGCTTCCCGGGGCTGTTCGCGGCCCCCTGAGGAGGCCCTGCGCCCGGCGGCGGCGCAGCCGGGTCAGGCGCTGGTCTCCGCCTGGCGCGGGCAGGGGAGCTGCCCGTCCTCGGAGCACATGGTGGTCCGGACGCGCTGCACGTAGCGGTGGACCAGGTGGCGCAGCACGTGGACGGTGGCGGCGACGTCCGGGTCCGGGACGCCGTCGAGGGCGTCGGTCAGCCCGGTGATGTTGGCCTGTTTCAGTCGGTCGAGTACGGCCCGTCCCTCGGCGGTGAGTTCGACCTGCCGGGCCCGCCGGTCCGTCGCGTCCCGGGTGCGTTCCACCAGCTGCTGGCCCTGCAGGCGGTCGATCTGCCGGGTGACGTGGGAGGGCTTGACCATCAGCCGGTCGGCGAGGTCGCCGATCCGGCTGGCGCCGTCGGCCTCGGAGAGCGCGCGCAGCAGGTAGATGTCCGAGCGGGCGGCGGTGATCCCGGCCCGGGCCGTCTGGCGTTCATGCTGCTGTGTACGCGTCAGCAGGTAGGCCAGGGTGGCCAGTACGGCCTCCAGGTCCGAGGCGGTGGTCCGTTCGTCTTCGGGGTCTTCGGCGTCCGGCATGGGGGAACTGTAGCGATCCGGTGCGGGCCGTGAGGGTGGCCCGGGGGTCCGACCGGATTTCGGACAGATTCGTTCGCTGGGGGGACGGGGCCTTTCGTTGCAACGGAGTGCGAGTTAGCGTGACGGTGAGTTAGTTGCTTAGGGCACGTAAATGGCCCCGGTTGCACCCCGGCCGCACCACCCCCACGGCGCCACCCGCAGCACAGAGCACGCCGCACACAGCACCGCACACAGCACCGCACAGCGCACAGCACCGCACAGCACCGCACAGCACCGCACAGCACCGCACACCGCACACGGCACACCCCCACGCGGCGCCACCAGTTGCGCCACGCAGGCCCGAGCTGGCGACACCCAGCTCCGAGAAGGGAGCCCCCTCATGGCCACGGCCGCCCAGACCCCCGGCATCACCCACCCCGCCGCCCGCGGCACCTGCCCCTTCGACCCGCCCCCCGCCTACCAGCAGGCCCGCCAGGACGAGCCGGTCACCCGCGTCTCCCTGTGGGACGGCGCGCCCAGCTGGCTGGTCACCCGCCACGAGGACGTCAAGGCCGTCCTCTCCGACGCCCGCTTCAGCTCCGACTCCACCCGCCCCGGCTTCCCGTTCATCAGCGCCGGCGCCCGGCAGCTGAACGCCGGTCAGCCCACCTTCATCAGGCTGGACGACCCCGAGCACGCGCGCCTGCGCCGGATGCTCACCGGCGAGTTCATGATCAAGAAGGTCGAGGCGATGCGCCCCGAGGTCCAGCGCATCGCCGACGACCTGCTCGACCGGATGACCGCCGGACGCACCGGCGCCGACCTCGTCCACGAGTTCGCCCTGCCACTGCCCTCCCTGGTGATCTGCCTGCTGCTCGGAGTCCCTTACCGGGACCACGACTTCTTCCAGGAGTGCAGCCGCGTCCTGCTGCGCCGCGACTCCTCGCCCGAGGAGGTCGACGCCGCCCGGGACCGGCTGGCCGACTACCTGGTCGAGCTCACCGAGACCAAGCGCGCCGAGCCCGACGACGGCATCCTCAGCCGGCTGGTCGCCCGCGGCGAGCTCAGCACCGAGGAGATCGGCGCCATGGGCCGGCTGCTGCTGGTGGCCGGACACGAGACCACCGCGAACATGACCGCGCTGTCCGTCCTGGCCCTGCTGCGCAACCCCGACCAGCTCGACCACCTGCGCCGCCACCCGGAGTCCGTCCCCGGCGCGGTCGAGGAACTGCTGCGCTACCTGACCATCGTGCACTCCGGCCTGACCCGGGTCGCCACCGAGGACGTCGAGGTCGGCGGCGTGCGGATCCGGGCGGGCGAGGGCGTCATCTGCATGATCAACACCGCCAACCGGGACACCCTGGAGTTCCCCGGCGGCGACGAGCTCGACCTGACCCGCGACGCCCGCCGCCACCTCGCGTTCGGCTTCGGCGTCCACCAGTGCCTCGGCCAGCCGCTCGCCCGCCTGGAGCTCCACATCGCCCTCGACACGATCCTGCGCCGACTGCCCCGACTGCGCCTGGCCGTCCCGTTCGAGGAGGTCCGCTTCCGCGGCGAGATGCTCATCTACGGCGTCCACGAGCTGCCGATCGCCTGGTGAACCCCGGCCCGTGCGGCCCGCGCGGCCCGCGAACCGAGCGCTCCACCGATCGCCGACACCGTTCACCGACACCACAGTTCACCACCACCAGGGCCCCGATCGGCCCTGCCCCGAAGGGAACCCGCATGCTCGTCCACATCGACCAGGACAAGTGCTGCGGCGCCGGACACTGCGTCCTCGCCGCCCCCGAGGTCTTCGACCAGCGCGACGAGGACGGCATCGTCGTCCTGCTCGACGCCCGGCCGCCCGCCGACGTCCACCAGGCCGTCCAGGACGCCGCCGCCGTCTGCCCGGCCGCCGCGATCCGCCTGGAAACCGCGTGAGCGCACCGCGCCGGATCGCCGTCGTCGGAGCCGGCGCAGCCGGACTGCACACCGCCGAAGCGCTGCGCCGGGCCGGCTACGACGGCCGGCTCACCCTGATCGGAGCCGAGGACGCGCCACCGTACGACCGGCCGCCGCTGTCCAAGCACCTGCTCTCCGGACAGTGGCAGCCCGAGCGGCTCACCCTGCGCGACCCCCGGGCCCTGGAGGAGCTCCGGCTCGACCTGCGCCTGGGGGTGCCCGCCCGGCGCCTGGACCGCCGCACCCGCACCGTCCACCTCGCCGACGGCCGGGAGGTGCCCTGCGACGCGGTCGTCATCGCCACCGGGGTCCGCCCGCGCCGGCTGCCCGGCGCCGAGACCCCGCTCGCCGGCGCGCACGTGCTGCGCACCCTCGCCGACGCCCTCGCCCTGCGCGAGGACCTGCGCGCCGGGGGCCGGCTGCTCGTGGTCGGCGGCGGACTGCTCGGCGCCGAGGCGGCGGCCACCGCCGTCGGACTCGGCGCCGAGGTCACCTGGCTGGTGTCCACCGACACCCCGCTGGCCGCGGTCCTGGGCACCGAGACCGCCGCCCTGCTCACCGGCCTGCACCGCGAACACGGCGTACGGATCCACCGGGGAGCGGCCACCGGCCTGCTGCACCGCGACGGCCGCGCCACCGGCGTACGGCTGGCCGACGGCACCGACCTCGCGGCCGACACCGTCCTGATGGCCGTCGGTTCCGAACCCGCCACCGACTGGCTGGCCGGCAGCGGCCTGCGGCTGGACGACGGCGTGGTCTGCGACGCCCACTGCGCCGCCGGGCCCGGCGTCTGGGCGGCCGGCGACGCCGCCTCCTGGCCGGACCCGCACACCGGCCGCCACCGGCGCCTCGAACAGCGCACCAACGCCACCGACCAGGCCCTGCTCGTCGCCCGGAACCTGCTGGCCGGGCCGGACGGGACCCGGCAGGCCTACACCCCGGTCCCGTACCTGTGGACCGACCAGTACGGGCTGCGGATCCAGGCGTACGGCCGCCCCGGCGACGCCGACCGCTTCGAACCGGTCGAAGGCAGCGTGGCGGAGCACCGCTTCGCCGCCGCGTGCGTCCGCGACGGGCGGGTCGTCGGCGCGGTCGGCATCGCCGCCGCCCGTGCCCTGCGCGGACTGCGCAGCCAGGTCGCGGCGCACGGCCCCTGGCCGCCCGGGGAGGCCTGACCCCGTCGGCCGTCGCCGCCGCCGTCGGCCGTCGCCGTACCGCGGCCGGCTGCCGCAGCCCCCGGACGGCCCGGATCCCCGGTGGACCCCTCCCCTCGGGGGTCTACCGGGGGAACGGCCGCCGGGACTACCGTTAGGTGACGGAAGCTATCGAGTTCCACGGTCCACGTTCCGGTTCCACGCTCCGAGCCCACGCTCCGACCCTGCGGTCGGACGGGTCGGCCGGATGGGAGGCACGGTGGCGACACGACTGTCCGCAGGCAGCGGGACCGGCCGCTCGCGCCCGGCCCGTACCGGCGTGGACCCGGACCACCCCCGCTACAAGTGGGTGGCGTTGTCCAACACCACGCTCGGCACCCTGATCGCCACCATCAACGCCTCGATCGTCCTGATCTCGCTGCCCGCGATCTTCAACGGCATCGGCCTGGACCCGCTGCAGCCCGGCAACGTCAGCTACCTGCTGTGGATGCTGATGGGCTACATGCTGGTCACCGCGGTCCTGGTGGTCACCCTCGGCCGGCTGGGCGACATCCACGGCCGGGTGCGGATCTACAACGCCGGCTTCCTGATCTTCACCCTCACCTCCGTCGCCCTGTCCCTGGACCCGCTGCACGGCGGCGCGGGCGCGCTCTGGCTGATCGGCTGGCGGGTGGTGCAGGCGGTCGGCGGTTCGATGCTGATGGCCAACTCGGCCGCGATCATCACGGACGCGTTCCCGGCCCGCCGGCGCGGCACGGCCCTGGGCGTGAACATCGTCGCGGGCATCGCCGGGTCCTTCATCGGCCTCGTCCTGGGCGGCCTGCTGGCCGAGTGGAACTGGCGCTCGATCTTCTGGGTCAACGTGCCGATCGGCATCCTCGGCACCGTCTGGGCCTACCGGTCGCTGCGCGAGACCGGGGTGCGCAAGCCCGCCCGGATCGACTGGTGGGGCAACCTCACCTTCGGCGTCGGCCTGACCGCCCTGCTCGCGGCGATCACCTACGGCATCCAGCCCTACGGCGGCCACACCATGGGCTGGACCAACCCCTGGGTACTGGCCGGGCTGCTCGGCGGGATGGCGCTGCTGGCGGCCTTCTGCCTGGTCGAGTCCAGGACCGCCGAGCCGATGTTCCCGCTGTCCCTCTTCCGCGACCCGGTCTTCGCCGGCGGGAACGCCGCCACCCTGCTGGGCTCGATCGCCCGCGGCGGGCTGCAGTTCATGCTGATCATCTGGCTGCAGGGCATCTGGCTGCCGCTGCACGGCTACGACTACGCGGACACCCCGCTGTGGGCCGGCATCTACCTCGTCCCGCTGACCGTCGGCTTCCTCGCCGCCGGGCCGATCGCGGGCTACCTGTCCGACCACGCCGGGGCCCGGCTGTTCGCCGCGGGCGGGCTGGTGGTGATGGCCCTGTCCTTCGCCGGACTGCTCCTACTGCCCACCGACTTCGGCTACCCGTGGTTCGCGGTCCTGGTCTTCCTCAACGGCCTGGGCGGCGGCCTGTTCGCCGCCCCCAACACCTCGCTGATCATGTCGAGCGTGCCGGCCGCGGCCCGCGGCGCTGCCTCCGGCATGCGGGCCACCTTCCAGAACGCCGGGATGGTGCTGTCGATCGGCGTGTTCTTCTCGCTGATGGTGGCCGGCCTGGCCGGATCGCTGCCGCACACCCTCACCGCCGGACTCACCGCGCAGGGCGTGCCCGCCGCCGACGCGAACGCCATCGCCGCACTGCCCCCGGTCGGCACCCTGTTCGCCGCCTTCCTCGGCTACAACCCGGTCCGGCAGCTGCTGGGCCCGCACGTGCTCGGGCAGCTCCCGCCGGACAACGCCCGCGCCCTGACCGGCCGGGAGTTCTTCCCGCAGCTGATCTCCGGGCCGTTCCACGACGGGCTGGTCGTGGTGTTCTGGCTGGCGATCGCGATGTCCCTGGTCGCGGCGGCCGCCTCCCTGGTCCACGAGCGCACCCGTCCCGTCGCGCCCGCCGCCCCGGGCCCTGCTGCCGCACCCGCCCCCGCACCCGCTGACCGGGCGGACCGGACAGCCGGCGCGGAAACGACGGCCAGGGCGGAAACGACGGACCGGACGCCACCCGGCGCACCGGCCGAGGCGGAGGGGCCGTGACCGGCGACGGCAGCGGCCTGCCCGCCGACGCGGTCGTCCGGCTGCGCCTGGTGATCGGCCGGCTCAACCGTCAGATGGTCCGCGCCTCCGGCGAGCAGGACCTCACCGCCGCCCAGCTCTCCGCCCTCGCCCGGACCGAACAGCACGGGCCGCTGCGCCTGGGGGAACTCGCCGCGCGCGAGGGCGTGGCCGTCCCCTCCATGGTCCGCACCGTCACCCCGCTGGTCGCCGCCGGCCTGATCGCCAGGACCCCCGACCCCCTGGACGGACGCTCCGCCCTGCTCGCCCCCACCCCGCACGGCCGGGACACCCTCGACCGGATCCGCCGCGAACGCTCCGCCCTCCTGGCCCGGCGCAGCACCCGCCTGACCCCCGACCAGTGCCGGCAGCTGGAGGAGGCCCTCCCGCTCCTGGAACTGCTCCTCGACGAACCCGACCCGCCCCGCCCCCCGGCCGCGTAGCGGCCCAGGGCCCGGCCGACGCCGGGCCCCGGGCCGGACGTCAGACCCGGGCCGGCTGCCCACCCGACTCGGCGACGACGTGTATCTCATGGACGGCGTTCCGGTCGCCCGTGAGCGGCTGGACGCGCCCGGCGGAGTCGGTGGCCCGGCAGCGGATGCGGTGCCGGCCCGGGGCGAGGTCGTGGCGCAGGCGGAAGCGCTGCCAGGCCGGGTCCGGGCCGCGCCGGTCGAGCGCGGCGGGCTGCCAGTCGCCGTCGTCCACGGCGACCTCGACGGACGTCACCTCGGTGGAACTCCAGGCGTAGCCCGCGAGTTCGCAGCTCCCGGCCGGGACGGTGCGCCCGTCGCCCGGGGTGAGCAGCTTGCTGCCGACGTCCTTCTCGCGCACCGGCCGGGACTCGCTCTCGCCGGGCAGGACGCGGGTGTACAGGCGGGTGGTGAAGAGGTGGTCGGGGCGGTCCGCGGCCAGCACGATCCGGCTCAGCCACTTCACCGAGTTGGTCCCGAACATCAGGGGTGCCACCGCCCGCACCGGGTAGCCGTGGTCCGGGTGCAGCGGTTCGCCGTTCATGGTGTGCGCGAGGACGACCTCGGCGCCCGCCTGCTCCACGGGCAGGTCCTTGAGGTAGCTCACGCCGCTCTCGCCCGCGAAGTCGCCCGTGTCGGCGCCCTCCAGCCAGACGTGCCGGGCCTCCGGGCGCGGGCCGGCGAGTTCCAGTACGGCGGAGAGCGGGACGCCGACCCACTCCACGTTGGTGACGGCGCGGGTCGGCACGGTGGGGTGCAGCGGGTTGCCGAAGCACTCGTGGACGGCGGTGAAGCGGCGCTGCGGCAGGCCCAGGAGGGCCGGGAGGTCCAGCCGCAGCGGCCGCTCCACCAGGCCCTCGACGGTGAGCGACCACGTCGCGGGGTCGAGCCGAGGGTGCGGCCCGAGGTGGTTGCGGACGAAGACGTCCTCGACCGGTGTGAGGAAGAGGTCGGGTGTCGCCGGATCGGTCCTGATCATTGCTCATGCCCCCGTGTCGAACGAATCGTTGTGCGCGATCGACAGTACAAGGAGCAACTGACACCGCCCCGGGGCGGGGGACCGGTCGGGGTTCGCTCGGGGACCGCACGGGCACCGGTCGGGACTGCACGGGCACCGGTCGGGACCGCACGGACACCTGTCGGGGACGGGTCGCGCGACCGGCGCCGGGTCCGCCTGGGTGATCGGCCCGGCGGCGGGAGCGGGGGCGCGGCGTGTCCGCCGGGCAGGGCGTGGCGGCTCTGCGAGCCTGTTCCGCGGCCCGCTGCCGGACGAGCCGCACACCGGCACGCCGATCCGACCCGAGGAGCCCCCTTGCCGCACCGGTTGCCCGTTCCCCGGCTGACGGCCGCCGTCGTGGCCCTGCTCCTCGCCCTCTCCGCCTGCTCCAGCGCCGGTTCCGCCTCAGGAGCGCGCCCGGCCGACGCGCACGGGAGTTCCCCGCCGGCGGACGTGGTGGCCGCGGGCGGTCCGCTGGTCGGCGATCCCACCCTCGTCCCCGGCGAGCAGTCCTGCGCGGCCGCGGAGGGCAACGCCCCGTGGTACCCGACCATCGCGGCCTTCGAGGTCCACGACTCGAACCGGACGCACCGGTACGGGTGCGCGCACTTCGGGGGCGCCCCGTCGAACAACCAGGTCTACGCCTACGGTTCGCAGCAGGTCTACGCCACGCCGTACAACATCGTGGACCGCGGCCCCGACGAGCTCTACGTCTACGGCGGCGGTTACGGCGACGGCCAGGGCGCCTCCGGCTCGTTCGTCTCGCGGGTGGAACCCGGGACGTACAACGAGGTCTGGCGCCAGGTGCTGATCAACACCAACGCGACCGACGAATGGGACTACCCCGGTGTCCTGAACGTCCTGGCGGACGGCAGCCTGGTGGTCGTCTACGGCTACCACATCGCCCGGATCGACCCGCAGACCGGCCGGGTCCTCGCCCGGACCACGCTGCCCACCGGCCGGTCGGCCCCGCGCGACACCGCGTACAACGGCTACGACGCGCTGCCGGACGGGACCATCGTCGCCAAGACCGTCAACCGGCAACCCGGCTGCACGGAGCAGGGGTTCAGCGCCTTCCTGAACTGCCCCGACCCGACGGCCGTGCCGCCCTCGATCATGGTGGCGATCGACCCGAAGACCCTCCAGGTGATCTCCCAGGTCACGCTGCCCGAGATGATGGGCGGCCGGATCACCACGGCGACGCTCGACGGCACGCAGGAGATCTACCTGCCGGGCGCCACCAAGCTCTACCGCTACTCGTACCAGAACAACGGCTTCGCCCCCGACCCCTCGTGGGGGCCGGTGCCCTACCTCAAGGACGGGCAGACCGCCGCGTCCGCCATGGCCGTCATCAACGACTACGTCGTCGCGATGACCAACGGCGGGAAGCCGACCTCGACCCCGATGAGCGTCGTCGCCGTCTCCCAGAGCGACTCGACCAAGGTGGCGAACATCCAGCCGTTCGCCTCCAGCGGCACCAAGAACAGCTTCATCCCGTCGATGGTCTCGGTCGACCCGGAGAACAACCGCGTCTACGCGATGGACGCCGGGGCGGGCGAGCTGGCCGGGATCGACCTGTCGAACGGCACGCTGTCGGTGGCGTGGACGCAGGACCAGACGACCCTCAGCTTCACGACCCTGATCGGCCCCAAGGACCAGCGCGTGCTGATCGGGACCGACATCCCGGTGAAGTTCTTCCAGGGGCTCAAGAAGTACACCACCGAACAGGTCGTCTGGCGCCGGGCCCAGGACGGCGCCGAACTCGCCCGCTCCAGCCAACTGCCCAAGATGACGCAGGGGATCCTGGTCACGCCCGGCTACGCCGGACTCCAGTACTTCCTCACCGCGGACGGCCACGTCACCGGCCTCCAGGTCGCACCGAAGCCCGCCTCGCCGACGCCGTCCGCCCCCGGCAGTTCCGCGACGTCGACGTCGACGTCGGCGTCACCGTCCGGGTCCCCGGCACCGTCCGGGTCGCCCGTGTCCCCGTCGCCCGTGTCATCGCCGTCCGTGTCCCCGTCGCCCGTGTCCCCGTCGCCCGTGCCCTCCGAGCCCTCCTGAACGGCGGCCGACGAGAGAAGGGATCCGCTCGTGATCGAGAAGCTGGACGGACTGCCGGAGAACGTCATCGGGTTCGAGGCCGGTGGCAGGCTCTCCGCCGAGGACTACCGGGACATGCTGCTGCCGGCGCTGGAGGAAGCGGCGAAGCGGGGCGCGGTGCGGTTCGTCATCGTCATCCGGGAGTTCCACGGCATGACCGGCGGCGCACTGTGGGAGGACCTCAAGATCGGGGCCGAGCACCTGCGGGCCTGGAAGCGGATCGCCCTGGTCACGGACATCGAGTGGATGACCCACGCGACGGCCCTCTTCGGGTGGATGACGCCGGGCACCACGAAGACCTTCCCGCTCGCCCAGCAGGACCGGGCGATCGCGTGGGCGGCCGAGGACTGACCGGGCCGTCGCGGGCGCACGGGGCACCGGCCTGACCCGGCCCGGCGGGGCGCCGGCCGCCGGGCCGGACCTCAGCCGCGGGCGGCGCGTGACCGGTCGGTCAGCCGCTGCTTCCAGCCCCTGGGGGGAGGCCAGGGCACGCCCCACGCCGCGAGCTGGTCGCGGCGCCACCCGCCGGCCGGGGTGCGGGCGGCCTCGATCTCCTCGGGGGTCGGGCACAACACCGCGTCCTGGCCCGCCGCGTCCTGGTCCACCGCCACGGCGGCCGCCGTGGCCGGCGGGGTCGCCGGAGCAGACGTGGCCGGCGGGGCGGTGGCGCGGCCGATGCTCAGCCGGAACGGCCGGGTGCGCCAGTCCCAGCCCCGGCTCAGGACCAGGGCCGCGAAGTCCATCCAGTGCGGGCGTTCCCCGCCGGCTGCGGCGACCACGTGCGGCCACCCCAGCACCGTCCCGTCGTCCAGCAACGGGCCGATGAGGCCGCCGAGCCCGGGGTCCGGCCGGTGTTCCTCCAGCAGCGCGCGGGTACGGTGCCCGTCGGTGACCAGGAGCCCCCAGCCGCGTTCGCGGCACAGCTGCGCCAGGGCCCGGTACTTGGCGACGTTGACGGCGGTGGCCATCTCGAACAGCGGCTTGACCTCGACCAGGATGCAGCGCCCGTCGGTGGTGGCGACGAGCAGGTCGGGGAAGTAGGTGCGCGGGCGCCCGTCGAACTCGTAGCCGATGGCCAGCGGCTGCTCCTGGTAGTACGCGATCTGCGGGGCGAACGACAGGAGTTGGATCAGATGGAGCTCGCTCTCCGACTCGTACGCCACCGCGCGTCCGAGCTTGGGGCAGTGCCACGACCCGGAGCGCGGATCGTCGTCGTCGGCCTCGCGCAGCGCGGACAGGTCGCTGCGCGGGGGAGCGCTCTCGGGTATGCCGAACCACTCGATCCGGCCCGCCAGCCGCTCCCACCGGGCGGTGGCCCGCTCGATCCGACCCTGCCGGGTGGCCTCGCGGCGCTGTGCGTCGTGGCGCAGCGTACGGATCGTCATGGCCTGGGCCGCGAGGTTGTCGGCGGGCAGCTTGCGGGCCCCGGCCAGGGTGGCGAGCAGGGTGACCGCCTGGCGCGGCGCCATGGACGGCACCAGGACCTGCGCCAGGTCGAGCAGCCGCTCGGCGCTGGACGGTCCGTCCGCGGTTCCCGGGCACTCGGGGCTGTTCATTTCCTCGGTGCCGTTCGGGCCCCCGGCGTCGTTCGTGCCCCCGGCGTCCGGTGAGTGCCCGTCGAGGCCGCCGAGTTCGGCCACGAGGGTGCGGAGCCGGCCGGTGGCGGGCGCGGCGGAGCGGGCCATCGCGCGCACGGCCCGGTTCTGCAGCTGGCGGATGCGTTCGCGGGAGAGCCCGTGGTCGGCACCGATCCGCTCCTGGGTCCGGGCGTCCTGGTCGCCCACGCCGAACCGGCTCGCCACGATCCGCCGGTCACGGGCGCCGGGGATCTCCTCGACGGCCGCGGCCAGGAGTTCGCGCAGGAGCATTGCGGTGTCGTCGTCGTCCTCGGCGATGGCGCTCCACGGTGGGGCGAGCGTGGCGGCGCCCGGGCACCGGCACTCCAGGGCCCAGTCGTCCAGTAGCAGTCGCCCGGTGCCCCGCCACAGGCGCCGTCCCGCGTCCCGGCGCACCGTCGGGTCCTCGGCGGCGAGCCTGCCGACCGTCGAGCGGGCCAGGAAGGCCGCCTGCCGTTCGGGGCCGAGGGTGTACCCGGTCAGCTGCTGCCACTCGGCGAGGACCTCGGCCGGATCGGGCGCCTCGCAGTCGGTCCCGGTGGCGGCAGAGGTGTCGGTGTCGGCGGTGGTCCAGGTGTCGTTGCCTGTGTCGGTCCAGGGGTCGGTGTCGGCGTCCGCGTCGAGGGAGTGCGCGTCGTCGGCGGGCGGCGGCAAGGACCGCGCCCACCGCAGCAGATCCTCGTCCATGGCGAAGGCGAGCGGCATGTGCCGCGTCAGGCGCCCGCGGATCGCACCGACGGACCGGCCGTGCCGGACGGCGAGTTCGTCGAGGTCCAGGCCCTGCCGTGCGAGCTCCAGCAACCGCGCGTCCTCGGCGTCGCTCCACACCTGACCCGTCCTGGGCGCCGACGATCGACCCTGCACATTCCCCCCACGGCTTCTGACAACAGGCTGGAGCATGCCCGCGCTCCCACTCGGTGATGCGGCGGGCAGGCGTCCCGGTAGGAGTGACGCACCATCACGGGCGTCGGTTCGACGCGAAGCCCCACCGCGACGGTCGGCGGGCCGGGGTCACAGCACGGTTGCGGCGGCCGCTTCCCGCAGGGCGGCCCGTGCGCTATGGGTGATCGGGTCGCCGTGTCCGAAGAGCGCCGTTTCGGCCTCCAGCTCGGCAAGCCGGTGCAGCGACTCGACGGCTCGGGTGCGGTCGGTGTTGAAGACGCCCATCATGGTCCGGCCGACGTTGGCGACCGCGTCTCCGGTGAACAGCACCTTCGGCCCGGGCAGGTGGAGCGCGATCGACCCGTCCGTGTGTCCGGGCACGGCGACCACCACGGCCCCGCCGCCGAACTCCAGCACATCGCCGTCCTCCACCTCCCGGTCCACCCGGCAGGGCGGGGCCGCCGGCAGGGGCGGAAGCGCCGCCCTGATCGGTACCTCGAACTCCTCCAGCACGGGCGCCGCTCCGGCCTCCTGCCCCCGGATCACCGGAGCCTCCAGCCGATGCGCCACCACCTCCGCGCCGTGCCGGGCGGCGAGTTCGGCAGCGGATCCCGTGTGGTCCTCGTGCCAGTGAGTCAGCACGATCCGCTGCAGTTCGCCGTCCAGTGCTTCCTCGATCCGTGCCGCGCAGTCCGCCGTGCCGGAGTCGATCAGGGTCACCTCGGAGCCGTCCCGCCACAGATAGGCCGAACCCACCGGGAACCGGAGCATGCGTAGTCCTGGCAGAACCTCGGTCACGTCCATGGCCTCAGCATGCGTGGCCGGGCCCGGATCCGCGTGTTTGTTCGCTGACGGCTCACCAGTGCGTGGGATGCGATCGAGGGGTGAGGCCGGTCGTGGTCAGGGTCGACGATGTGACAAGCCGCCCGGGACGAGCAACCTGACGTGCCGGCACCGGCGGTGCCTCGGTAGGGTGCCGGGATGATCGCCGTACCGGAGGAGTTCGCGCGGAGCACCGTCGAGCGCGAGGGGGAGGCCGGGGCGCGGTGGCTCACCGAGGTGCCCGGGATCGTGGAGGAGTTGCTGGCGAGTTGGGGGTGCGTGCCGGACGGCGCGGTCATGCACGGCGGCGTCGGCGTCATCGTTCCGGTACGGGGGCGCGGCGGGGAGCCCGCGGTGCTGAAGGTGTCGTTCCCGCATCCCGGCAATGTTTACGAGCCGGACGCGTTCGTGGCGTGGGCCGGGCGGGGCGCCGTCCATCTGCACGAACGCGACGACGCGCGGTACGCGATGCTGCTGGAGCGGGTCCGGTCCGAGACCCTGGCGGAGGTCGAGGACGGCGACGAGGTGGTGACGGTCGCCGGGCGGCTCAACCGCCGCCTGGCCGTCCCCGCGCCGCCCGGCCTGCCCCGGCTGCGCGAGCAGGCCGCGGCCTGGGAGGAGCAACTGCGGCGGGACGACGAGGAACTGGCGCGGCCGCTGCCGCGCCCGGTGCTGGACGCCGCTGTCGCGACCCTCCGGGAGCTGGGCCCGGTCCAGCCGGACACCCTCGTCCACGGCGACCTCCACGCCGGGAACATCCTGCGCGCGGGCCGCGAGCCGTGGCTCGCCGTCGACCCCAAGGGGTACGTCGGGGATCCCGCCTACGACGGCGGCACCCTGCTGAAGTCGCGCGCGCTGACGCTCCTCGACGCGGACGACCCGCGCAGGGCCGTCCACCGCATCCTGGACGTGTTCGCCGAGGCGGCCGAACTCGACCGCGAACGCGTGCGGCGGTGGGCCCAGTTCCACGCCGTCCAGGCCGCGTTCTGGGGCCGCCGGCACGGGTTCCGGATCGCCCGCGGCGGATCGCGACTGGACTGGCTCACCGCGTTCGCCGATCAGTTGGCGGCGGCGCTCACCGAGCGGTAGCCCACGTCCCCGGTTCCGTCTCGCGGCACTACAGTGGTCGAACCGGTGGACGCCCTGGGCGAGTTGACGCCGACCCGGCCGTGGCGCGCGTGCCCTGGGGAGGGGTGGCCCATGTCCGAGACGGAACACACGGAGCAGGCGGAACAGGCGGGACGAGCAGAACAGGCGGGACGCGCGGGATCGGCGGACCGGCCCGGGTCGGGGCCGACCCTGCTGAGCCTGCTGACGCTGGCGGGGGACTTCGTCGTCCCGGGCCGCCTCGCGCCGGGTGGAGCGGACCGGCCGGTGAGCCGGCTGGTCGTGCTCGACGAGCTGGAGCCGCCGGCGTCCCAGGGCGATCTGCTCGTCGCGGTCGGGGTCGATCCGCACACCGAGGAGGCGGGCGCCCTTCTCCGCCGGGCGGGGGAGGCCGGCGCGGCGGCGGTGCTCTTCCGTCCGGTGGAGACCGGCTCCGGGAACGAGGCGCTGGGCGCGGCCGCCGCCGAGGCGGGGACGGCGGTGCTCTTCCGCAGCCGGTGGACGGACTGGCCGACCGTGATCGGGATCCTGCACGCGGGGCTGTCGGTGACGCCCGAACCGAGGATCGCCGGTGTGCCGCTGGGCGACCTCCCGCAGCTGGCCAAGGCGATCGCGCTCCGGGTCGGCGGCTCGGTGACGATCGAGGACACGGCGTACAACGTCCTCGCCTACTCGCCCATCGGTCAGGACGTGGACTGGGTCCGGATCTGGACCATCCTGGGGCAGAAGCCGCCCGCGCACCGGCGCGACGACCTGCGGAACGCCGGGTTCGACCGCGACCTGCTGCGCTCGGACCGGGTGCTCCACCGCAAGGCGCAGGGCGAGGCCCCCGAGCGCCTGATCGTGCTGGTCCGGGCGGGGGACGTCCCGCTGGGCTCGATCTGGGTGGCGGCGGAGGGCGAGCGGCCCCTGGACACCCCGGCCAACCGCGAGGCCCTGCGCGCCGCGGCGCGGGAGGCCGTGGCCCACCTGCTGCACGACCGCGCGCGGCGGGAGGGGCAGGACCGGCTGCTGCTGGAAGCGGTCCGGGGGCTGCTCGACGGCCAGGGGTCCGCCGAACTGCTGGCGGCGCGCACCGGGCTGCCGGCAGCGGAGCGGTGCGCGGTGCTGTCGGTCGGTGCCGGGCCGGGCGGTCCGCAGGACGTCCGGGCGCGCGGTCGGCTGGTCGATGCGGCGTTCCGGCACTGCACCGGGCGCGGCGAGGTGTCGGTGGTGGTGCCCTCGGCGCGGGGCGTCCTGGTGCTGCTGGGCGGGCTGGCGAAGGACCCGGTACGGGCCCGCGAGCGGGTGGGGCTGCTGGCCGGATCGCTGGCCCGGGAGCTGTCGCGGCAACTGGGGCTGCGGGTACGGGTGGGCGTCGGCGAGGTGCAGGACCGGCTCGACGGGGCGCCCGAATCCCGGCGGACGGCCGAACTGGCGCTGGGCGGGCTGCTGTTCGGCCGGAGCGCGCCGGACGTCGCCCGGGTCGGGGAGGTCGCGGACGCCGTGGCGTTGCTGCACTTCGCGGACGCGCTGCGGGCGGCGCGACAGCTGCCGGTGGAGACGCCGGTGACGCGGCTGCTGGCGTCCACCCGCAAGGCCGAGGTCCCGCTGGTCGACACCCTGGGCGCCTTCCTGGACCAACCGGGGGAGAAGGCCAGGGCCGCGGAGGCGCTGGGCGTGGCCCGCAGCACCTATGCCCACCGCCTGGACCAGACGGTGGTGCGGGAGAGCGGCATCGACCTCGACGACCCCGACGCCCGGCTGCTGGCCCAGCTCCAACTGCTGCTGCTCAGGCGCTCGGTGGCCGACGAGGGCTGAGGCCGTCGTCCCGCGCGGGGACCTGCAGGGTGCTTGTCGCCCGCTGCGGGACTTCGTCGTCCGGCGCGAGGACGGCGCGGCATGTTCGTCGTCCGGCGCGAGGACGGCGCGGCACGTTCGTCGTCCGGCGCGAAGGCGGGCCGCCGCTGCCCGCCCGCCGTCGGCCGGCACGGAGGCGCCGCCGGAAACCCGGGTCGTGGGATGAGGACCTGCCCGCCGGCTGACGGGCAGTCTGGTCGCACGGCCCGCCGGAGCACCCCGGGGCCGTGCGACCGAGACGACCGGACGGAGTGTGCCACCATGGCGAACCCTCAGCTGACGGCCCTGCACGGGCCCGAGCGCCGTGAACTCATCCTCCGCGCGGCGGTCCGCCAGGGCCTGCTGGACCCGGAGGACGCGCAGCTCGCGGGTTTCCTCGACCTGGACGCGGTGGCGGCCACCGTCGGCGCGCTGCACCGTGCCTTCCCCGACTCGGTCGAGGTGCTGCACGCCTTCGCGGCCAAGGCCAACAGCCTCGTCCCGGTGCTGGCGCGGCTGCGCGGTCTGGGCATGGGCTGTGAGGTGGCCAGCCCCGGCGAGTTCGCGCAGGCGCTCGCGGCCGGTTTCGAGCCCGGGCGGATCGTCTTCGACTCCCCGGTCAAGACCCGCCGCGAACTGGCGCGGGCGCTGGAGCTCGGCGTGGCGGTCAACGTCGACAACTGGCAGGAGCTGGCCCGAGTCGACGAGCTGCTGACACCCGGGCGGGCCGGGCAGGCTGGCAGAGCCCAGAGCGAGTCCACGATCGGCGTGCGCGTCAACCCGCAGCTCGGCGCCGGCGCCATCGGGGCGATGAGCACCGCCACCGCGACCTCCAAGTTCGGCATCGCCCTGGCCGACGAGGGCAACACCGCCCGGCTGGTCGAGGCCTTCCGGGCGCGGCCCTGGCTCGGCCGGCTGCACTGCCACGTCGGCAGTCAGGGCTGCCCGCTGGACCTGATGGCGGACGGGGTCGCCGCGACCGTCGCCCTCGCCCGGCGGATCAACCGCGAGCTGGGCCGCCGTCAGGTGGTGGGCCTGGACATCGGCGGCGGCTTGCCGGTCAACTTCGCCGACGACCGGGTGACCCCGGACCATCGGGACTACGTCGAGCGGCTGCAGGCCCGCGTGCCCGACCTGTTCTCCGGGGAGTTCCGGCTGGTGACCGAGTTCGGCCGGTCCGTGCTGGCCAAGAGCGGCTTCACCGCCGCCTACGTCGAGTACACCAAGGAGTCCGGCGGGCGGTCGATCGCGATCACCTACGCCGGTGCGCAGGTGGCCACCCGGACGGTCTTCGCACCGGACTCCTGGCCGCTGCGGGTCACCGTGCACGACGCGACCGGGGCGGCCAAGCACGGGCAGCCGGTCGAACAGGACGTGGCCGGGCCGGCCTGCTTCGCCGGGGACCTGGTCGCCAGGGCCCGCCCGCTGCCGCTGCTGGAGCCCGGGGACCTGGTCGCACTGCTGGACACCGGGGCCTACTACACGTCCACCCCGTTCTCCTACAACAGCCTGCTGGAACCCGCCGTGCACGGGGTCACCGTGGCGGCCGACGGCGCGGTGCGCTTCGAGACGCTGCGCCGCGCGCAGACCGTCGAGGACCTGCTGGGCCGCACGGGCGGGTGAGGACGCCCCTCCGGCGGCCGGTCACGGTCCGTCGCGGACGAACCACGGTTGCCGGCCCTGGCCCGGGGGCCCGGCCGGGGCCGGGACCGCGGTGTCGGAGCGGTCGCCGGGCACCTGTATGTTGATCACCTGCCGGCCCTGTCGGTGTCCCGCGCCGGGGTGTGTCGACGCGCGGGTCCGGCCCGGACGGTGACCGTTCCACGCCGCAGACCGGGCCGCCTGTCGGCCGGGGAGTCGAGAAGTCGTTGTCCCGGGGGGGAAGACGCCGCCCGGGGGCTGACCACCGCTCCCCGCCTCTTCGTCTCCTCATCTCGTCATCCCCTCATCTCCTCATCTCGTCGTTCGCGAAGGATCTGGTATGACCGCTCCCGTCCCACCCGACAGACCGCAGGCCGAGAAGGCTTCCCCGGAGGATGCCGAGAAGCCCGCGGCCGTGGTGGCCGTCGAGGTGGCCGAGGTGGCCGCCGACGTGGCTTCCGGCGAGGCGGCCGGCGCCGACCCGTGGGCGCCGCTGAACCCGGGTCAGGGCGAGGCCCAGCGGCCGGGCGAGGCCACGGTCCCCGCCCCTGCAACTGCCCCGGCTCCCGCGGCTGCCGCTGCCCCCATCGCGGCCCCGGCTCCCGTCGCGGCCCCGACGCCGGTCGCGGTCCCCGGCCCGCACCCCGGCGGCGTGCCGTACTGGCCGCCGTACCCGGTGCCGGCGCCGCCGCCCCGCAACGGCCTGGGCGTCGCGGCCATGGTGCTCGGGATCGTCGGCGCCGTCCTCAGCCTGGCCGTCATCCTGTTCTGGCTGTCCTGGCTGCCGGCCCTGCTGGCCCTGGTCTTCGGGATCATCGGCCTGGGCTACGTGCGCAAGGGGGTGGCGACGAACAGGGCGGTGGCACTGGCGGGTGTGATCCTGGGCGTCTCCGGCCTGGTGGTCTCGGCCGGCGCCGGGGTGTTCGTGATGGCACGGGTGCACGCGGCGAACGTGGAACGGCGGGCGGAGGCGGACGCCGCCCGGGCCCGCGCCGAGGCCGAGTCCCGGGCCGCCCAGGAGCGGGCGGAGAAGGTGAAGGAGCAGGCCGAGGCCGACCGGAAGAGGATCGAGGCGGAGCAGCAGAAGGCGGCCGAGGACCTGAAGGCCCGGCGCCTGTCGTTCGGCCAGTCCTACACGTACCCGGACGGCCTGAAGGTCACCATGGCCGCGCCGGAGCCGTACGTCCCGAGCGGCACCGTGTTCGAGGTCCCCAGGAACGCCAAGATCGTCCAGGTGAGGATCACCGTCGTCAACACCGGCTCCCAGGAGCTCTCGCTCTACGGCTCGGGGAGCCCCACCGTCAGGGACGCCAACGGCGGCCTCGTCTTCACCCTGATCGACGGCAGCAACCGGATGAAGTTCCTCCCCGGCTCGCTGTCCCCGGGCCAGGAGGCCACCGGTGCGTCCGCGTACGCCCTGCCGGAAGGCGCGGCCGACCCGTTCTCGGTCCGGTTCGACTACGGCACCGGGCTGCAGCGCAAGGACGTCACCTGGGCCGGCTCGCCCGGCTGACCCGTCCGGCGCAGCGTGGCGCGCGGGTCGGGCGGGGGGCTGCGATCTTCGGAGGACGCCCGGCCCCGCGTCCGACCGCCGGGTCCCCCGACCCGAGACCGTGGAGGCCCGGATGTGGCAGGCACCGCCCGCCCCCGTCAGCCGTGAGTGGCTCCCCGTCCTGGACATGCCGGCGTCCGGCCCGCAGAACCGCTGGACGGTGCTGCTGCGCGCGCTGCTGCTGATCCCCCAGTTCGTGGTGGTGTGGGTGCTGTCCGTGGTGGCGTTCTTCGTCACCGTCATCGGCTGGTTCGGTGCGCTGGTGCTCGGCCGGCTGCCCGGCTTCGCCGTGGACTACCTCACCGCGTACGTCCCGTACGAGACCCGCGTGACCGCGTACCTGATGCTCACCGTGGACCGCTACCCGCCGTTCCGCTTCCACGCCCCCGAGTACCCGGTGCAGGTCGGGCTGCGGCCTGGCGAGTTGAACCGGCTCGCCGTCCTGTTCCGCATCATCCTCGTCATTCCGGCCTCGATCGTGCAGGGCCTGGTGGAAGCCGGGTGGTGGATGGTGGCGTTCATCAGCTGGCTGGTGGTGCTGGTCCTCGGCCGGATGCCGCAGCCGCTGTACGAGGCGACGACCGCGATCCTGCGCTACCGGACGCGCTACGCCGCCTACCTGGTGATGCTCTCCTCCGCCTACCCCAAGCGCCTGTTCGGCGACGAGCCGGGCAGCGAGCCGGACGGCCCGGTGTCGGCCACCCGTCCGCTGGTCCTGAGCGGCGCCGGGCGCGGCCTGCTCGTCGTCTTCATCCTCCTCGGGGTGGTCTCCTGGACGACCAGTTCGATCACCACCTCGGTGGACTCGGACGACAACGACGACGAGGCCACCAGCCCCACCCAGCACGTCATGGCGCCCCTGGTGCCGGGCCCTGCCGACCGTGCCGCCCGGTGAGCGACGGAAACCCGGTGAGCAGCGGGAAGTCCGGTGAGCGGCGGGAGGCCACGGTGAGCGACGGTAAGCCCCGGTGAGCAGCGGGGAGCAGCGGGGAGCCCGATGGGCGACGGGTCGCCCACGCACCGGCGGTGCCGCGAGCGGGCCGGCGGGCCCGGCGGAGGAGCGGGCGCCGACCTGCCTGACGATCTTCGCTAGTCTGATCGGATGACCGACAAGTTGGTGAACCGTTACCGCCAGGCCGTGGAACCGCTGCTGGCGGCGGGGGAGCGGATCCTGGACGTGGCCACCTTCTACCCGGTGGCCGGCGCCAAGGGCCTGGGCGACGGGGCCGGCGCCCGGCTCGGCAACAAGCTGGGGCGGATCGGTGCGGTGTCGGGGGAGGCCGGCAGCCTGGCGCAGGGCTTCCCCAGCGGTGCCGGCGCGGCGATGCACAAGCTGCTCCTGGTCACCGACCGGCGGGTCGCGTTCGTCTCGACGAGCGACATCCGGAAGGCCGCCGACGTGCTGTGGCACGCCCCGCGCCACCTGGTCACCCGGATCGAGCGCCGCCCGCGGTTCCAGGCGATGGCCCGGTTCCGGCTGCACTTCGCGGACGGCTCGGCGGTCGCCGCCTACACCCCGCGGCGGCGCACCGTCGAGAGCCTGGCCGACCACCTGGGACGGTAGGCAGCCGCCCCGGCGGGGCCCGCAGACCACCGCCGGGGCCGCCCGCCGAGCGAGCCGCTACCTCGGGCAGGTGTCCTGGGTGACCTTGCCGCCGGAGGTGCCGGCGGTGGCCGGGTCCACCGAGAGGCACAGGCCCGTCCACTGGTTGATGAACTTGTAGGCCGTCTTCCGTTCGCCCCCGACCTCGACCGAGGTGGGGACGACGTTCCACAGCTGACTGCCCGAGGACCAGCGGGTCTCACACCCCCACCAGAACAGCTGGGTACCGGGCCCCGGCGGGTTGCCGTTGTTGTAGGGGACGGTCAGGCAGGTGCCGTTGCTCGCCTTGAGCCAGTAGAAGCCCTTGCCGTCGTAGGAGGGCTTCTCGGCGCCCCACTGGTGGCTGCTGGGCGGCGTCGACTGGCACGCGCGCTGGGTGACCAGGCCCCCGGTCTTGGAACTGTCGAACTCCGGGCCCCGCACCATGCAGCGGTGGTACTTGGTGTCGACGTACGTCTTGTCGGCGTTGACCTGCCAGATGGCCTGGTGGCCGTCCACGACGGCATTGGCCTGGTTGCGGGCGATGATGTCGTCCACCAGGGCCCAGCCGGGGAAGTCCATCAGGACGACGCCCAGGTGACCGTTGCCGCCGCCGTTGTTCAGGTAGTCCATCAGTTTGAAGTTCACGCCCGGGATGTGCGTCGGGTACTTGCCGGCCGTCACGTACCCGCCCGCGTACACGTACGGCACCGTGAGGGGAGCGGTGGACGCGGACGTGTACGTCACGAACATCTCGCCCTTGCCGTCGTCGACCGCCTTGTCGATGTTCGCCTTGACGTAGTCCCACTTCCTGGACACGTCGGGTGCGTCGTAGTGGTCCTCCTTGTGGTCGTTGAAGGTGTTGAGGCCGTAGTTGTCGCTGTCGACGCCGTCGAAGCTGCCCAGCACGATCTTGCCGCGGGCCTGCGAGAGGCGGGGAACGCCCGTCCTTCCCGCCCCGCTCACCGAGGCGGTGTAGAAGAGGTCCGGGTAGCGGGCGACGTAGTCCTTGAAGATGGCCTCGCGCCGGGCGTTGTCGACCGTCTCCGGGTCGTTCTTGCAGTCGAACAGACCGCCGCCGCTGAGCGGGCACTCGGCCCGCAGCCGCATCACGATCGTCTCGCTCCTGTGCTGGTCGAGGAAGGCCTTCGCCCTGCCCAGCACGTCGTCGAAGTTGGCGTTCTGGTAGAACGACCCGTGGTGGACGGCGAAGTACTTGTTCTCGGTGACGCGGACCCGGATGTCGATGGCGCGGATCCCCCGCTCCAGCTGCGCCGTCAGGGTGCCCGCGCTGTCCCCGAAGTCCTGCTGCGTCTGCACCGAACTGCCGCCGTGGATGGCGAGCGTGTCGTGGGTGCCCGGCAGGGACATCGCCGCCAGCCAGGTGTCGCCGGCGACGCCCTTCATCCAGTCGGCCCGGGTCGCCGGCCCGAGGTTGTCGAAGGCGTCGCTGTTGGACTTCCCGCTCGCCCCGGCGACCCCGGGCGCGAGCAGCGCCGCACCCGCGGCGACGCAGACCGTCACCAGGTGCGCCACCCGCCGCAACCCCCGCCGGGGCCCGGGGCGGGTGTCGTGAGAAGAGGAACGAGGCATGGAACTCCCATCCGATACCGGAAAACCGCGGTCGTCCGGGTCAACGGCCCCTGTGACCGGGCAGGTTCAGCCGGACGTACGCCTCCTCCGCCCGGCCCGGCGGGGTCGCGGTCGTGCCGGAACCGGGAGCCCGTCGGCGGCGGCACTCAGCTCCAGCACACGTGGAACTCGGTGGGCAGCGACTGCAGGGCGGCCAGTTCGGCGGCCAGTTCGGGCGCGGCTGCCTCGACGGGCCGGCCGTCCACCAGCGGGGCGGAGCTGTAGATCTTGCGCAGGGCGAAGCGCCGGCCCACCTCGTCCGCGGGGGCGCGGCCGATCGTGACCCGCAGCCGGTGCGGCTCGTAGCGGATCATGGCGCTCTCCTCCCGGGTGGCCGCGCAGGCGTCGAAGGCGGACCACAGCTCCGGGTCGGTCAGCCGGGCGAGCCGGGCCGGGGTGAGGGCCGGGCCGTGAGCCCCGTCGTGAGCCCTGTCGTCGAGCAGTCGCAGGGCCAGGTGCCGGACCACCGAGACCGGCCCCACGTTGTCCCAGGAGGTGTGCAGCCGCGCTTCCGCGCCGATCAGGCGGACGAGTTCTGCGGCCGTCGGGCGGTCGGCCGACACCACGGCGTCCCGGATGTCGAGCCGGCTCAGCAGCACGGCGGGGTCGGTGTCCAGACGCCCGGCGGCGCGCCCGCTGCGCACGTACGAGTCGAGGTGGTCGAGGCTCAACAGGCCGGAACGGCCGGTGAGCGGAGTGGGCGGATTCCCGCCGAGTGCACCGACGACGGCCTCGGTGCCGATCCCGTGCTCCTCCAGCACCGGCCGGACCGGGTCGGTCCGCAGCAACTGCAGTCCGATGGCGTGGTGGTCGAGCCCGGCGACACCCTCGAAGGTGTGGCTCAGCGGCAGGTGGCCGATGTCGTGCACGAGCGCGGCGACCCGCAGGAGTTCGTCGTCCGGACGGAAGTGCGCGACCAGCGCGAGGACGCCGAGGGTGTGCTCAAGCCGGGAGTACGACTGCAGGGTGCTGAGCGTGGAGGCCCCGCCGTGCGCGACGAAGTGCAGCCGGCGCAGCGGCTCGGTGCGGAGCAGGTCCACCTCGACGGGGTTCAGCCGGACGGGTATCCGCCACAGCGGGTCGGTGAACACGGGGGCCAGGCCGACGACATTCGTCGGGACCGGCGGTGCGGTTTCCACATCCGGGCCCTGATGCTGGTTGTCCATCAGGCCACCTTAGGAGGACGCTTCCCCGAACGTGCCGGCCTCGGTGCCTTCCGTACCGTCGGACGTTTCCGGAAGGGAGGAGACCCAGCCGTCCACCGCGGCCCGCACGCGCGCCTGCACATCCGGGAGATCGGCGCAGCCCTGGTACGTGGAGATCCTCCGGACGATTCGTCGCATGTACGCGTAGTCGCCGGCCAGTGCGACCTGCGCGGCCGCGTTGGCCGTGCCCACGGTCAACCAGTCGTCGCGGAAGTCGAGTTGCGTCCACGGAGCCGCTTCGCAGGCCCGTCTCGCTGCCGCTCTGGTCCGCGGATCGTGACGAGCGGCGGCCGACAGGGCCAGCGTGGCGCACACCGCCGCGCGGAAGCCGCTCGCGGTCCCGTCCGCGGACAGGCGCTCGATGAGTTCTGCGGAGGCCTCGGAGACCGCGTCGGGACCGGTCGTCCGAGGCTCGCCGTCCGGGAGGATCTCCAGCAGGGAGAGGAGCTCTCTGCAGGCGCTCTCGGGATCGCGGGCGAACTGGCCGAGCATGGTCCGGATCAGTCGTGCGACGGCTTCGGAGCAACGGCCGGCGTCATGCGTGGCCAACATCCGTACGGCATCGACGGCGTCCCTGCCGAGCGTGTGGGATTTCCCGTCACAGCTCGCGAGCACCGTCCTCTCCGCCACCGAGGCCGCCACGCCGACCTGCCCGGTCCAGAGCAGCAGGCGCGCGAGAGCGAGGTCCTTCCCGAGCTCGTCCTCGGCGGCCATCGCCACGAGTACGCCGTCGACCTCGGCGCGCAGGCGCGTGGACAGCAGCCGCTCCACGACGTCCAGCCGGCTGTCGGTTTCGGTACGCCGGTCGAGCAGGTTCCGCAGCAGGGGCGCCGGGTCCGGCAGCTCGCCGATCTCGAACAGGACCAGGCTCGCGTACAGCCTGACGGCGGGGTCGTCCGGGTCCGCCGCCATCGGCGGGAGGTGGTTCCTGACGGCCTGCTGGAAGCCCGACCGGTCGGCGTCCCGCAGGAGATCGGCGAACTCCTTCGGGGCCGCCCGTACACACAGGGCCAGGATCGGATCCACCTCCGCCGGCTCGCCGGCCACCGCTCGGATGACCTGCAAGGACAGGGCGGGATCACCGGATCTCAGCTGCAACCGGAGCAGTCGGCTGATCTCCCTCCCGCGGCGGTTCGCGGTCCACTCGTCGAGGCCTTCCCGCTCGTGCAGCTCCCGCCTCAGTTCCTCCGTAAGGGACCGGAGCACATCGGCGCAGATCTCCGGAACGGGATCCAGCACGCCGGCCTGCACGAGGACTTCGATCGAGGCGATGGACAGCCGTTGCGGATCCGCTGCCATGTCCCGCACCGCCGCGACGGCGGCCGAGGTCGCTCCGGCCGCGACCAGCCGGGCCACCGTGATCTCGTTCGACTTCTCGGACTGCAGCAGGTGCACCGCCCTTCCGGGATTCCCCAGGGCGGTGAAGGCGTCGGCGAGGAAACCCTTGGTGGCCGCCGAGCCGACCTCCCGGTCCTCGGCAGTCCCGAGCTCGTCACATGCCTGCTCGGCCAGTTCCGCGGCCATGGCCTGCGCCGGGGGATCCTGCACCCGCGCCAGGACGGAAGCGACGACGGCGCGCGGATCCGACCTGTCGAGGTACACGTTGCCGCCGCGGGTGACTCTCGTCTCGACGCCCGCCGGGGACTGCGCCAGCAGCTCCGAGGCTGCGCTCAGCATCGACTCGACCCCGGAGAGGCGGCTGAGCGTGGGCAGCGTTTCGCACCGGGAGTTGAAGGACAGGGACGTGTCCCTGAGGGTCGCTTCGAGCGCCCGGTGCGCCGGGCCCGTGTCGGGGAGTGCACACAGCACATCGCTGAAGAGGCCGAAGTGGAAGTGCGAAGGGGTGCGATCGGCCAGGCGGTGCACGATCCGGATCCGCAGGTCCTCCGGAAGCTGGAGCCCGTCGGCGAGAAGGCGACCGGCCAGCAGGGCGTACCGGTCCGGGGTGTTGCCGTCCAGTCCGAACAGGACCTCACTGGTGTAGAGGGTGTAGTCCTCGTACCGGTCGCTGCGGTCCATCAGGAGCACGGCGAGCCGTTCGGCCGCGCGGTCACCCCGTTCGTGGGCCCAGCACGCGATGGTGAGCACGGCCAGCTCGTCACGGGTCTCCGCCAGCGCGGCCGAGAGGAGTTCGTCGGTCTGCCAGTCCTCGCCCGGCCAGGTGTCGGGGAGCGCTCTGGCCGCGTCGCGAGCCACCAGGAACTCGGCGAGGCTCCGGTGGGCCCAGTGTAGTTCCCCCCGTGTGTGGACGCCGTGGAACAGCCCGGTGCCAGCCAGCAGCGCACCGATCGCCTCCGCCCAGGCCGCGAAGAAGTCGGGTGGATCGGGCACCCGGCTCTTCGCCCACGCGACGGCGTCCGCGGTCGTCACGGCCGTGTCGGACGCGAGCGTCATCCGCGCCAGGTGCGTCAGCAGGCCCGCACGAAGCCCGTACAGCCGGTCCGCGAGGGACTCGTCGCCGCCCTCCTCGACGACCGTCCTCCGCCAGGCGGACCGGCGTCCGCCCTCGGCGTCCCGCCGGAACAGGTACCCGATCAGGTCCTCGTAGAGGCCTGCCCGGCCGACCGGGAGCTCGCCGGGCAGGTCCCGGTACACCATGAGGGCGATCGACGCGAGCAGCGGCGTCCTGATGATCTGACGCAGGCCCTTGGCGTCGATCTGCCGGAGGAAGCCGTTGACCCTGTCCTCACCGGCGGCCTCGTCGGCCTCCGCGTCGAGCCAGCGGCCGGCCAGCAGCCGGAGCTGGGCGTCGTCGAAGGGAGCCAGCCGGTACACGGCGACGTCGTCCTCACGCAGCGACGCCACCTCCGCCGCGGGCAGCGGGCGGGTCGCCACGATCCACCGGAAGGAACTGACCGGCCTGCGCACGTCCGCGGCGATCACGTCGAGCACCCGTCGGCGGGCGGACACGTCGACGATCTCGTCCAGGCCGTCGACCAGCACCAGCCACCGGACGGCGTGGACGGACTTCTCGAAGAGGTCGACCGGCAGACCCGACGAGAGCAGCCCGCCGAGCCTCCGGTGCGCCGAGGCGCGCAGCAGGACGGGAAGCGGCTCCGGACCGGCGAGATCCTGGGGCGCCACCCGCAGCGGCAGGACCGTCCGGTCCAGCAGGACCTCGTCGTCCTCCTCCCCGGTCGTCCACGACCGGGCGAGTCTGCGGGCGACGTGGTGGAGGAAGGTGGACTTGCCGGCCCCCGGCTGTCCCTCCAGGACGATGTGACGGTGCCGGGTCAGCACCTCGTCGGCGGTGATCGGCGCACTGACCTTCAGGTCCGAGCTGCTGACCGTCTCCTCGACCCGCTGGTACACGTAGGTGTCGTCGAGCGACGGCCCGGGCCTGTCCCGCAGACGGTAGTGGTGGACCGGGGAGGCGTTGAGCTCGGCCTCCAGCAGCGCGTGGAGCCCCCGGGACTGCCGTACGGCCTCCAGATCGGCGGACGAGCGGTCGACGCGGACCTCGGTCAGTCCGTCCCGGGTGAGCGGCAGGCCGATGGCCTCGTGGAGGAACGCGACCTCCTCGCGCGTCAGGTGTTCGTACCACCGGTCGACGCGGGCGGCGGACAACTCCCCGGTTCCCTCGTTCTCGTGGTGGTCGGTGACCACCCCGATGACACACCCCGCGCTCCACACGGCCGCACCGGACATGCCTTCCCAGGGACTCCGGTCGCCGAAGGAGCCGTGGAGGCGCGGCGACTGGTCGACGCGGACGGCCAGCCGGCCCTCACGGCGGTTCGAGAAGGCCGGAGCCCTCCCGTCGGTGACGTGGTTGGCGTCCCTGAAGGGCCCCCTGCCGTCGACGGACCGGCGCAGCTTGAAGAGCGGGAAACCGAGCGACGAGCAGGTGACGGTGCCGTCGAGCGCCGGGACGGCCCCGAACCGCACCGGCGACACCGCTGCTCCCGGCCCTGCCGACCGGTCCTCGCCGTCGTCGAGGCCCACCACGGCGAGATCGAGTCGATCGTGGCTCCACAGGACGGTGCCGCGCACCGTCCACTCGCCGGGCTGGTCCGCCCGGAACCGCACGCGCAGGTCGTCCGCATCGCGGACGACGTGGCCGGCCGTGAGCACGCTCCGGGACGTCACCCGGTATCCGGACCCGCGCTCGTCCCTGCCGTCGACCGTGGTGACCAGGATCTCCGCGGCGCGATCCGGATCCAGCCCCGTGGAGGCCGGGAACCGCCGGCCGGCTGCTCCGCCTGCTCCGCCTGCTCCGGCAGCACCGCTCACCGCTCAGCTCTCACTTCTCACCGCTCACTTCCCACAGTGCACCGCTCGCCGCGCACCGTGCTCACCGTTCTCCGGCGACGGCGGAGCCGGACACGTGCGGACTCCTGCCCGTGCTCCTGAGACGGGGCTTCAGCGTGAGCTTGAGCTGCTGCGTGTCGGTCTGTCCCATCTTGCCGTTGCCGCCCAGCTCCAGGACCCAGAACTTGACCTTCGCCGTGCCCCCTCCGCCCTTCTCCAGGGCGACGGTCAGCTCAAGCTCGATGTCCCCGAGCTCCAGTTCGAGCTCCTCGTCGGCCGCGGCCTCGATCGCTCGTCCCAGTTGGCTGCGCAGGTCCCGGATCACATCGGACAGCTCGATCACGGCCACTCCCTCGGCGATGTGCAGTGACGGCCGATTGTAGGGCGCGGCAGGGGAGTTGCTATGACGATCAGTCAAAACAACCCCCGCAGAAACAGACCGCCCTTGGCCCGCTGATCACAGCGGGCCAAGGGCACGAACGCCTCAGCTGCGAACTCCTCCAACCGACCCCGTCACACCGCGAGCTCTCCGGCCCTCACACGACCGGAGAACTACCGGCCACACGACGACGTGACGAGCCACCTGACGAAGCACTACTGGTGCGCGGTGGCCCGGCGTGGGAGTTCCCGGCCGGGTGCGGGCGGCAGCCCGATCCGAGCCAGGTCGGTGCGTTCGGCGTCGGGCGCGTCGAGGGACTTCGCGTGCTTGGCCGCATCGACGGAACCGGGTCCGTGGATGGTGAGTTCGAAGTCCTGGTGCGCCTTGACGTCCGGGGCGAACGGCAGGCGGATCCGCCCGTCCGCGACCAGACGGCGCACCTCGGCCCGGCTCAGGCCGAGACCGAGCTGGAGCAGCCGCTCCACCCGGACCGGCGCGGGCAGCTCGAAGCGCACCTGCACCGAGAGCGGGTTCGGGTCGTCGAGCGCGTACAGCGGCATCCGGGCCTCCAGCTCCCACGTCCCGGTCCAGTCGAGCCGGTACCGGTTCTTCGCCGCGAGCGACGCGCTCGTCACCAACTCCCGTACCGCTGCCGGGTCGTTGATCTCGTACGCCACCAGTCGGGCCGGCTCCAGCGTCGAGACGTGGACGCGCTCGTGGACGGGCACCTTCGAGGTCCGGTCGCACGTCGCGCAGGTCAACAGCAGCCAGACGTCGAGCAGCTTGCCGCTCGCGTTGACGCGGATCTTCCCCGAGGCGCGGTGCCGCATGCCGGGACAGTCCGGGCAGGACCGGACGACGGTGGGCAGGGCGGACTGACGCACGGCCCACAGGGCCTTGCGGTCGGTATTCATGTGTGTTGGGTGCTTTCAGGACTCAGCAGGAGGGCATGCCGAACTCACTCGGCGGCTCCCGCTCTCTGACGGATGCTCACGAGGGGCGCGACCCATCGCCCCGGGGCCGGTTCGTCAGGCCCCGAGGTCGATCGCGCGACAGGTACGTACTACGTGGCAGTCATCAAAAGTCCATGCGGGCGATCATGATCGAGAGGGCGGCCCGCGGCAACCGAATTTCCCCGGGCCCGATCGGCTGGACAGCTCTCAGTAGTTCTGGTTCTCGCTCTCCGTGGTCAGCCACTGGATGTGCTCGTGGAACTGGCGCCCCGCGGTCTGGAACAGGGCGTGCTCGCCGGTCCGGAGGCTCTCGACGCCGAACTCCTCGCTCAGGTGCTGGTCCACCACCTTGATGAGCCCGAACGGGCCGGTGGCCGCCGGGCCCACCATGTGCAGCTCCTCGGCGTCCATGCCGGACGTGTCGGCGGCCACCTTGGCGATCATCCGGTCCATCACGGCGGAGTTCTTCTGCGCGGCGATGAAGTGGTTGCCGTAGCCGCCGGTGTCCAGCAGGTACTGGGCCGCGATCCGGACCTGGTCGCCGACGGGCAGACCGGAGGCGTGCCCGGCCCCGGCGCTGTCGAGGGTGCCCTTCAGGCTCTTCGAATCGCGGATCAGCGGGCCGAGCACGGGGACGTCGGTGTCGCGGAGCTGGGGCTTCGTCCGCTGCAGGTCGATGCCCCCCGAGCCCAGGTCCACGTCGGCGTACACGCCGCCGTGCTTCTTCAGGATGCTGTAGCGGGCGACGTCCGAGGCCAGCGGGTACGCCTTCTGATTCCCCGTCGTGGCGGTGGTGTAGATCTCCCGCACCCGGTCGTCGAGCGCCTCCTCGATGCTCCGGAACTTCAGCTTCCCGGTCAGCTTGACACGGAGGGTGTCACCGGTACGCCAGGTGCTGTTCCGGTCGGTCCACAGGTTGATGCTCCAGTCGGAGTTCTGCGCCCTCGCCGCCCAGCTGACGATCTGGTCGAGCGCGGGCTTGCTGATCGGCTGCCCGATCCAGATGAAGTGGACCTCCGGCGGGATCCTGGGCCGGTCGTCGGCGTGGTTGCCCGCGACCGCCGTCCGCAGGGCGTCGAGGTAGTCGGGCACGGGAGAGAGCTCGGCCAACCGCTTCAGGAGCAGCTCCACCGCCTCGTGGTTCCCCTTCGCCAGCGAGGTCAGGGCGTAGTCGAAGACGTCGTCGGCCTGGTCCGAGTCCAACGGCTGCCGCCCCGCCCCGTCCTGGCCCTCGCGGGTCAGGTTCAGCGGAGCCCGCTGCACGGCGGTGCCGTGGTCGGCCGCGCAACCGGGACCGTGCCGCTCCTGCTCCATCATCCGGGCCACCGCGGCGTTGCCCACCGAGCGCTGCAGGGCCGTCACCTCGCCCGGGCTGCGCGGCCGGCCCGGTGCGGGCGCCGCGGACACCGCCGGAGCCGCCGGTACGGCCGGCCTGCGCCCCGCCTGCCGGGATCCCCGCTCCGCGGGTGCCGACCGCTGCGCCCCGGTGACGTGTTCGCGCATCGCGTGGTTCTCCTCGATCGTGCCCGGGGGCGAGCGGGTGCCGTGGGTGGGCGGGTGCCGCGGGTGGGTGTCCGGAGGCAGTAGAGCAAGTCCGCGTACGCGCCACCAGGGCCCCGCGGCTGTCGTGGGGGCAGAGCCGTCTGCCCGTCCGGGCACGGCGTGGGCCCGCTTGGCCGGTACGGGGCTCCGACGGCGGTGATGCGGGCGGGGGCGGACGGCGCGGGTGCTGGTGCGGGCGGGGGCGGAGGTGCTCTGCCCGTGGCGAATCTGCGGCGGGCAGAGAAACCGTACCCGCGGGCCGTCCCGGGGCAAGGGTGGAGAACGACGGAACATCAGCCTCGACCGAGGAGACCGGATGACTGCACTCGGCACGCTCTCGCCCCACGCGGACGAGGGCGGCACACCGCCCAGCCGCTTCGACGACCAGCTCGCGGCGCAGCTGCTCGCCCAGCGGATCGTCCTGCTCGGCACCCAGGTCGACGACGTGTCGGCCAACCGGGTGTGCGCGCAGCTGCTGCTGCTGTCGGCGGAGGACCCGCACACCGACATCTGCCTGTACATCAACAGCCCCGGCGGGTCGGTCACCGCGGGCCTCGCCATCTACGACACCATGCGGCTCCTCCCGAACGACGTCTCGACGCTGGCGATGGGGTTCGCCGCCAGCATGGGCCAGTTCCTGCTCACCGTGGGGGCGCCCGGCAAGCGGTTCGCGCTGCCGAACGCGCGGATCATGATGCACCAGCCCTCGGCCGGCATCGGCGGCAGTGCCGCCGACATCGTGATCCAGGCGCAGAACCTGCAGTACACCAAGAAGGCCATCGAGCGGATCACCGCCGAGCACACCGGGCAGAGCGAGGAGACGATCGCGCGCGACGGCGACCGCGACCGCTGGTTCACGGCCGAGCAGGCCAAGGAGTACGGGATCGTGGACCGGATGGTGGAGTCGCTCACCGACATCCGCCCGGCCGTCTCGCGCCGACGGATGGGGCTGTGACATGGGCTCGTACACGGTTCCCTACGTCATCGAGCGCACCGCGCAGGGCGAGCGGTCCTACGACGTCTTCAGCCGGCTGCTGAACGAGCGGATCGTCTTCCTCGGCACCGAGATCGACGACGGCGTCGCCAACGTGGTCATCGCGCAGCTCCTCCACCTGGAGTCGGAGAACCCGGAGCGCGAGATCTCGATCTACCTCAACTCGCCCGGCGGATCGTTCACTTCGCTGATGGCGATCTACGACACGATGACCTTCGTGCAGGCGCCGATCTCCACGTTCTGCGTCGGCCAGGCGGCGTCGACGGCGGCGGTGCTGCTGGCCGGCGGGGATCCCGGGCGGCGCTTCGTGCTCCGGCACGCGCGGGTGCTGCTCGGCCAGCCGGCCAGCGGCGGGCGGCAGGGGACGGTCTCCGACCTCAGCCTCGCGGCCGAGGAGGTGGTCCGGGTCCGCGCGCAGGTGGAGGAGGTCCTGTCCCGGCACACGCACCACGACGCGGCGACGCTGCGCGCGGACATGGACCGGGACAAGGTGTTCACCGCCGAGGAGGCCGTCGCCTACGGGCTGGCCGACGCGGTGCTGAGCCGACGGGCCGCGCTCGTCTGAGCCGCCTCCGTGTGAGTGGCGATCGTCTGAGCCGCGTCCGTCTGAGCCGCGGCGTGGACGGCGGCCGAACCGGCGGCCGAACGGGCGACCGAACCGGCGGCCGGTACGACGGGGGTGTACCGGCCGCCGCTTCGGGTGCTCCGGCGGACGTCAGGCGGCGAGGCAGAGCCCGTCGTACTGCGCCGTGGGCGTGGTGCGCCCCAGGCCCGTCCGGCCGGTCCGGGCCGTACGGCTGCGGGCGTACCGGGCCAGGTCGTCCTGGGCGAGCGAGAGCAGGTCGCCGAGGCCGAGCCCGAGGGCCCGGGCGGCGGCCGCGAGCACCTCGGAGGAGGCCTCCTTGCGGCCGCGCTCCAGCTCCGACAGGTACGGCATCGAGATCCGGGCCTCCTCCGCGACGTCCTTCAACGTGCGTTCCTGGGCCAGCCGTTCGCGGCGCAGCACACCGCCGACGAGGTCGCGCCACAGCGGCTCCCTCGGCGCGGGCTCCGGTGCGGCTCCGGCCGGCCGCTGCGGGGCGCGGGCGGCCCCATCGGGCGCGGGCGGCGAGGCCTGCCGGCGCAGGGGGATGACGCGGGCTTCGTTCGGCGCATGAGTGCTCACCCCCTCAGCCTAGGGATCCGCGGCGCCGAGGGAAGACGGCGGCGTTCTGCCCTGGGTGAAGCCGCGCGGACTCGGGGGCGGGCGTCACCGCGGTTCGGGGACCGGCGCCAGGTCGTGGACCAGGAAGTGGAGTTGCACGTCGTCCGTCGAGTCCGCCCACAGCCCGTCGGCGTCGAGCACCGACGCCGCGACCATCCGCGCCTCGGCGACCAGCTCCGGGTGGTGGTCGAAGCCCGGCCACGGAAGGACGGGGTAGTCGTTCGCCTCGCCGAACCGCCGCACCCGCTCGATGTCGCCCAGGACCGCCGGCGGCAGCGAGTCGTTGGCCCAGGACCACAACCAGGTCTGCCGGGCGAGGCTGACAGTGCCGATCATCGTGAGCCGGCCGGTGAGGAACACCGCCCCGCCGCGGGACCAGGTGATCCGCGCGTCGTCCATCGACCAGTGGTACTGCACGTCGTCGCCCGACAGCCCGAAGCGCTCGACCATGAGGGCCTGCCGCGCGTGGGCACGCTCCCGGGCCGCGAACACGACCTCCTCCCAGTCGGAGTGGTCATGCTGCGCGTGGTCGTCCACCGGGCCTCCTCGTACGGAACTGTCGGCGGGATCCTCCCACCCGGGCTGCTGCTGCCGACCAGTGGGTCCGGGCCGGCTGTGGGTGCGGGCCGGCCGGGTGCCGGGCGGGTCGGTACCCGGTCCCCACCCGGTCCCGTTCTGAGTACCGCTACTCAGGCGGCCGGTGGCGGTGCCCGGCGAGGATGGCGGTGCCGCGCCACGGAGGGCGAGGAAGGCCGCGAAGGCCATGCAGGCCGCGAAGGCCAGGAAGGAAGCCCCGCCATGCTCAGCAGGATCGCCGGTGCCCTGGTGCCCGTCCTCGGTCGTCTGTCCGTCACCTGTGAGGTGGCCGGTCCGGTCGCGCCGGGCAGCATCGTCGCCGCCAACCACAGCTCGCTCGCCGATCCGGGCGTGGTGCTGGCGGCCCTGCGCAGGCTGGGCACCGAGCCGGTGGTGATGGCGACCGCCGGGCTGTGGCGGGTGCCCGTGCTCGGCGGGGTGCTGCAGGCAGGCGGTCACATCCCCGTCCACCGCGGGACGGCCAGGGCCGCCGCCGCCCTCGACTCCGCCGCGGCGGCGCTCGCGGCCGGCCGGGTCGTGCTGATCTACGGCGAGGGCGGCCTGCCGAAGCGCCGGGACTCCGGTGACGCGCAGCCCGGTGCCTTCCGTACCGGTCTGGCCCGGCTCGCGGCGGCGAGCGGCGCCCCGGTGGTGCCGCTCGGCCAGTGCGGCGCCCGCCGCCTGAGCTCCGGCAGCGCCGCCAAGCAGCTCGCCGGCTTCGCCACCGCCCCGCTGCGGCGCCCGGCCCTGCACGTCCACCTCGGTGCCCCGCTCCACCTGGAGGGCGACGTCGCCCAGGCGACGGCTGCCGCCCACCACGCCGTCACCGCGGCCTGGCACGCCGCCGAGCGGCACCTGTCGGGCGACCTCGGCCCGGCCGGGAGGGCTGTCGGCCGGGCCGCGTGAACCCGCGGACGGGAGGTGCGCTCGGCCGCCGGAGTCCCGATCGCGCCCGGTCTGCGGACTCGGGGTCGGCCGGGCTGCTGTCCGCCGGAGACGCGCCGCCGGGGGCGTCAGTGGGGGTGGCCGGCGTCGTCCGTGGTGAGGACCTGGGTGTTGAACCTGACCTGCCAGGCGACCACCCACCCGTCGGTGTGCTCGCACACCACGGCGCCGTCCTGCCAGGTCCCGTTGTCCTGGTACCAGGGGCTGCCGACCGGGTCGCCCTGGTTGAGGTGGACGTCGTGGACTCCCAGCCCGTCGTCGAAGCGCTGCCCGAAGACGTAGATCCGGCTCGCGGCCCGGACGTGCGGGAGCAGGACGTCCAGCGCGTTGTCGCCGTTGCTGCTCACCCACGGGAAGGCGCGGACCGGGAGGCCGGCGGCCAGCCGGTCGGCGAGGTCCGGTCCGTACGCGGGGGAGCCGGGCGCGGGGCGGTTCAGGGCGATGCGGGCCTTGCGGAACAGCGCCGCCGCCTCGGCGAGCCACGCGGTGTCCTGGAGCATCGGGCTGCGCGCGTAGTCGAGCGCGCCGGAGTCCGGGGTGGAGGCCAGCGGGTGGAACCCGTCGGCCAGGGCCCGGACGGCGGCGATGCGGTCCACCGTCAGGTCGTCCACCAGCCGGTAGGAGACCCCGACGTCGGTCGGGGCGTCGACGTCGAGGGCGGTGGGGCAGAGGCCGTCGGGCGTGGCGAGGGTGAGGTGGCCGTGGTACCAGTGCCCGAAGTGGTGGGACGGGTCCCGGGTGAACGAGTGGAAGGTGCCGGCGGCCACGCCGTAGAGGGGGAGGGGCATGCCACCAGGATCCGGTCCGACGCCGCTCCCACCCAGCGGGTACCGGCCGTGCGTGTGACGCCCGGCCGGCCCACCCGGCGGCCCCGGCGGTCCCGTGGGACCTCGCGGACCCGGTGGCGCGCCTGCGGACGCCCGCCGTAATTCGCTTGCCCGGCGCCGGTGGTGGTGGATGCAATGTCCGGCATGATCCCGCAGGTGCGCGCGCCGCGGAGGTGAGGAGCGCGGCGGGGCTGGGCGGACGCGGACGACCGGGACTCGCCG
This sequence comes from Kitasatospora sp. NPDC096140, assembly GCF_040303045.1. Lineage (NCBI taxonomy): Bacteria > Bacillati > Actinomycetota > Actinomycetes > Kitasatosporales > Streptomycetaceae > Kitasatospora > Kitasatospora sp. NPDC096140. The sequence continues at coordinate 99,074 of NZ_JBEOUW010000006.1, forward strand.
CTCCGCCGACGTCGCCCGCGCTGCCTGCGACCGAACCGTCAGGCGGGAGACGCCCACGCATGAGTACCTCACCATCGTCGTCCGGAGCGGCGCACCCTGACGGATCTCCGGTGCGGATCGGCGCTCTCGTACCGCTGACCCGGCCCGGCTGGGTCGAGGCCGGGCGGCACGTGCTCGCCGGGCTGGAAACCGCCGTCCGCGAGGTCAACGACGGCGGCGGGATCGCCGGAAGGCCGCTCGAACTGCTGGTCCGGGACACCGCGGCCGATCCGCAGCGGGCCGAGGCGGCGGTGGAGGAACTGGCCGGCCTCGGCGTGGCCGCCCTGGCGGGGGAGTACCACAGCGTCGTCGCCCGCGCCGTCGCCGCCAGGGCGGACGCCCTCGGCCTGCCGTACCTCTGCTCGTCGGCGGTGCTCGACGCGCTCGTCGAGCAGCCGACGCCGTGGGTCGCGCGGCTGTGCCCGGCGCAGTCGCACGGCTGGCGCACCTACGCGGACTTCCTCCTCGGCGCGGGCCACCGGCGGATCGCCGTGGCCGTGCAGCCGAGCGTCTACTGGGCGGCCGGGACCCGCATCCTGCGGGAGCACGTCGCGGCGCAGGGCGGCACCGTCGTCGAGCTCGACGCGGTCGCGCTCGCGCCGGACGCCGTGTGCGAGGAACTCGTCCGGCACGAGGCGACGGCCCTGCTCCTCCTGGTCGGTCAGCCGGATCCGGCCGTGCCGATCGTCAGGTCCGTCCGCCGCGACCCGCGCCTCGCCGGGGTCCTGATCGGTGCTCCGGCCGGGCAGCCGGAGTTCGCCGAATGGGCGGCGCTGCTGGGCGACGACGGCGCGGCGATCCCGTTCCTGCGCTACCTTCCCGAGCAGCTGGGCCCGCTGGGCACGCGCGTGGAGGCGGCCCTTCGCGAGCGGCTGGGCGAAGCGCCGTCCTTCGTCGCCTTCGAGGGCTACGACACGGTCACCGTCCTCGCCGAGGTGCTGCGTTCGCACGGTACGGACCGGGCCCGGATCGCCGAAGCGTGGCCGCAGGTCAGCGTCGAGGGCACCCGCGGGCGGATCCGGTTCTCCCGCACGCCGGGCGTCGACGTCTGGCAGTGGGCGTGGCCGCCGGTCCAGGTCGTCGACCGGGATCCGGCGGCACCCGACCGCTTCCGCGTCCTGCACTCCGGCTGAGCGGACCCGCGGGCACCGGCCGGCCCGGACGAACGGGCGGCCGACGCCGCGAGGTCAGGAGGAGTACGGGCCGCCGCTGTGGATGTCGACGCAGGCCCACACGTTCGGCGTGTCCGTGAAGGAGCCGCACAGCCGTCCCCAGGCGACCTCGATGTCGGTCCACTCCGCGGTGATCCGCCCGTCGCGGGCGGTGCCGGTCATCCGCTCGTGGACCTCGACCTGGTGGTCGCCCTCGTGGAGGACCGCGGTGGACTGCCTTGCCCTGCCCGGGTTGGTCCAGGTGACCGTCAGGTGCCGTGCCCAGTCGTCGTGTCCGTCGACGGCGATGCACACCTGCGGGCCGGACCAGTTGTGGGTGCAGGCGTCGCCGCTGCGCCGGCCCGCGGCGACGGCCGGCGTGGCGGTGGCGAGCAGGACGGCGGCGGCCGCGGTGGCGAGTGCCGCGGCCCTGGTGACGGCCTGGTGCATGTGAGCCCCTTCCCCTTCTTCTGCCTGCGGTGCGCCCGCGGGGCGTTCCGGCGGGCACGGGGGTGAACGAGCCGGGTGCGGGGTCCGTTGCGGGTGGTCACCCGGTCGGGCACGCGCGGCTCGGCCGGGCACGCGCGCCGCTCGGCCGGCCACCGCGGACGTGTCCGCTCAGCAGCAGTGGCCGGCGGCCTCGGCCCTGCCGAAGTCTCCCGCGGCGAACGCCCCGGCGGGGATGGTGAAGTACATCGTCCCGGCGTCGCCCCAGCCCCATCCGAGGTCGGCGTCCTCGGCGAGCTGGAGCAGGTGGACGGCAGGGCCGTCGTCGTCGCGGGCGGTCACCGTGGACGTGTACGAGGTGTCGGGCCAGCCGAACGCGCAGTGGTGGCCGGCGGTGTTCCCGTCGAGGTCGTCCATCGCGTCGAGGACGAGCGAGGGTGCACCCCAGTGCCGGTCCCGGTCGTACGGGAGGTCGTCGTTCTCAAGGTCCCAGCTGTCCGGGAGCATGGTCACCGGGACCGCGTGGACGGGCCGAGCCGGGTAGCGGCGGGCGGGCTCGGGGGCGCTCGTGGTGACGGCCCGCGCGGGATCGGCGGGAATCACCCGCCACGCGTCGGGACTGTACGCGTCCAGCGCGCTGTACTCCTCGTACGGCACGTCGGGATCGAGGTGGAAGAAGTTCAGCAGGCCCGGCCGGACAGGCAGTTGGTCCCCGAGCCAGCCGGCGAGCGCATCGGTGTCGAGCACGGCGTGCAGCGACAGCGGGACGCCCTCCAGGGCCGGCCACGGGACGCCCGGTTCCAGCAGCGCGTCCCCGCCGAGCCGGGACCGCCCGGCGGCGGGGGCCTCCGCCGAGGCCGCGACCAGCCGGAACCCGCGCCGGGCCATCGCCGCGAACCGCCGCCCGGCCTCCGGGCCGAGCCGCTCCACACACAGTCGGCGCATGACGGCCGGGTCGTCGAACTCCATGCGGCGATCCTCTCAACCCCCGCGCACCGCACGGCCCCCGGCCCCCCGGGGCAGCGTGGCCCCCGGGGGGCCGGGCCGTTTGCGACGCGTGTCAGCGGTCGGCCAGGTGCTCCGCGAAGAACCGGCGGACCGTGCGGCGGACCTCCGGGACCGAGACCGTCGGGCTGACCGTGCCGATCGACGCGCTTCTCGCCGCCGCCGTCATCAACCCGGCCGCCTGGAGCCGGGGGAGCATCGCCGCGTAGTCGGTGAACACCCAGTGGTTGCCGTCGGCGATGCACGCGCTGCGGACCCGCCGACCCGAGCGCGCGGCCACGGCCGACCAGGAGCGGTCCAGTTCCCGCCGCCGGTCGAACCCCTCGCTGCCGAGCAGCAGCAGGGGCCGGTCCGTCCCGTGCACCGCGACCGGGAACGGTTCGGGGCCAGCGCCGGGCCCGGCCGGCGGGTGGTCCAGGTAGCCCTCCAGGTTGATCGCGGCACGCACCCGCCGGTCCTCGTCCATCACCTGGGTCACGGCGCTCCCGCCCGCGGAGTGCCCGTACACGCCGAGGCGGCGCAGGTCGAGCGTCTCGGCGAGCCCGCGCGGCAGGGGGAGGTCGGCCGCCCGCCCGAGCCGGTCGAGGACGACGTGCAGGTCGGCGATCCGGGCGTCGATCATCGTGCGGGCCACGGCCGGCTGGTCCCGCGGGTCGCCGCGGAAGACGGTCGTCCGCACGGTGTCCGTCCGGTACGGCGTGACGTCCGGGAAGCGGACCGCTGCGGCGTCGCCGGGGTGGTCGACCGCCACGACGACGGCGCCGTGGGCGGCCAGGTCCTCCGCCAGGGACGTCCCCAGGCCGCGCGGGTCGCCACCGCCCGGGCTGTACACCAGCACCGGCCACCGGCCCGGCAGCGGCGGGGCGCCCTCGAACGCGTGGGACCGGGTGGCGCCCCAGTCCACGCCCGCGGCGGGCAGGTGGAGGGGGCCGAGCGGGGCGATCGCGCCGAACGCCGCTGCGGCCTCGGGTGGCAGTTGCGGAGCGGGAGCCGGGCCGGTGACGTCGCGGGCCGGGTAGAAGACCGTCAGCATGAGTTCCCGCACGGGGATCCCGGGGTCCCAGGGGTCGCGCCGGGAGCCGTCGACGAGGTACACCGGCTGACACCCGACGGGGTGGCGGCCGGTGGGCGCGGGCAGGGTGAGGACGACGTCACCCCCCTGGGTACGGTCGCCCCCCTGGGTACGGTCGTCGGTGCGGGTACGGTCGTCGTCCTGGGCACGGTCGTCGTCCTGGGCACGGCCGGTGGCGTGCGCGCGGCCACCGGCGCCGAGCACCAGCGTGGCGGAGCCCAGCAGCACCGACCCGGTGACGGTGCGTCGGCTGATCGAGGAGTCGTTCGTCATGCGGCGCATGCTGCCCCGCCCCGGGCGGCGCGCGCGATCGTTTAGGTTCGAGGCTCAAGGATGGCGCCCGGACACCGTCGGGGCCGACGAAGGGGGGCGCCGTGCTCCGGATCCGCTTCACCCCCGACGACCTCGCCCGGGTCACCCTCGCCCCCCGGCCGGCGCCGCTCCAGGAACTCAACGTGGCCCTGACGATGATGTGCCGCCGGGACGGCGACCTGCTCCACGGCGCGTGGCGGCGCCGGGCACTGCGTGCCCTGCCGAACGTCACCCTCCCGCTCGCCGACCTCGTCCCGGCCGGGCTGGCCCCGAGCTTCCTCGACGTGCCGGCGGACTCCCTCCCGGACGCCCTGGAACAGGTCCGCTCGGTCCCGCCCGAGCTGGTCGGCGCCCAACTGGAACGCGTCTACGCACCCGTGCGCACGCCCGCCCCGGCGTGGATCCACGACCTGCACCGCGGCGACGCCGAGGCCTGGAGCCTGGTCCAGCGTGCCCAGCAGACGGCGTTCCAGGTGCTGCTCGGCCCGGTCTGGGCACAGGTGCAGGACCTGCACCACGCCGAGTTCGTGCGCCGGGCCGTGCAGCTCGCCGAGGGTGGCGTCGGCGCGGTGCTGGCCGGGCTGCTGCCCGGCGCCCGCCTGCGCGACGGCGTCTGGGAGATCCCGGGCGGGCCGCGGGAGATCCACCTCGGCGGGCGCGGGCTGCTCCTCCTGCCCACCTTCCACTGGACCGGCGGGCCGCTGCTGTCCGACCTCCCGGACCGCCCGGTCGTGGTCACCTACCCGGCGGGCGCCGGCCTCCCGCCGCAGCCCGACGGCTCCGCCGGCCCCGAGGCGCTGGCCAGGGTGATCGGGAACACCCGCGCCGAACTGCTGCACCTGCTGGCCGAGGAGCGCACCACGACCGAACTCGCCCGACGGCTCGGCGTCAGCGCCGCCACGGTCTCGGCCCACACCGCAGCGCTTCGCGGCGCCGGCCTGATCTCCACCGCCCGCGCCGGCAAGGCCGTCCTGCACCGCCGCACCGCACTCGGCAGCCTGCTGCTCCGGCCGGGCACCGGGTGACCCCCGTGCCGCCGACCGGTGGTGGTCAGGCGTGCGCGTGGGGGACGGGTTCGCCGGTGACGGCGTCGGTCAGCGCCCGGGTGCCGAGGGGCTGGTGCAGGACGGCGGTGAGCTCGGCGATGCCGCCGTCCTCGCACCCGATGTTCGGTCCCGAGGCGTCGCGGCGCCTGAGCAGCAGCGTGACCTTCGAGCCGGTCTCCCGCGCCACCAGGTCGGGCTTGTAGTCGCAGCCGCTCCAGGCGACCTCCATCGTGATCGTGCGGTCGTCCGCCGCCACGGCGGTGTTCTTCGTGGACGGGTCGGCGAGCGCGATGCGGCGCAGGACGGACGCGTTCCGCCGCTTGTACGGGAGCGGATAGTCGGATTCGGCCTCACCGCCGCCCCACACCGCGTAGCACGCCGCCACCCCGACCCCGATCAGGCCGACCACGGCCAGCCGGCGCCTGTCGCGCACCGTCAGTTCCACGTCCCCGCCCTCCCCCTGTTCCGGAACAGGGTAGGCCTGCCCCGGCGGCGGATCCGACAGCGGCCCGACAGCGGTCCGGCGGCGGTTCCGGCGGCGGTCGGACGGTGGTCGGACGGCGACGGCGTTTCCGCTCAGGACGCCATGGTCAGTCCGGCCGACGCGCCGCCGCGGCTCAGCACGACCGACCGGATGTGGTCCAGGGCCCGGGCGTAGTCGCTGCGCCCGGGGTCGTGGCGGACGGCCTCGGCCAGGTCGAGGACCCGGTAGGGCGGGCCGAGGTCGGTCAGCTGCGGGACGAACTCGGCCTTGGTGACGGCCCATCGCTGCCCCGGTCGCGTCGGCGGGGAGAAGGTGAAGCGGGCGATCGAGCTCCAGTTGCCGCGCGGGTCCTCGGCACCGGTGTGGTTGAACATGTGCCCGGCGAGCTGGTCGCCCATGCCGTAGACCGTCCAGGTGTCGTTGATCTTCTCGTACGCCTGCGGGATGTGGGCGTGGGTGCCGAGGACCAGGTCGACGTCGGGCAGGCCGGGGCTCTGCTCGGCGGCCAGGTCGCGAGCGAGTGTCAGCTGCTGCTCGTCCGGGGTGTCCTGCCACTCGGTGCCCCAGTGGAGGCTGACCACGACGATGTCCGCCCCCTGCTCCCGGGCGGCCCTCGCGTCGGCGAGGATCCGGTCCCGGTCGATGAGGTTCACCGCCCAGGGCTGCCCGTTCGGCAGGGGGATGCCGTTGGTGCCGTAGGTGTAGGCGAGTTGGGCCACCGTGGCGCCGCCCGCCGTGAGCAGCGCGGGGCGGCCCGCCTCGTCGGCGCTGCGCGCGGAGCCGGTGTGCTTCAGGCCGACGGCGTCCATGGCGTCGAGCGTGTGCCGGATGCCGGCCGGCCCGTCGTCGAGGGTGTGGTTGGAGGCGGTGTCGCAGGAGCTGTAGCCGGCGTCCTTGAGCGCCCGGGCGACCTGCGGGGGCGACTTGAACGACGGGTAGCCGGTGAAGGGCCCGCCGTCGGCGCCGTACACCGTCTCCATGTGGCAGATGGCCAGGTCGGCGGCCCCGATGACCGGTTTGACACCGGCGAACATCCGGCTGAAGTCGTACCCGTCGCCGCCGGCGTCCTCCATGGCCTGCCGGATGATCTCGGTGTGCGGCAGGACGTCCCCCGTCGCGACCAGGGTGAACGCCCGCGGCCCGGTCGGGGTCGGCGTGGCCGCGGTGCTCGGGTCCCGCAGCGGCGACGGTACGGCCTGCCGTCCCTGCGGCGCCCCGCACCCGGTGAGGGCGAGCAGCAGGGCGGTGGCGGCGGTGAGGATCTCTCGGCCTTTCAGACGCATCATCGGCTCGTCCCACGATCGGCTGGTATGAACGCTCCCGACTATGCGAGCCCTCGGCCGCCCGGCGCGGAACCCGCGCCCTGGGATCACCCGACGGGGCCAGCCGCCGCCCGGGAGCGCCGTCCCCCTGCGACGACCACACGTCGCTGCGCCCGGACGAGGCGCCGCCCGGGCGCGCAGGTCGCCCGAAACCGGTTGATGGCTCCGCACCGGGAGCGGGATGCTGCCCGTGATGAACGCCTTCACGTACGCCGATCCGGCCACGCCGAGGGGCCGGCTCCAGCGCGGCCGGGGCCTCGGCGCCCGCCGCGCGCGGAGCACCCCGGACGACGCCGACCTCGTGTACGAGTGCGTCGTCTCCGACAGCCGGTGGGACCGGCAGACCGAGAGCCGCGACTCCTACCTGGCCCGGCTGGTCCACCGGCTGGACCTTCCCCGCCGCGCGCCGTAGGAGGTGGACGGGCGCGTCCTGAGGCCCGCCCCAGCAGGGGTGGGGCGGGAGCGTGAGGTCACACGGCGGTCTGGAACTCGCCCAGTGAGGCCAGGAGGAGGGCATTGCCCTCGGGGTCGGGGTGGGGGCCGATCACGGCCCACATACGTTTGCCGGTCGGCCAGCACTCGCAGCCGCTCGACTCGGAGTAGGAACGGACCAGGAGGAGGCCGCGCCCGGACTCGTCGTCGGGACCGGCGGAGCGCGGGACCGGCTCCTCGCGGCTGCTGTCCATGACCGCCACGGCGATGTTGTCGCCGTCCCGCCACATCTCGGCGTCGATCAGCCCGGAGTCGCTGTGGACGGAGGAGTTGGTCACCATTTCCGTCAGGACCAGGAGGACGCCGAACGCCTGATCGCCGTCCGGGTCGAGACCCCAACGGCGGAGAACGCGCGTGACGTTCACCCGGAGAGAGCCGATGGCGTCGGGCGCACAGTCGACCGTCCAGGCGGCTCGCGTGATGCCCAGCGGGTGTCGGGGGCTGGGTGGTGCCTCGGTCACGGTTACCACCTCTGCTGGGCGGGTCTGCGCAGCCTGGTCGCGAGCTGACGGAACACCCTCGCGCGGGCCCAAGCCTTGCTCTTGGACGGGACGTAGAGGATGCGCCCGTCGGGGCTGGCGTCCGGCGAGGGGACGGTCATGCCGAAGGCGTGTGCCGACCTGCGCCGGTGGCGTCCGCGCGGGCTGACGACGGGCGGCTGTGCCGGGGGGATGAGCTGGTTCACCTCTGGTCTTGCCTCTCCTAGGAGTGGAACCTCCCGGGCCCCCTGGAGTGGGTGGGGGCCCGGGAGGTCACCGGCTACTCGTCGCCGTGGTTCTCGTTGTCCTGGGTCTCGGGGTCGTGGTTCTCGTGCTGGTTGCCGTTGCCGTTGTTGTTGCCGTCGCTCATCGACGTGTCCCTCCTGACGGCTGCCGGACTTCGGCAGCGCGGGTGTGTGATCGAGCCGCCGCAGAGTCCATCAAGGACCCCGTGTTGGGGCGTCAGCCCGCACCACCGCGCCGTTGCGGAGGTGCGGGTCAGCCGGCCGTTTCCCCGTGGGGCTGGTGTTCTCCGCCCCGACCGCCGGCCGCTGACAGTCAGTCAACCGGCCGTCGTGCAGCGGCGGATAGGACATTGCGGGGCGGCCGGCTTCACGTCCCCCGGACATTTCTCCGGGGTTGACGGCGGCACGGAGGGGGGTAGCGTCGACTCACCGGACCGAGGAGCGCCTAGGGCAGCCGCCCGCCCGAATCACACCCTCAAGGGGCTCATGCTCGCGGCGAAGTTGTCTGCGAACGACCTTGCGCGGGCGGTCAACAGCGCTGAGGAGCGGCGGTTCGGCCAGCCGGGGAACGCGAGTGACCGACACGTGCGGCGGTGGCTCTCCGGCGAGACGGAACTGCCGCAGATGCACTACCTCGTCGCGCTGATGGACGTCTTCGATCTGGCTGCGGATCAGCTCGGCTTCACTCTTTCGGGTGCGAGGGCTCGACAGCTTGCTGTCCTCCAGCCTCGATCTACGCTGCTGGGAGACACGCCTGTCGAACCTCAGGAGGATCACGTGCTTCGTCGCCAGTTCATGATCGCCGCCACCGGGAACCTCCTCAGCTTCGCGTTCGCTCCGCTCCCGGCCTCCGGCCGCATAGGGATGTCGGACGTCGAACGCATCCGGGAGAGCATCGACCAGCTTCACGCCGTGGACGACGCCTACGGCGGTGAGCAGCTTGCCGACATCGCCGAGGAGTTCGTCGGCCAGATCGAGGCGGCCATGGGCCGGTGCGTGTACGGCCCCCGCGTGGAGGCGTCGCTCTACCAGGTCATCGGTGAACTGCACGCGAGCGCGGGCTGGTTCGCCTTCGACACTGGCGACCAGCCCCGTGCCGGCCGGAACTTCGACTCCGGGCTGCGCGCCTCCCTGCTGGCCGGCGACCGCATGCTCCAGGCCCGGATCTGGGCCTACATGTCCCGCCAGAGCTGGGAACTCGGCCGGGCGACCGAGACCGTCACCATCGCCCGCGCTGCCCTGGAGGCCACCCGCAACGGCCGAGACTACCGGCTCAGCGCCCTCCTGCACGGTCGGCTCGCCCTCGGCTACGCCGCCTCGGGGGAGAGCACCCGGTGCGCGAGCGCCCTCGCGCGGGCAGAGATCGCACTGGACAGGGCCGGCGGCACGACGGCCCCGGCGTGGCTCGCCTTCGTCGGCCCGGGCGAACTGCTCGGTGCCGCTGCCATGGCGCACATGGACCTGGGCCAGGCCGACAAGGCGGCCGACCAGGAGGAGCAGGGAATGCGCCTGCTGGACCCCGCCTTCCGCCGCAACCGCTTCGCGAAGAGCGTGCATCTCGCTGAGTGCTACCTCGCCTCCAACGAGCCGGAGAAGGCCGTCGACACGGCAGACCAGGCCCTCACCCTCTCTCCGTCGGTGAACTGCCCCCGATGGGCCATGCGCCTCGGAGAGTTCCGCAAGCACGTGGCCGACCTCCGCCTACCTGCAACGAAGGCGTTCGTGGAACGCTACGACGTCACCACCTCGTGAGGAGTACCACCGTGGCCGCCACCCTGACCGTCAGCTACCACAATGCCGACGACCTCCCCGTCATCGAGGAGCGGCTGATCGAGGTCTACGCCGAGGTGTACGCGCAGGAGGCTGACGCAGACCCGTTCTTCTCGGTCGGCCGGTTCGCCGAACGCCTCCGCCGGCACGCCGCCGGATCGCGCTGGGGCTGCGCGCTCGGAGAGGTCGACGGCAGCGCGATCGGCTACGCCTACGGGTTCGCCCGCACCATGGCCTACCAGTGGGGCGGGCTGATCACCCCGGCGCCCGCCGAGTTGCTGGAGGAGACCGACACCCGGACGTTCGCGCTGTGTGAGGTGATGGTTCGTGAGGGCTGGCGCGGCACGGGCATCGCGCGGACCCTACACGAGGAACTGTTGTCGCATCGGATCGAGGACCGCTCTCACCTCCTGGTCGAGGAGGACCACCCGCGGGTGCGGGCGCTCTATGAGCGGTGGGGCTACTCCTGGATGGGCACCATGCAGCCGTACCCGGACGGGCCGCGCTACGACTCCATGCTCCGCTCGATCGCCTGAACTGCGGCGGCTTTCAGCGATCGGCGGTCGAAGGGGAACGACGCGCCGAGGACCTCTTGATCACCACCGTCCGGCAGCGCTGCCGTTCGGTGGCAGCGCTGCTTGGCCGTTCGGCTTGTGGGTGCGGGCCCGGGTGGTGGCCCGGGCCCGCGGGGTGAGGTGGTCAGGCCTTCGTGTCGGTCTTGGTGTCGGCCTTGGCGTCCGTACCGGTCTTGCCGTCCTGGTTCAGCATGCCGCCGAGGGCGCTGAGGTTGCCGCCGCCACCGGGCATTCCGGCGATGGCCGGGATGATCTTGGTGATGGTGTCGGCCGCGATCTGGCTCATCTTCTGCGTGTGTTCGGTGGCGGTCTTGAAGGCCTCCTGGGCGCGTTCGCCGGCGGCCTTGTCGTTGCTGGCGGCGGCTTCGATGCCCTTGGTGAGCACCTGGCCGACGGTGTTGATGCCGCTCATGTCGCGGAACAGGTTGGCGGTGGCGATGGCCTGCGCGGTCTGGAGGCCGACCGGGTCGGGCAGCGCCGCCAGCGGCGTGAACCTGGCCTCGGAGGCGCTCAGGGCGGCGACCTTGGTGTCCAGGTTCTGCGCGCGCGAGGCGGTGGAGACCGGGGCGATGTCGGCCGGGGTGATCTGGATGGGCGAGTCCTTCCAGTTCCAGAACCGGGTGAGGTCGATCTTCTCGGCCGAGTTGGCCCGGCCGAGGACGGCCTCGGCGAAGACGCCCTTGGTGGCGATGGCGACCGTGGTGGTCACCGGCGTCCCGAAGGTGTTGTCGCTTGCCTTGCGGGTCTTGGTCCAGTCCTCGCGTTCCTGCTCGCTGGCGAAGTTCCACCGGAAGCCGAGGTAGTTGCCGGTGGCGGCGATCGGCTTGGGGTCCAGCAGCATGCCGAGCGGAACCGCCGGCGCGGTCGAACCGGACGGCGTGTAGGAGTAGTTGGCGAGGATGCGGCTGAGGGTGAGCTCGTCGGCGTTGGCCCACACGGCCTGGCTGTAGTGGCGGCGGTTGTCGTTCAGGTGGTCCAGGACCGTCTGGGAGACGTTCCCGCCACGCACGTAGAAGCCGAGCGAGGAGACGTAGGTGCGGCTGCCGGTCTTCACCGTTGCACCGAACAGCCCGCAGATGGCCGAGGCGCCGCCGGCGTCCTCGGTCAGGTCGGGGGCCACGGTGGTGGTCTCGGCGATGCCGAAGTTGGCCACGCCGGAGGTCATCGTCAGGCGCAGTCCGGCCAGGCTGCCGCGGGCGGCGGTGCCGGACCAGGCGTCGACGGAGATCAGCTTGTCGGCGCCGCCGAAGGTGTAGGACGCCTGGCGCAGGACGCCGGAGCCGCCGGTGTCGCCGACGCGGGCGGTCTGGCCGGGAAAGACGACCTGGATGCTGCGGATGCCCACCTCGTCGTACCAGACGTCGATCCGCGAGGCGTACGGGGAGTCGGCCTTCGGCGGGAAGTCGAACGCCGCCGGGTTCTCCCGCTGCGTGGTGAGGACGCGAATGAGTGTCCCGTCGGCCTTGAGGCCCCAGTAGTCCCCGCTGACGGCCGAGACGACCGCTGTCGTCGAGCTCACGGTCGTCGTCTGCAGGGCGGGGATCTTGGTCGGGCCCCAGCTCGTCGCGCCGGGCTCCAGCACGAGGGCCGCGAAGGCGTCGCCGGATTTGAAGGCGCCCCAGAGCGTTCCGTCGGCGGTGGCGAACAGGCGGCTCGGACTGCCTGTCGCCCGTTCCGTCCAGCCGGTGGCGCTGCGCTCGTAGGTCTTGCCCTGCCGGATGTACCAGACCTTGCTGCCGGCGGCGGCGACCTCGTCGGCCTGGACGTTCAGGGCCTGCCACGGGGTGCTCAGGGTGCGCTGCCAGAGCGTGTTGTCCATGCCGACGACGTAGACGGTGCCGTCGGCGCCGCAGGCCAGGCTCAACGCCCTGAAGCCCGACGGGTCGGTCCGCCAGGTGGTCCCGTCGAGGTACACGACCGTCTGGTCGGTCCTGAGAGCCCAGACGGTGTCCTTGCCCGGAGCGATGCGGTTCAGGCCGGTGCTCAGGCCGGTGGTGGGTATCGGGTTCCACTGCCGGGCCACCGGGTCGAACCGCACCGGGCTGCCGTCGGCCTTGCGCACCCCGTACACACCCATGGGCCCGCCGGCGATGTCGGCCAGATCCACCCCGTCATAAGGCTGCTTCTCCGGTGCCTCCGGCGCGGTGCAGGCGTCGAGCTTGCGGATACTGGTGTCGAAGGGGTTCGCCGCCCGGATCCTCGCCGCCCATTCAGTCGGGGCTACCGACGCGAGCACCTCCTTGTACCGCTGCAGGCTGGAGTAGGTGAAGGTCAGTTCCTGCAGTGGGATGAACAGACAGCGCTCCAGCTTCGTCGGCTTGGTCGTCACGGTGTAGACCTGCACGACCTCGTAGTACTGCACCGACATCGCGTGCATGTGGTTGTAGTTGGTGACGACCCGCGTCATCACCTGGTCCTTCTCCGCCTGCGACGTCTCGCGCACCACCGTCATGTTCCGGCTGCGCGCCGCCGTCGCCAGCTGCTGGGTCCGCGCACTGATCCGCTGCGTCGCCTCCTCCGCCACCGACTTCACCCCGGTCGAACGCGACACCGCCGTCGCGAACCCCGTGTTCTCCGAATTGCTCCAGTTCCCGCCGATACCGAGGTTGAACAACGCGAAGCCGGCACTACCACCGGAGCTGGACGACTTGCTGAACTGGAGCGCCGTGGAGTCGCCGTGCTGCTCCTCGCGGGCGATCGCGTTGGCGACCTCGTTGATCGAGCGGTTCTGGTCGCTGGTGCTGGTGAGCGTGTCGGCCTCGGTGGTCTTCTCGGTGCCGGTGGCCTTGGTGGTGCCCTGCCAGTCGACGACCGCGACCTTGGTGCTCTCGCCGGGCGCGAGGGCGAGGCTGTGCAGGAGCCGGCCGAGCGTGACGCCCTGGGCCGACCAGCTCTGCTCGGTGGTGACGATCATGCCCTCGGCCGGGCGGTCGTAGAACGGCAGGTTGTCCTCGCCGAGGTCGATCGCGCCGGTCAGCTTGCGGGCCGGCTTCGCGTTGGGGATGTCGGTGAGCACCACCGAGCGGTACCGGGTTATCTCCGTCGGGTAGTTGCCGGTGGTCGGCAGCAGGTCCTTCGGGGTCGCTCCGTCGAGCGCCGCCTTGTCCACCTGGATCGCGGGCGACGTACTCGCGGGGGTGGTCGTGCTCGTCGGGGTGGTGCCAGTTGTTCCGGTGCTCGGGGTGGTCATCACGATTCCCGTCTACGGAGAGGAGGGTGGAAGTCGCTACGGCAAGCTTGGCCGTTCGGCTTGTGGGCGGGCCCGGGTGGTGGCCCGGGCCCGCGTGGTGCGGTGGTCAGGCCTTCGTGCCGGACTTGGCATCGGCCTTGGCGTCCGAGCCGGTCTTGCCGTCCTGGTTCAGCATGCCGCCGAGGGCGCTGAGGTTGCCGCCGCCACCGGGCATTCCGGCGATGGCCGGGATGATCTTGGTGATGGCGTCGGCCGCGATCTGGCTCATCTTCTGCGTGTGTTCGGTGGCGGTCTTGAAGGCCTCCTGGGCGCGTTCGCCAGCGGCCTTGTCGTTGCTGGCGGCGGCTTCGATGCCCTTGGTGAGCACCTGGCCGACGGTGTTGATGCCGCTCATGTCGCGGAACAGGTTGGCGGTGGCGATGGCCTGGGCGGTCTGGAGGCCGACCGGGTCGGGCAGCGCCGCCAGCGGCGTGAACTTCGCCTGGGTGGCGCTCAGGGCGGCGACCGTGGTGTCGAGGTTCTGCGCGCGTGAGGCGGTGGAGACCGGGGCGATGTCGGCCGGGGTGATCTGGATCGGCGAGTCCTTCCAGTTCCAGAACCGGGTGAGGTCGATCTTCTCGGCCGAGTTGGCCCGCCCGAGGACGGCCTCGGCGAAGACGCCCTTGGTTGCGATGGCGACGGTGTTGGTCACCGGCGTCCCGAAGGTGTTGTCGCTTGCCTGGCGGGTCTTGGTCCACGCCTCGCGTTCCTGCTCGCTGGCGAAGTTCCACCGGAAGCCGAGGTAGTTGCCGGTGGCGGCGATCGGCTTGGGGTCCAGCAGCATGCCGAGCGGAACCGCCGGCGCGGTCGAACCGGACGGCGTGTAGGAGTAGTTGGCGAGGATGCGGCTGAGGGTGAGCTCGTCCGCGTTGGCCCACACGGCCTGGCTGTAGTGGCGGCGGTTGTCGTTGAGGTGGTCCAGGACCGCCTGGGAGACGTTGCCGCCGCGCACGTAGAAGCCGAGGGACTCGATGTAGGTGCGGCTGCCGAGCTTCACCGTCGTGCCGAAGAGTCCGCAGATGGCCGAGGCGCCGCCGGCGTCCTCGGTCAGGTCGGGGGCCACGGTGGTGGTCTCGGCGATTCCGAAGTTGGCCACCCCCGAGGTCATCGTCAGGCGCAGACCGGCGAGGCTGCCGCGGGCGGCGGTGCCGGACCAGGCGTCGACGGAGATCAGCTTGTCCGCGCCGCCGAAGGTGTAGGACGCGCGCTGCTGGACACCGGAGCCGCCGGTGTCGCCGAAGCGGAACGTGTGGCCGGGGAAGACCATCTGGATGCTGCGGATCCCGGCCTCGTCGTACCAGACGTCGATCCGGGAGGCGTAGGAGGCGTCGGCCTTCGGCTGCGCGTCGAAGGCCACCGGCGTCTCACGCGGCGTCGTCCCGGTGCTGAGGTTCCGGCCCAGCGACCCGTCACTGCGAAGCAGCCAGACATCCGCGCTGGCGGCCGAGGCAGCCTTCGTCGTCGTCACGACGCTGCCGGAGGGAGCAGTGCTGCCGGTGACGGCCCAGGCCGTTGCACCGGACGGCAGCAGCGCGGTCCTGCCGTCGGCCAGGGACGCCCAGAGCATGCCGTCGGCACCCGCGGACAGACGCTGCACGGTCGCCGGTGACGGGGACAGCTCCTGCCAGCCGGTCTCGGTGCGCTCGTACGTCTTCCCCTGGCGCAGGTACCAGACCTTGCCCCTGCTGGTCACGGCGACCTCGTCGGCCTGGGGAACGTTCAGAGGCTGCCACACGGTGTTCAGCGTGCGCTGCCAGAGCGAGCTGTCCCCGCCGACGATGTAGAGCGTGCCGTCCGGGCCGCAGGCGATCCCCAGCCCCTTGAAGCCCTGAGAGTCGGCCTTCCAGGTGGTCCCGTCGAAGTGCACGACCGTCCTGTCGGCCCGCAGCCCCCAGACGACGTCCTTACCGGGTGCGATGCGGTTCAGGCCGCCGCCCGGCAGTCCGGTGGTGGGTATCGGGTTCCACTGTCGGGCCACCGGATCGAACCGCACCGGGCTGCCGTCGGCCTTGCGCACCCCGTACACACCCATGGGGCCGCCGGCGATGTCGATCAGGTCCACCCCCTCGAAGACCTGGCCGCTCGGCGTCTCCGGTGCCACGCAGGCGTCGAGCTTGCGCACGGTGGTGTCGAAGGGGTTCGCCGCCCGGATCTTCGCCGCCCACTCGCCCGGCGCCACCGACGCGAGCACCTCCTTGTAGCGCTGCAGGCTGGAGTAGGTGAAGGTCAGCTCCTGCAGCGGGATGAACAGACACCGCTCCAGCTTGGTCGGCCTGGTCGTCACGGTGTACGCCTGGACGACCTCGTAGTACTGCACCGACATCGCGTGCATGTGGTTGTAGTTGGTGACGACCCGGGTCAGCACCTGGTCCTTCTCCGCCTGCGAGGTCTCGCGCACCACCGTCATGTTCCGGCTGCGCGCCGCCGTCGCCAGCTGCTGGGTCCGCGCGCTGATCCGTTGCGTCGCCTCCTCCGCCACCGACTTCACCCCGGTGGAGCGCGACACCGCGGTGGCGAAACCCGTGTTCTCCGAATTGCTCCAGTTCCCGCCGATACCTCCGAAACCGAGTGCGAAGCCCCCGCTGCCACCGCTGCTGGACGACTTGCTGAACTGCAACGCCTGGGAGTTGCCGTGCTGCTCCTCGCGGGCGATCGCGTTCGCGACCTCGTTGATCGAGCGGTTCTGGTCGCTGGTCGACGAGAGGGTATCGGCCTCGGCCGTCTTCTCGGTGCCGGTGGCCTTGGTGGTGCGCTGCCAGTCGACGACCGCGACCTTGGTGCTCTCGCCGGGGGCGAGGGCGAGGCTGTGCAGGAGGCGGCCGAGCGTGACGCCCTGGGCCGACCAGCTCTGCTCGGTGGTGACGATCATGCCCTCTGCCGGGCGGTCGTAGAAGGGGAGGTTGTCCTCGCCGAGGTCGATCGCGCCGGTCAGCTTGCGGGCCGGCTTCGCGTTGGGGATGTCGGTGAGCACCACCGAGCGGTACCGGACGATCTCCGTCGGGTAGTTGCCGGTGGACGGGAGCAGGTCCTTCGGGGTCGCGCCGTCGAGCATCGCCTTGTCCACCTGGATCGCGGGCGACGCGCTCGCCGGGGTGGTCGTGCTCGTCGGTGTGGTGCCAGCTGTTCCGGTGCTCGGGGTGGTCATCACGATTCCCGTCTGCGAGGAAGATGAGGGAGTGGCCGACAGGGCCGCCAGGGCGCGCACAGCGCCTGGCCCAAAAGCGAATGACGCTTTCCGGTTCGCGCTCGAAGCTACACAGCGCGCTCACAACAGCGACACGCTTTGGCGAACTTGGCCAGAAACGGTGCGCAGCTCAGCGCCTCCGCCTCATCCGCCTCATTCGCCTCACCCGGATCGCCCGGGTGGCCGGGACCGGATCCTCACGGACGGATCGGTCACGAGGCCGGGTCGGCGGTGCGGGTCTCGGCGGGCGCGGGTGGCCGGGGCTCGGCGTTGCGACGGTGGTAGCGGCGGTCGGTCGCGGTGCAGGCGGCGAGGACGAAGGCGGTGGCGGCGGCCGCGGCGGTGACGGCGAACGGGGAGCCGGGGGCACCGTGGTCGGCTGCCCAGCCGGCGAGGAAGGTGCCCGCCGACTGCGCCAGGATCAGCGCGCTGACCAGGGCCGCCATCGCCTCGCCGAGCCGGGTGGCGGGCACCGTGCGCTCGACCAGGCCGAAGACGGTGATGATCTGCGGCGCGACGGCGACGCCGAGGAAGCCGATGGCCGCGGTGAGCGCCGCGAGACTGCCGTTCGTGGGGCTGTCGTCGATGAGGTCGCCGCTCGTGAGCAGCAGGACGCAGGAGGCGGCGAAGAGCAGCGCCGCGCCGGCCCGCAGTCGGGCCGGCAGGCCCCGGCGGGCGGGCAGCGAGGCGATGACGACGCCCGCGAGGGAGCTGGTGCAGCCCAGGAAGCCGTACACCAGCCCGGCGGCGCCCGGCCGGCCCAGCGCCTCGGTGGTAGCGGTGACGCCGACCTGGACCGAACCGAAGCAGGCGCCCAGCAGGGCCGTCCCGGCCAGCAGGAGGACGTACGGCGTGCTCAACAGTCTTCCGGCGGAGCGGTCTTGGGGGTGGGACGGCGCCGGGACGCCCGGTGCGGCGGTGGGGTGCAGCGCGAACAGGACGGCGCAGACGCCGGAGAGCACGGCTGCGGTGAGCAGGGCGACGGCGGGGGAGGCGGCGCCGGCCAGCACGCCGACCAGGGCCGGCCCGGCGGTGAAGGCGAACTCGTCGACGATCCCGTCCAGTGACAGCATCGCGGCGGTCAACTCCGGTTCGCCGGCGGCCAGTCGGACCCAGCGGCTGCGCGACAGCGGGCCCACCAGCGGGACCGACAGACCGGTCAGCGCGGCGGGCGCGATCTGCCAGCCGAGCGCGAGCCCGCGCTCGGAGGCGGCGACCAGCACGACCAGGGCCGCCGCGTTGGCCAGGGCGGCGGCCAGCCCGACCGTCCGCTGCCCCCGGCGGTCCGCGAGCCGGCCGACGATCGGACCGCCGATCGCCTGACCGCCCGCCAGCGCCCCCGCGACCAGCGAACCCGACCACACGCTGCCGGTGTTCCGGCTGACCAGCAGCAGGGTGCCGATCGGGCTCATCGCGGTCGGCAGCCGGCCGAGCAGCGACCACAGCAGCACCCGGCCGCCCGTCAGCTGCTTCGCCATGCGGAAGTTCCCGGTCACGGACACGGTCCACGCCCCTCTGCGGAGCCGGTCCGGGCGCCCGCCTCCCGCAACCGGCCCGACCAGGCGACAGCGACCTGCGGGTGACCCCCCGACCGTAGGGGCGGGGGCGGGGCGCGGGTAATCGTCCGATCGTCCGGCCGCGCGGGGCAGCGGGAAGGGGACGGTCGGAGGAGTCACCAAGGGCGGGGGCGGGCGGGTGCGGGGGAAGGGACCCGTCCGGGGAGGCGACCGGCGTCCTGCCGCCGCGGCCGCGGACGTCACCGGGAGTGCCGGGCGGCAACCTGATCGCAGTAGGCCCGGTGGTCGGATCGGTGCGCCGGGGCAGAGGGTGGTGCGGAGGAGGGTCGGGCCGCTGGGTGTCCGGCCGTGAGGTGAAGGCAGACCAAGATGTCACGTGGCCGCGGAAGGCTGGGGAGCACGTCGAATCGCACGGACCGCACGGACCGCACGGACCGCACGGACCGCACGGGCTGCACGGGTCGCACCGGCCGTACGAGCCGGCGGGTCGGTGTCGCCGCCGTGGTGCTGGGCTGCACGGTGCTGGTGGCCGCCGGCTGCAGCTCGTCGAGTACGTCGTCGACCAGCTCGCCGTCGCGCCCGTTCTCGCCGAACGCGAGCTCCTTCTCGGGCCAGCTCCCCTCCTCGATCGCCTCGGCCAAGTCCTCGTTGCTGGAGTCGGCCTCGGCGGCGGCCTCCTCGGCGGCGGCCGCCGCCTCCCAGGCCGTGTCCTCGCTGTCAGCGGCGGCGTCCTCGTTCGAGGCGTCGGTCTCGGCCCAGGTGGCCGCGGGCCGCGCCAAGGCGCAGGAGGTGCTGTCGAAGACCCAGGGCACGGGCAACGCCCTGTCGGACGTCACGCTCACCGGCCTGCCCAAGGCGCAGGCGGCGGGATTCAACGCCGCGCTGGTGACGGTGGTGAACAGCACGAGCTCGACGGCGTCGTACGCGATCAAGGTGGAGTTCCTCGACGAGACCGGCAAGGTCGTGGACACCTCCTACCTGGGCGTCACGGACCTCGCCCCGGGCGCGAAGGCCACCCCGACCGCGTTCAGCCCGATCGACCGGGACCAGGCGCTGGTCTCCAGGGTCGCCCAGGCCCAGCGCTACTGACCCGCCCGCCGACCGGCGGGACCCGTCCGGCTGCGTCGGGTGCCGCGGTCGGGTCAGAAGGTCCCCCGCAGGTCGGCGAGGACGGACCCGAGGCCCGCCAGGAGGCCGTACCCCTGCCGGACCAGCACCTCCCCGATGACGGTGAGATCGTCCTCCCAGCCGAAGTCGGTCCGCAGGACGCGCCACCGCTCGCACACCGGGTCGGCGCCGGTCTCCGGCTCGTGGCCGAGCGCCCGCAGGCGTTCCTCCCACCGGCGTACGACGTCGCCGTCCGTCTCGCCGGCTCCCGGTCGCAGCAACTCCTCGACCTGGTCGCGCCGTACGTCCGCCACCGCTGCGGCGGACCCGTCGGTGAGGAGGTAGAACGCGGTCGCCAACCCGGCCGCCCCGTCGGCGATCTCACCGCGGTGGGGGTCGCTCTGGAAGGCGAAGCGCTTGTCCGGCACGACGGGGACGAGCAGCTCCCGCGTCCGCACCCACGCCGCCTCCCACCCCGCCGGTCCGCCGGCTCCCTGCCACCGCCACGAACGCTCTTCCAGAATGGTCATGCTGCGCATCGTGCCACCGCCCGTCGCCACGCTGAAGCCCCGGGCGCGGGCTCCGGCGCCACCGGCCGGGGGAGGGCGGCGGTCCGGTCAGCCGCCGTCGGTGAGTTGCCGCCCGGAGAGGTACCGGAGGTGCCGGGTGAAGACGGCCTCGGGGTCGGCGCCGGTGCGGGCGATGAGGATCAGGGCGGTCACGGCGGCGTCGCAGGCCTCGGCGTGGACCTGCTCCAGAGTGTGGGACCGGCCCTTGCGCGGGTTCATCCCGAGCACGCCGATGACGGCCTCGGCGACTTCGCCGCTCTCCTCCGCGAGCTTCAGCGCCTGTCCGAGCATCACCTGTTCGGGCGGGCAGTCCGAGAGTGAACTCAGGCGTTCGGCAAGGGACTTGATGATCATCCAGGTGTCCGTCACGGCGTTGGATCCTGCCCCTGTTCGATCGGCTCGTTCAACCCCGGAGGTTCCGGGCGAGCCCGGGGCGAACAGCCCGTTTTCGATTCCGACGGGAAGTCGGGGGCGAGCGGTGTGGGGCCACCGTCCGCGCCCGGGGCGGCAACCGCCCGGGTGGTTGGCATCCCATCCACAAGAGCTCGGACGGCGATCGAAAATTAAGTGTCACCGATCAGTTGGAGACTGGTAGCGTCCCCGACGTGGCAAAGCTGAACCAGATCATCGCCGTTGAAAAGGGCGTCAAGTCCAAATCCTTCCAGGAGCTCACGCAGGCCCACCAGGACCTGCAGAAGCCCGCGCTGCTGGCCGGCATCTCCCGGACCTACCAGCCCAAGGACGAGGAGGGCGAGCAGCTGCCGCCGGAGTCGACCCGGGTGCAGCTGAAGGCCGAGGACATCCTGCGCTCCACCGCGCAGACCCTCACCCGGCTGTTCGACGTGACGGCCACCAAGGACTGGGCCAACATCGGGGCCAGCGCGGACGTCGTGGTGGACGGCCAGGTGCTCCTCGCCCGGGTGCCGGTGCCGTACCTGCTCTTCCTGGAGAAGCAGCTCACCGACCTGTTCACCTTCGTGAAGAAGCTCCCGGTGCTGGACGCCTCCGAGTCCTGGAACCTGGACCCGTCCACCGACTCCTGGAAGACGGAGCCGGTGCGCACCATCCGGACCAAGAAGGTGCCGCGCAACCACGTCAAGGCCGAGGCCACCGAGAAGCACCCGGCCCAGGTCGAGGTCTACTACGAGGACATCGCGGTCGGCTACTGGACCACGGTCAAGTTCTCCGGTGCGCTGCCGGCCCGCCGGGTGAACGAGCTCGCCGAGCGGGTCGAGAAGCTCCAGCAGGCGGTCAAGTTCGCCCGCGAGGAGGCCAACGCCGTCGAGGTCACCGACCAGCGGGTGGGCGACGCCGTCTTCGGCTACCTGTTCCGGTAGCCCCATGATCGCCCGCCCGGGGAGCCGGGCGGGTGCGCCGGGCACGTCACCTCGTCCGCGGAGTCGGACGGGTGCGTCGCACGGCGCGAAAAGCTGACACTGATGTTGAAGCTGACCCAGGGGTCACAGTGGAGGTTCGAATCCTTCCCCCGGCGCCACAGGCCGGGGTAGCCCAAGCGGCAGAGGCAGGCCCCCTGAATCTCAGACTCTCGCTCCAGTCTCAGCATTCGCCGCCGAACACCGGATCGACCGGGTGCGGACGAATATCGACGAATGCGGGTTCAAGTCCCGTCTGTGCCGCTCCGTGGCACGGTAGTTCAAAGGCAGAACGCGTCGGTTTCAATCTGATCCGCGACCCTTAAACGTGTCGGTGTGAACAATTGGGCGGCACACAGGGGCCCGGGAGCAGGCTACGCTCCCGGGTCCTCTAGCTTTCCGCGATCACAACGAACCGTCACCTATGGTGATGGGGTGATTGCTGCACGTGGCCCGTCGGGCCGGCACGGACCGCCGGGAGGGACGCGACCCCCGGCGCCCGGCGACGCGGTGATGTTCGGAACGGAGACGGCCCGGGAAGGCGAGCTGCGGGAGGCCCTGCAACGGCTGGCCGCCGGCACCTGCGCCGTCGTCCGGGTGCCCGGGCTGCTCCGGGCCGACCTGGCCGGCCTTCTCACCCGCATCGAGCAGACCGACTTCGAGGCCTACGACGAGGAGCGGCTCGACCCGCCGATCCTCAAGTTCGGTCCCGCGCTGTACGACCACTACACCCGGGGCCACGTCCGGGACGCCTACTGGGAGAAGGCGGAGCGGGCCGGGAAGGCCGTCCGCGACATCCACGGCGGGAACGACCCGGCAGCGGCCGTGCTGCACCGGCTGAGCACCGAACTGGGCATCCCGGTGCGCCCTGCGACCATCGGCGGGCGCCCGCTGCACGTCGGAATCCTCCGCGAGTTCCCGACCGGCTCGAAGATCCACTACGACGAGGTGGTGCGGGAGTTCCCCGGCCGCCTCGACGACCCGCCCATCGTGCAACTCGCCTTCAACCTGCACCTCAGCGTCGCCGAGCACGGCGGCGCGCTGACCGTCTGGCGGCACCGCTGGATCCCCGCCGACGACGCCCGCAAGGACGGCTACGGCTGGGCCCCCGAGGTCGTCGCCGACGCGCCCTCGGCCACCACGACGGCCGAGCCCGGCGAAGGAGTCTTCTTCGACTGCCGCAACTTCCACCGGGTGCAGGACTTCGAAGGCGGCCGCCGGATCACCCTCTCCTTCTTCCTGGGATTCACCATGGCCGGCGAGATGGTCGCCTGGTCCTGACGCACACCGCCCCGGGCACGGGCACGGGCACGGGCACGGGTGCGGCCCCGGGCCGCGCCCGTCGGCGGCCCGCTGCCGGCGTCTCCGCCGCCCGTCGTCCCCGGCGGCCGGTGGTCGGCGGGGACGACGGAGGGCAGGGCGCCCGGGTCGGTCACTCGAAGCGCGTCGGGTCGCCGGCGCCGATGCGGACGATCTCGGCCGTACCGCCGGAGAAGTCGACGACCGTCGTCGGCTCCGTCCCGCAGTCGCCGGAGTCGACCACGGCGTCCAGCACGTGGTCCAGCCGCTCCTTGATCTCCCAGCCCTGGGTCATCGGCTCGTCCTCGCCGGGGAGGGTCAGGGTGCTGGAGACGAGCGGCTCGCCGAGTTCGGCGAGCAGGGCCCGGGTGACGACGTGGTCGGGGATCCGGACGCCGACCGTCTTCTTCTTCGGGTGCAGCAGACGGCGCGGCACCTCCTTGGTGGCGGGGAGGATGAAGGTGTAGTTGCCCGGCGTCGCCGCCTTGACGGCGCGGAAGACGTTGTTGTCGATCTGGACGAACTGCCCCAGCTGCGCGAAGTTCTCGCACATCAGGGTGAAGTGGTGACGGTCGTCGAGCCGCCGGATCGTCCGGATCCGTTCGATGCCCTCGTGGTTGCCCATCTGGCAGCCCAGGGCGAAACAGGAGTCGGTCGGGTACGCGATGAGGGCCCCGGAGCGGAGGCTGTCGGCCACGGTGCTGATGGTGCGGGCCTGGGGGGTCTGCGGGTGCACGTCGAAGTACTTCGCCATCCGCCGACCCTACGGGATCCACCCGGCTGGGGCACCGCATCGCGCACCGGTGCGGTGTGGGGCGGCCGGGCGCACCGACCGTTCGGGGTCGGCCCGATGGCCGGCGCACCGCACCCGGGCGCCCTCCGACCGGGCTCAGATCCGGGCGATCACGGCGTAGCGCTCGTCGTCCACCGGACCGCCCCACAGGTCCGCGTTCCCGCTGAGCGGCTCGATCCGCAGATCGGCGACCAGCGGACGCACCACGGACGCCAGGTGCTCCGCGGCCACCCCGCCGTTCCACGGCAGGAGTTCCGCCCCGGCCACGTACGGCACGCCGGCCTGCCCGGATTCGCGCCACCGGCCCTCGACCAGCACCAGTCGGCCGCCGGGCCGCAGCCGGTGCACCCACTCCCGCAGCGCGGCCTCGGGGTCGGGCAGCGTCCACACCAGATGGCGTGACAGCACGACGTCGAAGGCCTCACCGCCGGTCGGCGGCGCAGCCGCGTCACCCACCAGGAAACGGCCGGACAGGCCGGCACCGGACAGTTTCCTCCCGGCCTGCTCGACCATCCGCGGAGACAGGTCCACGCCGGTCACCCGGTGCCCGGCCTCCGCCAGGAGGAGGGACAGCGAACCGGTTCCACACCCGACGTCGAGGACGTCGAGCGGGCCCGACGGCACCCACGTCCGCAGCAGCCGCGCCCACGCGGACCGCGTGTGCCCGGCCCTCAGCCCGTGATCGGGCTCCTCGTCGAATCCCGCCGCGGCGGCGTCCCAGTACTCGGCGATGGCGGCGCGCGGGTGCCGACCGGCGTGGTCACTCATGACCGGCATCCTCGCACCCGGCACTGACACACCGCCGGACGCCGGGCCCGGGACCGGGACCTCCGTTCCGCTACGGGACCGGCCCTCGGCGAACGGCGCCGCCGGTGTCCGGTGATCCGAACATCGGCAGGCAGGGCGGCAGACCACGGATCGAGACGGGGACCCGCCGGTGCGCCTCCCAGTGGGCACGCGTGAGTCTCAGGCGCCTGTTGACCGCCGGTCGGCCACGGACCACGTGGCGCTCGGTGCCGTCGGGTTCGTAGCCGTGCTTGCGGGACACGGCGAACGAGGAGGCGTTGTCCTCGAAGGCGCCCGACCTCGCCTCCCGCGCGTTCAGGCCGGCGAAGGCCAGGTGCAGGACGGCGGCACGCATCTCGGTGCCGATTCCCCGTCCGTGGTGCCGCGCGCCGAGCCAGGACGCGGTGGTGACCTCCCGCAGGACGGCGAAGTCGCGGGCGGCGACGGTCTGCAGGCCGACGACCCGGTCGTGCTCGAAGACGGCCAGGTTCAGGGCCCAGTCGTCCGGCGACCAGTTCCCCCGGCGCAACCAGTGGTGCTGCACCACCGAGCGCGCCCGTTCCGCCGGCGGGAGATCGGTCCACGGCACGATGAAGGGCATGCGGTCGGGCTCGTGGACGCCGTCGGCCGCCAGCGCGGCCAGGGCGGCCAGTTCCTCGCCGTCGGGCAGTCGGAGTTCCAGGCGGGCCGTGTTCAGGCGCAGCCCCAGCAACGGCCAGTGGTCGATCGGCATGCGCCATTGTCGGAGACGACGGCCGTTCCGGTCACTCGGTTTCCGGGCTCGGCCGGGCCCGGCCCTGTGCGTCCGCGCCCGGACGCAGGCAGCGTCCCCGCCCGACGACCCGCTACCCGGCGTCGCCCGGCGGTGGCCCGGCCCGGCGCCCGGCCGAGGTTCCGCCGCTCGGGTGGGCGCCGGTGGTCGGTGTCGTCAGTGGACCTGTTCCGTGGCGCCGGTCGCGGCGGCGCGTTCGATGGCTGCGAGCAGCCGGTGGTGGGCGGCGGCCGTGTGGAAGTCGGGGCGGGGCGAGCGCCCTTCGGCGATCGACCGGGCGATCTCCTCGTAGACGGCCGCGACGTTGGCGACCGGACCGGCGGCGGGGTCGAAGGGGACGGTCCGGCGGTCGGCGGGCACCTCGACCTGCTCGCCGTCGATCCTGATGTCCCAGTCGGTCCAGTGCATGTACGTGTCGGGCCGGGTGGGAGCCGCCGTCAACGTGCCCTCGGAGCCGACGAGTTTGACGAGGAAGCCGTCCGGGCTCCCACTGCCTCCGTGCACCGCGACGGACGCCGTCGCGCCGTTCTCCAGGATGCCGTGGACCAGCACCTGCGCGGGCACCCCGTTGGGCACCGTCCGCCCCGTTCCCTCGACTTCGACGCGGTCGTGCGGGCGGGGCAGCCTCGCGGAGACCTCGACCAGCCGGCCCGCCATCCGGTCCAGTGCGGCCAGGAAGTGGCCGGCCATGATGGTCAGGAGCGAGGTGCCCGCGGCCGGGTCGGTGGTCCACGCCAGGTCCGGTGCGATGCGGGCGCCGCCCAAGGGGGCGCCCGAGGCGATCAGTACGGCCGATTCGAGCCGGCCGATCCTGCCTGCGGCGACCAGGTCGGCCACGTGGCGGGCGTCGGGGGACTGGTATCCCTGCAGGTTGACGGCGTGGACGACGCCGGCGTCGGCGGCCGCCCGGGCGAGGTCGTCCGCTTCGGCGGCGTCGACGCCCAGCGGCCACTCGGAGAGCACGTGCTTGCCCGCCGCCAGCGCGGCCCTGATCACCGCGGCGTGGCCGGAGGCCTTGACCGACACCACGACGAGGTCCACGTCGGGGTGGGCGGCGAGCGCCGCGGCGTCGGCGAAGGCGAGTGGCACGCCGTGGGCGGCCGCCGCCCGGTCGGCGGTGGCCTGGCGGGTCGTCGCGACGGCGGTCACCTCGAACCCGGCGAGTCCGGCGAGTGCGGGCAGGTGTGACGCGTCGGCCCAGCCGCTTGCTCCGACGACCCCGACCTTGATCATGTGTCCTCCCTCGTTTAGTACCGATCGATACAAAACTAGAGCGGGCGGCAGGCGGAGTTCAAGGGGTAATGTACCGACAGGTAAAAAACTTGAGGAGGTACGGCATGCCAGGCGGTCGCCCGCGCGCCTTCGACGCCGAGGCCGCGCTCGACCGGGCGCTGGAGGTCTTCTGGCGGCAGGGCTACGAGGGGACGTCCCTCGCCGACCTGACCGCGGCCATGGAGATCAACAGGCCCAGTCTTTACGCGGCCTTCGGCAACAAGGAGCAGTTGTTCCACAAAGTGCTCGACCGCTACTTCACCAGCCCGGGAGCCTTCGCCACCGAGGCCCTGGAGGCGTCAACCGCCCAGGGCGTCGTCGAGCACCTGATCCTCGGGGCCGTCGAACTGACCACCGGGCCGCAGAGCCCCCACGGGTGCCTGAGCGTCAACAGCGTGCACGCCTGCGGGCCGGACTCCGAGCCGATCCGCCGGGAAGTGATCGCCCGTCGGATGGCCGGCGAGGCCGCGCTCCGCCGCCGCTTCGAGCAGGCGGCCGACCTGCCGGCCGACATCGATCCGCGCGTCCTCGCGCAGCTGGTGTACACCGTCACCGACGGCATCGCCGTGCAGGCGGCGAGCGGCTGCACCCGCGAGCAACTGCGCGAAGTGGCCGACCTGGCGATGCGCACGCTGTTCCACTCGCCGGGCTGATCCGGTCCGGGAAAGGACGAGCCCGGCTGTGTCGTGCGCGGGTTGCGAGTGTGGACTCGTGCGCGTTGACTGAAATTTCAGTTAGGGGCAGGATGTGGGCGTCCCGCCCGCCCTGCCCCGGGCGCGTGCCGACGGTCCCGCCCGATCGGCCGCAACCGACTGCCCGGGGCGGCCCGACCCCGCACGAGGCACCGATGGACAAGCCCGCAATCACCCGACGCCGACTCCTGCGCTACGGCGCCGCGGCCGTACCCCTGGTGGCGTCCGGCCCGCTGCTCTCCGGCGCCGCCCGCGCCGCGAGCCCCGCGCCGGCGCTGCGCATGCCCGCAGAGACCGACCCGCACACCCGCACCTTCATGGCCTGGCCCGAGCCGACCTCCGCCTGGGGCGCCCAACTCCCCGCCGTGCAGCGGGACATCGCGAACCTCGCGAAGGAGATCTCCCGCTGGGAGCCGGTCGTGATGGTGATCAACCCGGAGTCGGTGGCAGCCGCCACCCCGCTCTGCGACACCGGCGCGACCCCGTCGTCCCGGGGCATCACGTTCCTCCCGATCTCCAACGACGACCTGTGGATCCGGGACTTCGGCCCGACCTTCCTGGTCGGCCCGGGCGCCATCGCCGGCCTGGACACCAACTTCAACGGCTGGGGCAAGACCGGCACCGGCTACGAGCAGGCCTTCGCCAACGACGCCAAGGCGGCCGCCGCGCTGCTCGACCGGTACCGGATCGACCGCGTCCGGGCCCCGTTCACGGGGGAGGGCGGCTCGCTGGAGACCGACGGGCAGGGCACCCTGCTCGCCACCGTCAGCTCGCTGGTCAACCCCAACCGCAACCCCGGGCTGAGCCAGAGCGACGTCGAGCAGCGGCTCAAGTCCTCGCTCGGCGTGGAGAAGGTGATCTGGCTCGCCGGCCTGGCGGGCCAGGACATCACGGACAGCCACATCGACTGCGTGGCCCGGTTCAGCGCCCCCGGGCGGGTCATCCTGGACAGGCCCGGACCGGGCTCCACCCCGATGTGGGTCACCGTGTACAACCAGGCCAAGCAGGTGCTGCAGAGCGCCACCGACGCCCAGGGCCGCCCGCTGACGATCATCGAGCTGCCCGGCCCCGACCACGAGAAGATCCAGGGGACCGGATCCGCGTTCCTGGCGAGCTACACCAACCACTACACCGCCAACGGCGCCGTCCTGATGCCGCGGTTCGGGGACGCGGCCGCCGACGAGGCGGCGCGCGCGATCCTGGCGGCGGAGTACCCGGGCCGCGTGGTCGTCCCGGTGAACATCAACGCCATCGCCGCCGGCGGAGGCGGCATCCACTGCGCGACCCAGTCCCAGCCGGTCGTGCCCGCGGCGGTCTGACGCCCGGGACCCGGTCGCTGTCGGCCCGGCCCGCGGGCCGGGCCGACAGC